>JAVHQF010000069.1:0-18341 GCA_036170995.1 Sideroxydans sp. | reverse complement strand
GAGGTTTAGAGGAGGAGGAGGCTTGCCTCCTCCTTTTTTATTCTTGAAATTGATATTGAAAAGGGACACACTGCGCAACTTTTGCAATTATGCAGAATTTGTTCAGTGTTTTCTTTAACACAAGGCTTGCACCTGCAAGTCAAAACATTGGGAGCAGAGCATGGGTGAGCAGGCGAATACAAAACCCGCTGAGGTGGGTAGCGTCACGAGCATTTACAACGAGCATCAGGAATGGGCAACCAATGTGGGTGAAAGTACGATCCATGCGAAACGGATGCCTGGATTCTTTCGTAGTATTAAATATTTTACCGAATCCTTGTGGCTCATTTTTTTCTTTGGGGCATATTTGCGCTGGAACGGCAAACAGGCGTTGTTGCTAGATGTGAACAACCGTCAGTTCCATATTTTTAACTTGACTATCTTGCCACAAGACATCTGGATGGTTTCATTGTTGTTGTTGTTGTTGGCGATGACCTTGTTTGCCGTTACTTCCGTGGCCTCACGGGTGTTCTGTGGTTACTTCTGTTTTCAGACTTCATGGGTGGATCTGTTTACTTGGATTGAAGAAAAAGTGGAAGGCAATCCCAATGCGCGGCACAAGTTAGATGCTGCACCGCTGAATGGTGACAAGCTGCGCAAAAAATTTATCAAACATGGCATTTGGTTGGCTATTTCTGTCTTTACGGGGATTAGTTTCACCATTTGGTTTGAGGATGCTTTCCAATACTGGCACGATTTGATGAATTTCAATTTGTCGATGTTGGAATTGGTCACGCTACTGGCGTTCACCTTGGGCACCTACTTCTTGGCGGGTTTCTTGCGAGAGCAGACTTGCTTGTGGCTGTGTCCCTACGCACGTATTCAGGCGGTGATGGCAGATTCACAAACCATTTTGCCCACCTATGATGAAAAACGTGGTGAGCCACGCGGTCGTATTCGTCGTGGTGAAGTTGCTGAAAACGAACCTAAGTTAGGCGATTGCATAGACTGTTTCCAGTGCGTACAAGTTTGCCCTACTGGGGTAGATATTCGGCAAGGCCAGCAACTCGGTTGCATCACCTGCGGTCTGTGTTTGGATGCGTGCGATTCCATTATGGACAAGATTGGTCGTCCACGCGGGTTAATTCGTTATGCATCACTAGATGAGATTCAAGGTCGTCCTGTGCACAAGCTGTATCAACATCCGCGTACTTGGGCTTATATCGGGATTATTTTGTTGGCACTGGTTGGCATTATTTATGGCTTAAACCACTTAGGTGCGCTGACTTTACGCGTTGCGCCAGAGCGTCAACCTTTGTTTGTCCGGGAGAGCGATGGTTCTATCCAAAACAAATACACCTTCAAAGTACTCAACAAAACGGATAAAGATGTACGTGTCAAGATTAGTGCCGAAGGAGGAGTGCAAGGGCAGGTCATTGTAGATGCGGAACAAGTACAGCTTATTCATCATGGCAAGGCGTCGGGTTTCACGGTGTTCGTTAGAGCGCAAGAATCAAGCATTACCAGCGAGGTTACGCCAATTCAATTTCGTGTAGAAAACGTTGAAGACCCAACCATGTCGGCGGAATACAACACTATGTTCAATGGCCCCAAAAAGTGAATTGCGGTTAAGTTGAATATTCAGAACGAATTGAAGGTGCGGTGAAATGATCTCGCAAAAAAACAAACAAGGCTGGCGTAATCCGTGGTTGATAGGCTTGCTTACTATTGTCATTGCCGGTGTGCTAATCAACGCGCGTATGTTGTGGAATGTGTTGCATCACCCTACGCGCCTATTGGATGAGAACTACAGCGTGAAGGCACATAATCAGTACGATGCTAAATGGGTGCAGCAACAGGCTGAGCGTTCCACCCTGGGGTGGCATGCCGAGCTGGATTCCCCGCAACGTATTCCAAACGACAGTATGGCGATGCCCAGTGCACAACGTTATATGTTGAATGCCAGTCCCGCCCTAATGCGCATTGAATTGAGATCCAAGGAGGGGTTGCCGATTGCAGGGGCTAAAGTGTTGATTGCTGCTCAATGGCCGGGCGATCCTAATTTCGATTTTAATACTGCCTTCAATGAAATTTCTGCTGGCAACTACGCAGCAGATGTAAAGTTCTCGCGTGCTGGCAATTGGGACATGCTGATTAGCGCGCAGCGTGAAAATCTGCAATTTTCGATGGAGCAAAAAGTTTTTGTCGCAATTCCGAAACAGCCTTAACGGTAAGTTAGATGTCACAAGGTGAGGCAAGCCACACTTCACACGCAGTTTGTTTTCATTGCGGTCTATCCATAGGCGACGAGGTTTTTCACAGTCAACTTGATAGTGAAGAACGTAATTTTTGCTGTTTCGCCTGCCAATCGGTTTGCGAAGCCATCTACGAAGCTGGGTTGCAGGGGTATTACCAGCGTACCCCCCAAGGTACTTTGCTGGCTCCCCCTCCAACCCCCCCCAGAGACATCGAGATGTACGACCTCGATGAGGTGCAGCAGGAGTTTGTCAGTACCAAAGATGAGTTGAACGAAGTCCATCTTTTGGTCGAAGGCATCCACTGCGCAGCCTGTGTCTGGCTGATCGAGCGCGGTATGATGCGCATCCCTGGGGTATTCAATGCAAACGTCAATCTAGCAGGAAAGCGGCTTCATCTACGTTGGGATGGCCAACGCGTAAAACTCTCTGCGCTGATTCAAGCACTTTCGAAACTAGGTTACTCGGGCATACCTTACGATCTCGAAGCGGCTGAAGGCGTGATGAAGAAAGCGAACCGCGCAATGTTATTCCGCTTGTTCTTTGCAGGATTCGCCATGATGAATCTGAACCTAATTGCCATCGCGTTGTACAGCGGAGCGGATCGTGGGCAGTTCGTCAATTTCTTTCATTGGATAGCCTGTGCCTTGGCGACCCCTACACTACTGTATTCGGGTTATCCATTTTACAAAGGTGCATGGAGTGGATTGAAGAATGCGCACCTGACGATGGATCTGCCGATTGCCTTGGGTTTGTCGGTAACCTATGCCTATTCCTTTTACGTCACATTAGGCGGAGTCGGTGCTGTCTATTTCGATACGGTTACCAACCTGACCTTTGTGATCCTGATAGGGCGCTATTTGGAGGGAATGTTCCGTCATCAGGCGGTTGCCGCAACCAATCGTTTGATGGATTTGCAGCCGCGCGTGACGACAGTGTTGCGTGATGGTCAAGAGACGATTATCTCGGTGCGTGCAGTGCAGGTGGGTGAGTGTGTCATCGTCAAACCTGGCAGTGGAATACCTATGGATGGCGTGGTACGTGAGGGATACAGTTCAGTGGATGAGTCGATGCTGACAGGCGAGTCGATGCATGTCAAAAAACAGGTGGGTGATCATGTGGCGGCGGGAACCATCAATGGCAGTGGTGCGTTGGTAATCCAGGTGCAGACCGTTACTCAAGACTCCGTCCTATCAAAGATCATTCGGCTGGTTGAGGAAGCGCAATCGTCTAAGGCACCCATCCAGCGTGTTGCGGATCGCATCGTCCCTTGGTTCGTGTTGGCGACTTTGATATGCGCGAGCGTAACCTTTTATCTGTGGTCGTCTAATTTTGAGATGGCGTTGTTGACCGCCACTTCTGTGCTCATCATCACTTGTCCGTGCGCGTTGGGTATGGCCACGCCAATGTCCATCGCGGTGGCATCTGGTTTGGGCGCGAAGCATGGCATCCTAGTGAAGAATGGCGAAGTGCTGGAATCTCTATCCAAGGTCACGCACTTCGTTTTTGATAAGACAGGTACGCTCACGGAAGGCAAGATGCGTGTGGAGCAGGTGATTTTTGTTGCCGATCAAGAAGAGAGCACAGTGCTTGCAATGGCGGCATCCTTGGAACGCTGTTCAGAACACGGCATAGCGCAGGCCATCGTCAGAGAGGCGGACGAGCGGGAATTAATATATAGAAACATTACGGTACAGGACTTTCAGTCCAAGGCAGGCGCGGGCGTGGAAGGAAGATGTGATGGACAAAAGGTATTAATAGGAACGGCGGATTGGCTGGCGCAAAACAAAGTTACTCTGCAAAGTGAGCTGATAGAAAACCTGCATGTCTTGGAAGAACAAGCGAAGACCTGCGTGCATATGGCAATCAAAGGCCAACATGTGGCTGTCTTGGTGTTGGCTGATACCTTGCGCGCCGATGCTCAAGGGTTAATTGATACTTTGCGTGCGGCAGGGATTGGCATGACCTTGCTGAGCGGTGATCGCAAGCCCGTAGCCGAGGTGATAGCACGTCAATTAGGTGGCATGGATGTCATCGCGGAAGTACTGCCGCAAGACAAGTATCTAGCTATCCAGCGTTTGCAACAGCGTGGGGAATGCGTGGCAATGGTGGGAGATGGTGTCAATGATGCCCCCGCGCTGATACGTGCAGATGTAGGTATCGCACTGGGATCGGGTACAGACGTATCCGTAGAGAGTGCCGACATCGTGCTGATGAAAAACGAATTAGATAAGGTTCGATTGGCAACTTTGCTGTCACGTCGGACGTTGCGCACCATAAAACAAAACATTGGGCTCTCATTCGTGTATAACAGCATCATGGTGCCGATGGCAATGTTGGGGCACGTTACCCCGTTGGTGGCAGCCATTACCATGCCTCTGAGCTCGCTGTTGGTAATCGGAAACGCGGCGCGCATCCGCAACTTATTCAAGGAATAATAACGATGGAAGTCATCTACAGTTTGATCCCTGGCATGATGTTCTTTGGTTTGATATTTGTTGCTATGCTCATCTGGAATGTGAAAAAGGGACAGTATGAAGACATGGAAGGCAACGCCAGTCGTATTTTGCTCGACGACGACGAAGATGCCATGCTGATCAGTCGCCCTAAATCAAAAGCGCAGCAGAGCGAACCGCCTGCTGCGCCAAAAGAGTAACACTCTGGAGTGTTATTTTATGATTTCACCCTCGGCCAATAAGGGGGTGCGTAGCAGGGCGAAATCTTGCCGTGATAGATATTGCAGCACTGGTTTTTCATTTGGACTGATGGCGATATCCAAGCCGTGATTTGGGTATAGCCAGTGCGTAATCTCACTGGTTTTTTCCTTGATTTTTTCGCTAGGGATGCCAAAACGTTTGGTGATGATGGCCTCTTCTAGGCGGAGGTTGGGCAGATAAGTCAGGTTGTGGATAGGAAGGCTACGCACCCGTGCAAGGTCATCCGCCGCCAAGGTGATATGTTTGCCACTGCCGCCACTATTCATGCGCAAACCACGCTGAAACATATCTTGAATCTCTTCTTTAGGCACAGCCACGGTAAAGACCATCTTCGCCTTTAGGCCGTTGAAATTTACCTCTTCATAAAAAACTTCAACCGACATTTCCCCAGTGGTGGGTTTGAATAAACTGATTTCCGCCTCGGTTTCGTGTTTAAACAGCTCGGTTAGTTCATTCAACGTGGTTTTACCGAGGGTAATGCCGAACACGCGGGTGCTATCAGGGGTGGGGTGACTAATGTTCCAAGGCAATGTTTCAGCTGTGCTGGTTGAATTGTCTGGGAACATGAGCAGGGTGGAAATGACCACAGCAACTAAAGCAATGGTGGCTAGAATTATTTTTTTATCCATGGTTAGTCACTTTTGAGTTGTATCAGGATGTAATGCCAACGCGGCGGGAGGTACTTTGCCGCTGGCACATAGATGTTCTGCGTCAAACTCCAATACCACCAACACCAGCAAAGCCACCATGAATGGCAGCTGTCCAATGCCACCCGCAAGTGCATAGCTGGTGATTTTACTCATACCAAATTGCGCTCCTGCCAATAAAACGAACGCGGTGAATGTTCCTGTGACCACAAACAAGCCAAGAAATAGCTTGGCACGTTTGGCCGCAAGCAACATATGGCAACGCACAAAATGCGATGACTCTGATGCGCTTGAGCGAGTACCTTTAACGATAACGTAAGCCAATGACAAGAGCGAGATGATAGGCATCAAGATCATGGGGATGAGGCTAGTTTTAATTAAAGTCACGGCAAGCAGAAAGATAAATATATGAATGACAATGAAGTCAAACAGTAATACCGAGTGTAAATGTTTGGCGCGGGCGACTTCTTCTTTGCTCACTGATTGCGTCATAATGATTCCTACTAAAAAATGAGTGGCGAATAATCCACTGAAGCAAGGTGGCTGTCAAACAACGTTTAGGGGCGGGCGAGAATTGCTTTTAGTGCGGGGAAATCGAGTATCTCAATAGCGCGATTTCGTACTTTGATTACCCCACTCTCATGCAAGTGAGAGAACGTACGACTGACTGTTTCTAATTTCAAGCCGAGATAACTGCCAATCTCAAGCCGTGACATATGCAACTTGAGTTGAGCGCCCGACATGCCGTGGGCTGCATTGCGTTGAGACAAGTTGAGCAGAAAAGCGGCCAGACGCTCTTCCGCCCGCATCGAGCCTAGCAACAGCATGATTCCTTGGTCGCGTACAATCTCGCGGCTCATGATCTTGTGCAGATGGCGTTGCAGGCTGGGAATATCTCGACTCAGCTCTTCCAATTTATTGAATGGCAACTCGCAAACTTCGCTGTTCTCCATCGCCACTGCCTCACAAGTGTGATGGTCAGTGCTAATCGCATCCAAGCCGATGATCTCCCCAGCCATTAAAAAGCCAGTCACCTGTTCGCGGCCATCTTCGTGCAAGACACGTGTTTTGAACGAGCCGCTACGGATCGCATGGAGAGACTTGAAGCAATCCCCGGTGCGGTAGAGATAGGCTCCAGAAGTATAGCTACGTTTGTTGTTGCTCAAGTCTTCCAAACGATGCATTTCTGTCTCGCTTAGTTCGACGGGGAGGCATATCTCACGCAGATTGCAATTGGAGCAAGCAACTTTCAGTTTTGGTGAGGTTTCAGGGGGCACAGTCTTTTCACTTATAGCCGCAGGATGCGCAGGGTTTATACCTAGTCATTTTGACATATATCAAGTCTTGCAGGCAGTGGGATGGCATAGTACACGCCTCATTTAGGGAGACAGTGATGAAAGACGCAGTGAATCAATTGGTGGTGGATTTAGAGCTGATACGCAGGCTGGACAAGAACGGGCCACGCTACACCTCGTATCCTACCGCAGACCGTTTTATCGAGGCTTTCAATGCCGAGAGTTATAGTCAATGGGTGGCCAAGCGAGAGATTGGCGGCGTTGGTCGCCCGCTGTCTTTATACATTCACATTCCCTTCTGCAACACACTGTGTTTCTACTGTGCGTGCAACAAGGTCATCACCAAAGACAAAACTAAAGCGGCTGAATATGTGCGCTACCTCATCAAAGAAATGGCCATGCAAGCCAAGCTCTTGGGAGAGCGCCAAGTGGTGGAGCAATTACACTTCGGTGGCGGCACGCCCACTTTTTTGAGTGATGACGAAATACGCGAAGTGATGGCCGCCATTGGCGCACACTTCAAATTGATTCCTGACGGCGAATACTCTATCGAGATTGACCCGCGCAAAGTGACGGATGAAACGATCGCTTTACTTGGGCAGACTGGCTTCAACCGTATCAGTGTGGGTGTGCAAGATTTTGACGACGACGTACAAAAAGCGGTGAACCGCATCCAGAGCGAAGAAGAGACCTTGCGCGTCATCAAGGCTTCGCGTGCCAATGGCTTCAAGTCGGTGAGCATAGACCTCATCTATGGCCTGCCCAGACAGACGCTGGAAGGTTTTGGACGTACCTTGGATCGTGTCATTGCGGCTGATCCAGATCGCTTGTCCATCTACAACTACGCGCATATGCCGACGATCTTCAAACCGCAGCGCCGTATCCACGAAGAAGAATTGCCTGCCGCGCAGACCAAGCTGGATATCTTGAGCATGGCAGTGAACAAGCTCACAGGCGCAGGCTTTGTTTATATTGGCATGGATCACTTCGCCAAACCAGAAGATGAGTTGGCTGTGGCACAACGTCAAGGTCGCTTACACCGCAACTTCCAGGGTTACTCCACACATTCCGATTGCGACTTGGTCGCTTTGGGTGTAAGTGCCATCGGCAAGATTGGGCCGACCTACAGCCAGAACTATCGCGAGTTGGAAGATTATTACGACGCACTTGATCGTGACCAGTTACCCATCATGCGAGGCTTGGAATTGAATGCGGACGATCTTGTGCGACGCGCCATCATCCAAGCGCTAATGTGTCACTTCGAAATTTCCAAGGAATCTTTGGGCATCGCCTATCTGGTGAATTTCGACGAATACTTCGCCACCGAGATGAAAGAGTTGGCAGAGTATGAAAAAGAAGGTTTGCTCAAATTATCGCCGCAATGGATTACAGTCACTCCCAAAGGCCGTATGCTTATTCGCAATATCTGTATGGTCTTCGACAAATATCTGCGTACGCGCACCGAACACGCGCGCTATTCCAAGGTAATATAGCGCTATAAGGCCGACTCAATGATCGGCACGCAAAGTGAACAGAGGAGACCCCCAAAGTGCTGGGGAGACGATGACAAAAAAAGTAAATGATTATCGCCTGAAATTAGGCAAACACGAGTTGGTCCCCATCATGATTGGCGGGATGGGAGTGGACATCTCCACCGCTGACCTTGCATTAGAAGCAGCTCGTTTGGGTGGGGTTGGCCACATCTCCGATGCCATGTTGCCAACCGTGGCGGATCGTCGCTATGACACCGATTTCGTCAAAGACAAGCTTTTGCAGTACAAAGCCAATATCGACAATTCCGACAAGTCCAGCGTCAAATTCAATTTAGATCAAATCGCGGAATCTACCCGTTTGCATGTGAGCAAAACGATGGAGCGCAAACGCGGGTCTGGCCTAGTGTTCATCAATGTGATGGAAAAGCTCACTATGAACTCGCCACGCGACACCTTGCGCTTGCGCTTGCATGAGGCAATGAGTGCGGGTATTGATGGCATCACCCTAGCAGCAGGATTGCACTTGGGATCATTCGGTCTGATGGAAGACCATCCGCGTTTCCGCGATGTGAAGTTGGGCATCATTGTGTCGTCATTGCGCGCACTTCAATTGTTTCTGCGCAAGAACGTCAAGACCAATCGTCTTCCTGATTACATCGTGGTCGAAGGGCCGTTGGCGGGAGGTCACTTGGGCTTTGGCATGGACTGGGCGGAATTTGATCTGCGCACTATTGTCAACGAGATTCATGCTTACTTACGCGCAGAAAAATTAGACATCCCTGTCATTCCTGCGGGCGGTATTTTTACCGGTAGCGATGCAACCAGTTTTCTGCAAGAGGGCGCAGGTGCAGTGCAAGTGGCGACACGTTTTACCGTCTCCAAAGAGTGCGGATTGCCTGCGGATGTTCAGCAAGAATATTTCAAGGCTAGCGAAGACGACATCGTCGTCAACACCACCTCGCCCACGGGCTATCCGATGCGCATGTTGAAGAGCAGCCCGTCCATTGGTTCTGGTATTCGTCCAGGTTGCGAATCTTATGGTTATCTATTGGATGCGAATGGTCGTTGTGACTACATCGAAGCCTACAACCGCGAAGTGGCAGCACACCCAAACGACAAGAAGGTCGTCGTCATGGACAAGACCTGTCTATGCACCCACATGCGCAACTTCAAATGCTGGACTTGTGGACACCTGACCTACCGTCTGAAAGACACCACGCGCAAAGCGGCGGATGGAACGTATCTGCCATTGAGCGCAGAGCACATCTTCAAGGATTACCAGTTCAGTACGGGCAACAAAATTGCGTTGCCAGATTAGGCATAAATCAAAGCATTGTCATTCCCGTGCAAGTGGGAATCCGGTCACTCAGTCGAAATACATTTCTTTCACAAATTCAGATTGACCAACACTTACAAAGCGCGAGTTCGTTAGTTCCTTAGAATAAATCGAAAAGATATAGACGCTCCTCAAATAGATATAGACCTCGATATAGGCCGTTCGGCATATTGACATCCCCCCCCCAAAAAAAAGTATTAATGCGAATACTTTCCAGCCCAAAGTGGGTGTGGCACAGGAAATAAACGGGGAAGAGCGATGAACAGACAAACGATTGAAGCAACTCAATGTAGCAGGCATACTCACCAGCAGACACTACTTGCGGGACTGGTTATGAGCGCGTTCATATTTCTGGGTGGCATTTTTCCACAACTGTCCATGCGCTTGTTGAAACAACGCCAGCCCTTTCTACGATTCCAAGTTTTACGCAATATCTGGGTGGAGGTGGCCCCTTATACGCAACAATTACAGAGGCTTGTAACGATCCATATTATGTAATCCATATGCCGCAATTTACGGCACTACCACCAGTTGGATTCGTTTGTCAGTGGCGAAGAAATGTGGCTCCGTTTGAGGTACTTTCATACTGGGAGTCTCATCCAATACAAGTTTGTTCGATAGGTTATACCTATACCAACGTTGGCATCACTTCATCTGTATGGATGTGTGTTCCAAACGCACCTTGCCCTATTGATACCACAAACCCTTGGACTTTAAACAAGACAACCAAGCTGTGCGAACGCACTGTGGCGGAGGTCTGCACGATTTCTCATGCATCTGGCTCGCCTTGCGTTTGTGATAGCGGATATGAGTGGGATGTGGGTCATACCCAGTGTCTACCGCAAGAAACCTACAATATTGCTATAGACCAAGACAGCGTCGATTTGCAACCCGCTCGTGCCGCAGACAAACAAGCGGACACATTCAAGTGGTTCAGGGTTAAAGTGACTGGCAATTTGAATGGTGTTAAAGCCAACACCCCAGTCACTCTCAGAGCTGAAGTGACGGCAAATTCTGGTGGACATCAACATGACGATACTCACCGTCCTAAAGGATACCTGTACAGCGACCAAGCCAATACTTCCTGCGATAGCGTGCAACCTTCCGCATGCATCACAGGCAACACCGATGGCAACGGCGAGTTCTTGTTCGCATTCATGGCAAGCGAAGTGGCGGGTGAGCATACCGTTACAGCCACGTGTGATGTGTGTAAGAGTAACAAGGATGACTTGACGATCAAGGTGGCCGTGACTGGGTTGGTGTCGTTGGACTTAACCTCGCCTGATTATGTGCTGGTAGGCGGAACTGGCACGCATCCAGCAGGCAGTAATCATTACCTCATGCCAGAGGCCAAAGCGGTAATTGAAGATTTGGCGCTCCGTTATCGCGAAGCATTTCCAAATGACCCGCTTCTGCATTTGAACGATGCCAGTTTGATAGAAGGAGGCGCATTGGATATTTGCACTGGTAACGAAACAACGGCGGGATGTGTACCCTACTGCACACTTCAACTGAACGGAAAATACACATGCTCATGGTCTGCTCCGCATGAAGAGCATCGGCGCGGTAAAGTAATCGATGTTAGAGCGAACAACGTCGATCCTAATGCGGGTAACTATGCGACCTCAATTCCGAAAGATAATGAAGAGAGGTTTACTGACATTGCTTTCAAGATGGGGATAAGGCTGGGTTTTCCACATAGCCAAAATTCATCGAATCGTCATTGGCACATCAAATTATTGGGAGTCGGACAATGAATACCTCCATCTATAAAAGCACATTGTTGGTTTTACTTGCAGGTGTAAGCCTATTGGCGGGCATCGCTAAGGCGGAGGACGGCATCGTCAAGAATGCCTATGGGGATTACGTTGTGACCATTACCGATCGGAATGGTGTCGCACGCCGTGAGCTATTTATCCCAGCTACTAAGATTGACCCGGCCGTGCGCTCATTGTGGCATCTATCGGATAAGGTAATCACTTATCGTTATAGGGTTCACAACGGGAGTTTGGCAAAGCAACATCTGAATTTATTTATTGTGGAACCCGTGACTGGTTTGATTACCACGCCACCTGTAATTTCAAAACAGGCAAATCGACGTGATTACGTACTGACGTTAATTAAAGCATCCAAAAATTCAATACAAAATCCCAGTGGAGGATGGGATGGAGACATTATCGATATTCCAGCAGGATTTCGACTGGGATGGGGGAATGCATCACAAGATCCAGCATTGCCAAGCGGTTTGGCTCCCGGTACAGGGGCAAGCGGATTTGGTTATCAAAGCGCTGACTTGCCAGGGATTGCCATCATGGAGTTGAGAGGGGATGTCACGTACACAGATGATACGTATAGCCAGTACGATGATCCAGAGATGATTGATATGCAAACGCCGGTGGGCGATCAATATCAACAAATGCAAAACAACGATTTTGTGCCTCGTTATGTTGCTGCTGCCATGATTGCTGTGCCTGTTCCTTTCGATGCCGCTGTCTTGCTTGATCGCATCCGCAGCCAAGTTGCCACATGGCCCAGCAAGCAACTAGTCGATGCAACATTCGCCGCCCAGCTAGACCGTTACCTATTAGCTTCTGTTGATGCCTATCGTCTCAATAATGCAAAGGTAGGCAAGGAACATATTGAAGCTATTCGGAAGATGCTGGAGAAGGAACATCACTATCTGGATAAAGAGGACTTAGATGATGAAGATAACGAAGAGCACAAAACTGCAACGCGTTTCACCATCGACCGCCTTGCCGCTCGTGTGTTGGACTTCGATCTGAAATACGTGCTCAAACGCATGAAGAAGGATGATGAGGGCGAGCGAGAGCGTGGGGACAAAGAAAAGTAAGCCTGAGAGGAGGGGAGGAAGGGATGCCAAATTTGTTAATTGCTCTGAGCGATTCACAGAATTATTTTTGGCAGACCGCACAGTCAGCGTCTTTTGAGAGTCTCATCGTACGTATATCCATGTTGAGCGCGTTCACCGTCAACAATCTCCCGCACAAGGTCGTGTCGATATCCATCAATAGTTTGAGCGCTTCCGCTGCTTGCATGCTCCCCACGATGCCCACCAGCGGTGCGAAGACGCCCATCACGGCGCAACGCGTCTCTTCACTCTCCATGCGTTCTGGGTACAAACATTCGTAACATGGGGTGTCATCGCGGCGAAAGTCGAACACGCTCACTTGCCCGTCGAAGCGCGTGGCGGCACCCGACACGAGCGGCTTATTGATGGCGTGGCAGACGCGGTTGAGGGCGTAACGTGTGGGAAAGTTGTCGCTGCAATCCACCACCACATCCGCTTGCTTCACCAACTCGGCGAGTCGTATCTCATCCGCGCGCTCTATCAGTGTTACCACATGCACATCAGGATTGATCTCTGCCAGCGTCTCTTTTGCTGAAGTGACTTTTGCTTTGCCGATGCTGGCCGTGCGATGAACGATCTGGCGTTGCAGGTTGGTCAGGTCAACGCTGTCGTTGTCGCACAGGGTGAGGCTGCCGACACCGCTGGTAGCGAGAAACATCGCGACTGGAGAACCCAAGCCACCTGCGCCGATGACAAGTGCGCGCGAGTTAAGAAGTTTTTGCTGCCCTTCGATGCCAATCTCGGGTAAGAGAATGTGGCGACTGTAGCGCAGCAGTTTTTGGTCATCCATACTGCGTTATTTGGCTTCGCGAGTATCCAAGGGCGTATCGTCATGGTCGCCGTGAGTATGATGTTGGTAGGCTTTGACGAACACCTCCTGCGAATTATTTTTTGTGCGCGGCTCTGGCGATTTCAGATTGTGATACTGCACATCCTCGCAATAGTGAATCAGTCCATGCTTCAATTTGCTGAGCAAGCCATCATTAAAGACGAAGCCTTCCTTGAGCAGGGCTTTCTCCAATCCTTCGAGTGAATAGTGCACCACACTGTAGCGGATGATCAAACTGTTTGGCGTGGTGCCGTTCTCGACTTCAAGATTGTCCAACCCACTCAGCAGCAGAAAAGCTTGTCTGATTTGATTTTCGGGTTGGTCAGCAAATACCAAGACACGCTGTTTATGTAGCTCGAACGGATTCATCGCTTATTTCCCCCGCAAGATGCTCGCGCCCTTCAACAAATCAAGCGCACGGTTCAACTGGTAATCATTCTTGGAACCAAACTCGGCGACTTCAACCTTCTTGCCGTCGCTTTCCTTGTCTTTGGGGGCGACCTTGTTGGCAGGTTTTACGGCATCAACTTTCTCTTCAGGCTGCTTGTCGTTGCTTAGATGTTTGT
Organism: Sideroxydans sp.; assembly: GCA_036170995.1. Taxonomy (GTDB): domain Bacteria; phylum Pseudomonadota; class Gammaproteobacteria; order Burkholderiales; family Gallionellaceae; genus Sideroxyarcus. The sequence continues at coordinate 4,355 of JAVHQF010000069.1, read as the reverse complement.
CCAAATCAGCTTCGCGCAAGCGGAAAGCGCTGTCCATTGCCGCTGTCGCGGGGTCTTCCACCACGATGTCGGGAACGATGCCTTTAGCTTGGATGGAGCGACCGCTCGGCGTGTAATAACGCGCAGTAGTCAACTTGATAGCGGTGTTATTGCCCAGCGGCAAAATAGTTTGTACCGAGCCTTTGCCGAAAGATTGCGTGCCCATGATGACCGCGCGTTTGTGGTCTTGCAGAGAGCCCGCGACGATCTCAGAGGCGGAGGCAGAACCACCGTTCATCAACACCACCATTGGCACATTCTTGTACTCACCTGGCAGGTCTTTCAGGTAGTCATCTTTGCCGCTACCGCGCAGATAGAAATCAGGATTTGCCATCAGATGCATCTTGGCATCTTCGGTACGGCCTTCGGTATAGACCACCAGCGCATCCTTGGGCAAGAAGGCGGCAGAGACACCAACTGCTCCCGTCAACAAACCACCTGGGTCGTTACGCAAATCGAGCACTAGCCCTTGTAGCGGGCCTTTGTTCAGCTTGCGAAGATTATGCAAGGCAGCGGCAAGATTCTCGCCTGTATGTTCTTGGAACTGGGTGATACGTACGAAGCCGTAACCTGGATCAATCAGTTTCGATTTCACACTCTGCACTTTGATGACGGCGCGCGTAACTTTGATTTGCAACGGCTTGGTTTCATTCTTGCGCACGATGGTGAGCAAGATGTCGCTGCCGGGTTTGCCGCGCATACGTTTCACCGCATCGTTCAGGGAGAGTCCTTTGACCAGCGTGTCATCCAATTTGATGATGAGGTCGCCGCTCTTGATCCCTGCTATGAACGCCGGCGTGTCCTCGATGGGAGAGATGACTTTGACCAAACCATCTTCCATGCCGACTTCGATACCTAGTCCGCCGAATTCGCCTTGTGTGCCGACCTGCAATTCTTTGAAGCTCTCCGCATCGAGATAGGCGGAGTGTGGATCAAGTCCGCTCAACATACCGTTGATAGCTTCGGTGATGAGTTTTTTATCGCTCACAGGTTCCACGTAGTCACTCTTGATGCGACCAAATACATCAGCGAACGCGCGCAGTTCCTCAACAGGTAGCGGCAACGGCGTATCTTTTTCTGCCAGCGCAGAGAAATTCAAGCTGATTAAAATGCCTGCGACCAGACCGATGCCGATAAGACCATATTCTTTGAAACGACGACTCATTTGATTTTCCTTAATTATTGGCATGCGGAATCAGTCATTCCTCATGGTGCTACAAACCTGCCAATCCCCCTATCTAACTTTCCCCTGCAAGCGGGAGAAAGAACAAATGTGAGAGGCAATATTTGAAACTAGCTTCTCACCCATTTGGCGGGGTCTATGGGCTTACCTTCAAACCTCAGTTCGAAGTATAAACCCGAATCTTCATTGCCGCCGCTGTTGCCCACAGTGGAGATAGTGTCACCCGCACGCACGCTGTCTCCAACCTGTTTGTAGAGTGTCTCATTATTGCCGTAGAGACTCATATAACCCTGGCCATGATCGAGGATGAGCAGGTTGCCGAAACCACGCAGCCAGTCGGCATACACCACGCGTCCACCTGCGACGGCTTTCACTGCTTGGTTAGCGGGTGCGCGCAAGAACCAGCCCGTCCATATCAGATTGTTCTCGGTGCGGCGCACACCGAACTTGTTTGCCTTCTTGCCGTTGACAGGCAAGGCTAATTTACCTTTGAGAGATTTGAACGGTTTGCCGTCGATATTGGGCAGAATGTGAGCCAGCTTAGCGACCAGCTGCGACAGTTGGCTTTCATTGCGTTGCAAGTGGCCGATCTCACGACGCTGTTGTTTAAGTTGTGCCGCGATTTTATTTAGTGTTTGTTGACGGGCATGTTTGTCTCGCTCCAGCTTTTGTAGCCCCTTTAGCTCATCAGCTTGAAGTGCGGCGATCTCGTCACTTTTGCTGCGAACCTCGGCGGTGACTTCGCGTAACTTGTCCAAATTGTTGCGGATGGACTTCAGGGAGTTGGCACGGCTGCGCGCGATGTATTGGTAGTACTGCAAATCACGTGCGAATTGGTTCGCATCCACATCGTTCAGCAACAGCTTGAGGTGATCGCGGTCGCCCCCCTCAATGTATTGGCGATACAGCAAGCGTCCCAGTAAGGCCTGTTGTTCACGCATATCCCCCCGCAGGGTGCTCGCGTGTTGCTGAAGTTGAGCGAGGTCTTTTTTTGCCGCACGTTGTTGTTGCGACAATTGTTCGAGCGCGCGGTTGCTGTCGCTGATGGCACGTTCCGACTCACGCAGATTGTCAGCAACTTCCGCTTTTGATGCGTTCGCCTTCTCGAAATCCTTTTGTAAGGATGCGATGCGCTGGCGTAGCTTCTCTAGATCGTCTTGTTTCGATGCGAAGGCGACAGCCGACGTCAGTAACAACGTCAGCAGTGCCAAGCGCAGCATCAGAATCACAGCAGTTTGATGAGGGGCTTGCCGGTCATCTCGGCGGGTTGTGGCACACCCATCATTGCCAGCAGGGTAGGGGCGACATCTTGCAGCGCGCCCGTGCCGATCTCGGCTATCTCAGCTTTGCGCCCGATGTAGAGGAAAGGTACGAGGTTGAGCGTGTGCGCGGTGTGGGCTTGGTGAGTGGTGCGATCAATCATCTGTTCCGCGTTACCGTGGTCAGCGGTGATGAGCACTTCGCCACCACTCTCCAACATCGCATCCACCACACGACCGATGCACGTATCCAACGCTTCGACTGCTTTGACGGCCGCCTCCATGATGCCGCTGTGGCCGACCATGTCACCGTTGGCGTAGTTACATAGGATGGCTTGGTACTGTTTGCTACGGATAGCGGCTTCCAGTTTGTCGGTTACTTCGAATGCGCTCATTTCGGGCATCAGATCGTAGGTGGCGACCTTGGGCGAGGGCACTAGGATGCGTTCTTCACCTGCATAAGGTTGCTCTTTGCCGCCGTTCATAAAGTAAGTGACGTGAGCGTACTTTTCCGTCTCGGCGATGCGCAGTTGTTTCAAGCCCAAGCTGGAAAGGTACTCGCCAAAACCGTTGTGGATGGTGTCGGACGTGTAGGCACAGGGGTAATGGAAGTCTTCGCCGTAGCTGCTCAAGGTCGTGTAGTTAGATAACCTGGGGAAGCGGGCGCGGGTGAAGCTGTTGAAATCCGTGTCGGTCAATGCACGGCTAATCTCGCGGGCGCGGTCGGCGCGGAAGTTCATGAACACCACGGCATCGCCATCCTGCATCGCAGCAGGTTCGCCGATGACAGTGGCTTGTACGAACTCATCGTTCTCGCCACGTGCGTAGGCGGCATCCAATCCTGCTTGTGCAGAAGCGGCGCTGAAGGGCGCTGTGCCCGAGGTCAGCATATCGTAGGCAAGCTGTACCCGATCCCAACGATTGTCGCGGTCCATCGCGAAGAAGCGGCCGACGATAGTAGCGATGCGCCCGGCACCCAGTTGGGTACATTTGTCTTGCAACAACTGCAACGATTGCGCCGCGCTGCGAGGCGGTGTGTCGCGCCCATCGAGGAAGGCGTGGATGAATACTTTCTTCAATCCCGCGCGTACCGCCAGCTCTACCATCGCATGGATGTGAGATTCGTGGCTGTGGACACCGCCAGCGGAGAGTAGCCCCATGATGTGCAACGCTTTGTTGCCTTGCTTTGCACTTTCCACCGCTTGTACCAGCGCAGGGTTTTTGTAGAAGGTGCCGTCCTCGATGCCGAAGTCCACCTTGGATAGGTCTTGATAAACGACACGGCCTGCGCCGATGTTCAGATGTCCCACCTCGGAATTGCCCATCTGCCCTTTGGGCAGACCGACGTGCAGTTCGGAGGTGTGGATGAGCGTGTGCGGGTAAGTGCGCCACAACTTGTCCCAATTGGGTTTGCGTGCCGAGGCGACCGCGTTGAAATCGGTATCTTCGCGATAGCCGAAACCATCCAAGATGAGTAGGAGGACGGGCTTGATTGTCGGAGTAGAACGGTTGGTCATGCTGGCTTTTTCTCAATTAAGCTATCAAAATAAGGATTCACTAATTCACTTGACCGCAATTTTAGCCGATTTCGCCATCGGACATTTGCGCGCCGACTTTCCTAGGGATGAGAGTATGGGTAAAAAACTGATCGACAAAGAAGAGCACATCATCCTCGCGGCAGAATCCATGAAAGCCATGGCACACCCTTTGCGCTTGAAGATACTCTGTGTTTTGGCCATGGGTGAACTGAGCGTGCAGGACATCGTTGACCAAGTCGGCACCACCCAAAGCAATATCTCGCAACATCTCGCCATCCTGCGCGACAAGGGCGTATTGGTCACCACCAAGGATGCCAACCGCGTCTATTACCGCAT
>JAVHQF010000068.1:0-4381 GCA_036170995.1 Sideroxydans sp. | reverse complement strand
TTCGTTTTCATTGGCAACCCAGCGCTCACCAACGTCATCTATAGCCAGATACCGTTCTATCCGCTGATTGTGTTGTCTATGCACTTGAATCGGCATGGACAGCACTGCCAAGCACGTTGGCTACTGGTCTTCGCCGTCATCGCCTCCCAAATCGCGGCCAGCCTCATATCCTTCGGTTCTTTCGTCAACTCCTACTACTCCTACATCCTTTTTGCATTAGGCGCCATCATCATTTTCCCACTAGAACGTTGGAAGTCGATTGCCTTCATCTTCATATTGAATATCAGCTTGTTCCTTTATTTTGAGTTTAACTGGGTTGAGCCCGCCCCCGCGTTACTCGAACTGGACAAAGATGTTGTTCGATTCATTCGACAACTTTTCCCCACCAGCACAGTCATCTCAGCGCTATTTTTAATGGGTGTAGTCGAGTTCGTCGCCGCTCGTAGTGAGCGCAGATTAGAGCAATTGAGTATCACCGACGCACTGACTACGCTACCCAACCGCCGCTATTTCGAGAACACATTCAAGCTTGAGGTCGCACGAAACCAGCGCGCCCAAAGCCACCTATGCTTGGCTATTCTAGACATTGACCACTTCAAACAAGTGAATGACGACTACGGTCACGACGTGGGCGATCAAGTGTTGAAACACATATCCAATCTGTTGCGCCGTTCCACCCGCGCAGGGAATGTGATTGCGCGCGTGGGCGGCGAAGAATTCGCGCTGTTACTACCCAATACCCAACACAGAGCAGCAGTAGAAGTGGCAGAACGCATCAGGGTCAACATCGAAGGTGCGTCTTATTTCCACGATGGCGTTCGAATACCCCTCACGATCAGCATTGGCATCGCCGAAGTGGATTGCGATTCACCGCTAGCGCATTCCTACAAACTAGCTGACGAAGCGCTATACGAAGCTAAACGGAAAGGTCGAAATCGCGTCGAAGCACATACTGCAAAGGTTCATACTCTAGAAGTTGCGTAACCTTAGAACTCGATGGTCTGATACACCACCCGCACCACCAACAATTCTTCCACGCCCTCTGGTAACGGTAACTTCACCGCATCATCCTCACGCGCTTTGAGTAACGCACGCGCCAAGGGGGACACCCAACTGATGAGGCCTTTGCTCGCATTCGCCTCGTCGATACCGACGATGCTGTAGGTACGCTCCACGCCATCCACGTGGTGCACCTCCGACAAGTTACCGACAGCGTCGGCCGTTCGCGGGAGGAGGTGCGATGCGCTCGCTCCCGCACCAGAGGGCTGCGCCCCACCGTGTCGCGAGCGCACCGTCACCGTTGCACCGAAGAACACTTGATCGCACTCTCCGCGTTGCGCGGGATCAAGCACGAGAGAGTTCTCCATACGCTTGGCGAGAAAGCGTAAGCGTCGGTCAATCTCGCGCAGGCGTTTTTTGCCGTAGATGTAGTCGCCATTCTCCGAACGGTCGCCATTCCCAGCCGCCCACGACACCGTTTGCACCAATGCAGGACGCTCCACATCCAATAGATGCATGTACTCCTCTTTCAAGAGGCGATAGCCATGCGGCGTCATGTAATTCTTAGTGCCTACTGGCAACGCAGGTAAAGACGGTGAATCCTCATCGTCGTCAGCGTCATCGTTGTCGCGGGTGAAGGCTTTGCTCATGGTTCCTTAGAATCAAGAAAGGTCGCCGAATTGGCGACCTTTGTTTTGTGTTCAGTACTGGATTCCCGCCTGACCGCAGGTCAATTCATCCTGAGCCTGTCGAAGGGCGGGAATGACAGTTAGAACGGGATGTCGTCGTCGAAGTTGTCGAAGTTGCCCTTCGCCGCAGGGGCTGCGGCAGGGCGTGCCGCTGGCGCGCTAGGTGCTGGTGCGGAAGAACCGCCTTCGTCCACCACTTCGAAGCTGCCACCGCCGGTGGACTTGCCGCCCAGCATCTTCATCTCGTTGACGACGATTTCGCTAATATATCGATCCTTGCCTTCCTTATCCTGGTATTTACGGTTCTGGATACGGCCTTCGACATAGATCAGCGAGCCCTTCTTCAGGTACTCGCCAGCGATCTCGGCCAAGCGACGGTAGAACACAAGGTTGTGCCATTCGGTGCGCTCTTGTTTCTCGCCGCTTTTGTCTTTGTAGTTCTCGGATGTCGCCAGCGACACATTGGTCACCGCTTCGCCATTGGTCATGTAACGCGTCTCTGGGTCTTTGCCCAAACGACCAATCAAAATTGCCTTGTTCACTGACATCTCACACCCCTTTCAAATAATTTCACAGGCTCTCAACCTCCCTCACCCCAACCCTCTCCCTCGGGGAAAGGGGGTTAAAGTCCTTCTCCCGCTAGGAGAAGACTTGGGATGAGGGAATATGCTATTGATTACTCACCAACAGTTGCTCCACTCCGTCTTCATCGAACCCGCTGATCTCCACCTTAAGGCAAGCGATCTGTTCGCTGGCCACGATCAATATCTCGCCGACACCGCGTAATTGTGCCAGAGACTGCTTCAACGTGCGCGCCTCCTCTTCAGACATCTCGCGCAGGTGGTACATCTTGGTCATCAAAGGCTTGGGCGGCGACATGCTGGAGGCGACGAACAGCCACAGCATCAGCATGAACACGGCAAAGATGAGTACCACGTTGCCACCATACACCTGCATCAACAATCCGCCCATGGCCGAGCCGAAGAACGCCCCCAAGAACTGCACGCTACTGAACACGCCCATCGCCGTACCTTTGGCATCCAATGGCGCGATCTTGCTGACGATAGAAGGTTGCGTGGCTTCCAGCACATTGAACGCGGTGAAGAACACCAGCAACGAGAACGCCACTCCCCACACGCTGTCTTGCAGGAACAGGATGCCGAGTTGCGCCAGTGCGGCCACGCCAATACAAGCCATGAACACCTGCTTCATTCTGGCTTGCTTCTCCGCAATGATGATGGGTGGCACCATCAATCCGAAGGCGATGAGCATCACCGGCAGATACACCACCCATTGATGATGGATGTCCAACCCGTTCGCACGCAGGATGAACGGCACTTGCATGAACACCGACATCAGGATGGCGTGCAGCGTGAACACGCCGAAGTCCATGCGTAACAAGTCTTTATTGTGCAGCACCTCTTTGAGTTTGCTGGTGTTGGCTTCCGTATCGGAATGGAAGCGTGTGATGGTCGGGTTGGGGATGAACCACACCACCATGGCGATGGAAACGAAGGCCAGCATGCCCGTCAGCGTGAAGATGCCCGACATGCCGATGAATTTGTACAGGATGGGCGACAACACCATCGAGAGGGAGAAGGTGATGCCGATAGTGATGCCAATCAAGGCCATCGCTTTGGTACGATGCTCCTCGCGCGTGAGATCGGCTGTCAGCGCCATCACCGCTGCGTTGATCGCGCCTGCTCCTTGGATGACACGTCCAGCGATGATCCAATAGATATCATCCGCCGAGGCAGCGATGAAGCTACCCACCGCGAACAACAACAAGCCGACAATGATGATGGGCTTGCGTCCGTAACGGTCAGACAGCCAGCCGGCCGGTATCTGCAAGATGGCTTGTGTCAAGCCATACGCACCCAACGCAATACCAATCAAAAAATGGCTGTGTCCGCCTGGCAAGTCTTCGGCGTATAGCGCGAAGATGGGCAGGATGATGAACAGGCCCAACATGCGCAGGCCATAGATGCTCGCCAGACCAATACTGGCGCGGCGCTCGAAGGGGGTCATTGCGGAATCTGAAGAGGACATGAAGCGGAACGTGGACTTTGATGAGGCGCGCATCTTAACAGTTCGCCCCCAGCCTCGTCAGCTGTCATACCTGCCTCTCCCTATTCCTTGGCACACTATTCGCTATACCTCCCTGTAAATAACTACACGGGAGAACTTCATGGAAATCGCTTCGACTGAATACGCAGCTGTCACGGCCTATGACGAGCTACTGGATGGCAAGTTAGGTCCACGCCCAGCCGCGCAACCTTTGTTCGACTATCTGAATTCGTTGGATGGCGATGAGTTACTGGCGCGACGCGAGGCGGTCGAAGCCACCATCATGGCGATGGGTATCACCTTCACCATCTACAGCGAGGCTGGCAACATAGACAGGGCATGGCCTTTCGATGTAATCCCACGTGTGATGGGGCGCACTGAATGGGAACCCATCGAAGCAGGATTGAAACAAAGACTGAAGGCGCTCAATCTATTCATCAACGATCTGTATAACGAGCAACGCATCATCAAGGACGGCATCTTCCCAGCCGAGGTGTTGGCAGGCTCGGTCAACTTCCGCAAACAGTGCATCGGCGTGACGCCCCGTTTTGGCGTGTGGGCCCATGTATGCGGCACCGACTTGGTGCGCGACAAGGATGGCACCGTTTATGTGCTGGAAGATAATC
>JAVHQF010000067.1:0-4402 GCA_036170995.1 Sideroxydans sp. | reverse complement strand
GGTAGCTACTTTGAATCGGCTTAGTCGGATGGATCGACATGGAGGTCGAGCCTTCACGGGCTTCGAATTCCGCAATAAAGGCATCTACCTTGGCCTGTGCGTAAGACGTGTTTTTGTTCGGAGCGCGCTCCTCTTCAGCGTTGTAGTTCTCACCCGGCAAAGAGATGTTGTCGCCCCCCTCACTAGCTTGGTTGCTGTAGTAATACTGCAATAGCCGGTTGTGATTGATGTTACAGTTCGTACCAGCGCGAAAGCCTAGTAGATATTGGATCTGTCGCTTCCACTTCGGCTGAGTAGCTTCGTCGGCATCGACAAGCAGTTCCGTGAGGTACTCCAGCCAGTGGTCGATGTGATCGACGAAATCAACGGATACTCCGGTTTCGACGTGCAAATTTTGATGATGTGCGCCCATTTATACCTCAGCAGTATTTGTTTTCAGGAGCGTTTCCACGCCAGCGGGATTCTTGCAGCCGAGCTTGTTTATGAGCACTCGCCACACACCAGGGGTCTTTGCTTCTTTCGCACTCAACGGGACCACAAGCTTGCCTTTGAGCAATTCAAAAACAATATCCATATCTGGATGGATCGTAAGCACTCCGAGATTATTTTCTGCCATGTCGGCAGTAATCAGGGCATCGATAGCCAAGGCAATTCTGTAGGTTGAGAATTGAGGCAACGCGGCCAGCAGCTTGTCCTTGGTGTTGTAGCCAACAGTTACAGCCTTTGTGACTGCGACGATGGCTTCCTTGATTTCCCAGTGCTTCCAGGAGAACTGCAGTTCAATTTGCGGTTGCATTTTCAATCCTCTTTTGCTTCTTTTCCCAGTGTTCGCGCTTTTGCTTGCTGGTGTTGATGCCGAAGGCTAACCAGGCATTGAATTCGCGGTCAGAGTTCAACATTTCAGACAGTGCATCAATGGCCGCGTCGGGATGCAAAGGCTCAACGCGATCAATATAGCCACGCAGCTCATCGCGGCGGGCGTATAGGAGCGACCGGGCATTGATGCGTTCTTGCAAATCATTCCAAGCTGTATCTGCCTCACGTTTAAATCGGTCTCGTTGAACTTTATCGCTGGCGAAGGTATCGGGATAGTCTTTACTGTCATGAGCCTGTTTTACAAGGGCAGAATAGCGCTTGCGTTCATTTTCAAGGTCATTGTGAGTTCCTCTGGCGGACTGAACACTCTCTTTCACAGTAGTACCAATGACCTCAATTATCTCTGGCAGAGTGCCGCCCTCTCTGAGGTCTCCCAACCATTCGTTGACATACTTGAGTTCGCTAACCTCAAATGCATAGTAGGCTTCGAACTCATTGGCAATCTGTCGCCAATGCTCACCACACGATTTGCAGTTCTCTTCCAAGGCCTTCTTGTTGGCCTTGTGCTGTTGGTCCACCGCCTTTTTTCTGATCAATAAAACAGCGCGCTCAGCGCGTAGATCTTTGGCCTCTTTATAGAGGGCATTGCGGTGACTTTGAAGACGCTTGACCTCATTTTTGAACTCATCGTCGTTAGATTTTGAGGTGCTAACAATACGAGCCTTTGTTTTCACAACAAAGTCGTTGGTGACTGTCAGTTTCCGTGGCGCAGTGAATTTGCTCCATACATGGCGCCCCTGGCGCTGAGATAGTTTATTTAGCTCAGAGATGTATGCATCAAGCAGGCCAATCGTGGTGACGATGGTACTTATCTTCTGAGAAACGATATCGATCTCTTGCTGACACAAATCTACGTGCATCCAAGAATCCACGCAGGTGAACGTGAAGCTTTGAAACTGATTGAGTTTTGGCAAATAACCCGCAGTTATCTTTAACTGCTCGTTCATAAAATCAATATAGGTCTTCAGTTCCTTATTGCGCTTTTCTTGGTGGGCCTTAATCTTGCGTGAGTATTCGCTCTTCTTGGCTTGAGTGTTCTTGTTGGCAGCAGCTTTGGCACGGTCCAGTTCGCGGATCAGTGACTGTGTGTGCGCTTCCTCTTTTTCCAGCTTGGAACTGGCCCACCGGTGTGCTATAGCTTTAATAATCATAACGACAGGTCCTTACTGTAGCTCAAGAAACTCGCATGCTTGATCCCAGCCCGTCTTGTGGGGGATGAGCATTTCCATGCGAGTTAGGATCGTTTCTTGCATAACTTGCTTGATGGTGCGGTCTACTTGATTCGACACGGTGAAACCTTCGAGATTGCCTTGCAGTTCCTCAAGTTCATAGGCAAAGGCTCGCGAGCGATCTTCGTTCTCTTGCTGCTTGCATAGTTCAATGTCCATCAGCGCGGAGTGCTCGATGTAGTTCTTGCGCACAGGTGCGAACATTAAGTACTGCATCTCTAGGTACTGACTGAGATCTTTGCTCATGGCATCAAACTGGTCGAATGCCTGCTTAGTAATGCTGGCACGAGCCTCTTCGTACTGGCGATCAATGTCTGTGATTGCTTTGTTGTACTGATTAGCCAGCTCTTGCATCATTGCGCGTTCTTGCTCAGGCAATGTGCCAATCTGGTCAAGGATGCTGCTTTGAACGGCACGTAGTTGTTTCTTGCGGGAACCGTACTCGGAAATCACCGAGATCGCGCCACTGAGAGGCAGGATATCACTCCAACTGAAGGTCAATTCAGACATCTTGCCAATCTTGCCCACATAGGTAGACAGATCAATCTGTCCTCCATTGAGCAGTTCCATAGCTGACTTCAAATCTGAATTGGCGAGTTCAACACCCTTGGATGAGAAATGGTTGACGTAAGCGCCAGCTGCGACAGCGAAACCAATTGCAAACACTGCACCGCTGGCCATCACGCCCAAGGCGCCCAGTGAGGTACCGCCAATCGCGTAGCCTGAAATAGCTGCGGGAACGATTGTACCAAGGTAGACACCGGCACCAGCACCCACACTAAATGCTAAGCTGGTGCCAACAACTTGTACCGCACCACCAATCGTTGATGAGGCAAACTGCAGATTATCAATCTCACCTGTGGAGAATTTGTACAGGTTCTGTGCCAGTTGTACCGTGATTTGAGACACAGATGCAGCAACGTTGCCCTTGATGAGTTGTTTGCCAATCGTCTGGCTGACGGCTTTACTGGTTTGTTGAGCCGCAGCATCGATCATGGCCTGGCCTGCATGCTGAATGCTGGTGATCAACAGCGCGTTGCCAGCACCCTTTACGGAGCTCACTACTACTCGTTGTGCCGCTTCCATACATTGATCCATGGTCATAGGCTCGTCGTTGCGCAATACCTCCAGCAAGATAGTGGCACCCTCGCTGACAGCACCGCCAATTGCGCCTGCCTTGGCTGCATTGCGGTACTGCATACCGTTAAACTCGCTGCGCACGCGCACCTTTTCCTTGTACTCAGGACCGTTCTTTTTCTTTTTTGCTACCTTTACCAGTTCTTCAGAGCTGTCTTTTCCCTTGCGGTTTAGTCCTTTGCTGGAAACCTTGCTATCTTTGGATGTCAGCGTATCGGTGGCATTGTCGGCGGTGTCCTGATTACTCTTGGATACGTTGGGGCGTGTGTCTGTGTTGCGAAGCGCCTGCTTGCGCGCCGAAGCCTTTACGGTGTCGAGCTGATCAGTGGGCACGATCTTGCCAACGGTGTCGTACTTTTCTGGTGATAAGGCCGCAGCGGTGCTCTCGCCATCTTTATAGAATTTGACCTGATCCTTTTTGATTGTGCCAACAGGGGTTTTTACATGGATGTCGACGACGGGGTCATTATGAGTGCCAACATCGCGGGTTGCACGATGGTTGTTCAGCCCCTTGGCTGCTGCTTCGATATTGAAAGAGCCGACATGGTGTGCTTCTGCCACAAAACCCTGCTGCACATCCATCGATTGATTGGTGAAGCCACCAGACTTTAGCGAAATGGATTCCTGGATGCCTTTGCCGTAATCGGACAGTACTTTATTCAGGGCGTCACCCTGCAGTTGATTCCATGCACCTTGGAATTGCGAGATGCCTTGGTCAAGCGAGTCTTTTTTGTTTGGTTTGCTCATCAAATACTCGGCGCTCTCTATAGATTCGCTCCGCAATGAAGACAATAGAGCGATTAATTCAGCCAATATTGACTCTTGCAGGTCAGCGTTATTGTAAACCGTTCGTTAGCTTTGACGGCTGTGTAATCGACAGCTTTCCGTACTTGAGTTTGTAAGGCTGACTGGCTCTTGCCAGCGCACCTTCGCACTTCGCGCCAGCATAATTACATGCATCTCAACTGGCTGCAACGCCCGCATTGGAGCCAGCATGATCGCGGAGTGTCCAACTACCGCTGTCCATTAGTAAGCGGACATTCATTTCCGACAACTGAACATCTGCTGATGGCACCTAAGAGATACACAGAAGTCTGTTCCGCAGATTAAAGTGGACCCTGTAGTCAAGACAGTTATGTCCTGAGTTTAAGCTGTGCACT
>JAVHQF010000066.1:0-4436 GCA_036170995.1 Sideroxydans sp. | reverse complement strand
ATGGTTTATTAAAAATGGATCCGGCGGGATTTACCCGCCGGATCAGTTATTACGCGCAAACTAAGATTTACTTAGAAGCTGCGTCTTTTTCGCACTTCTTGATGGAGGCTGCTTTTGCAGCACCTGCCAATGGCTTGCCATTTTTACCCACTGCCTTGTCCGCACATGCACCAGAAGCAACTGGGGCGGCAGCTGTTTTTTCACACTTCTTGATGGAAGCAGTCTTTGCAGCACCTGCCAATGGCTTGCCATTCTTATCTACCGCTTTATCCTCGCAAGGTGTCGCGAATGCAGTGTTAGCAACGAACAACGAAACGATTGCAGCAACGATCAGACTACGCATATTGAATCCTCTTTGGGTTGATTGAACAATTTGGCGGCTTGATTTACGCCGAGGCGGATTATAGCGATACTCAGAATTTGATTCAGCGTTTCTAGATTCGAGGAAATATAATCGACCAAGTCGTATCCATCAATATGAAAGAATATTCGCATGACATCCAGAATCCAATCCATCATCGCAATCGCATTGATCTTTTGTTCGTCCAATGCATTTGCGCTTTCAGACCAAGAGGTAACCACACTAAGTGTCTCGCCGATATATCAGCCAAGCAAACCCGGTTTCCATGCGGTGATCAACGCTGGATTGACTTATGGGGGCGACACGATTGGACATATCTCATTTACGAACGGCTCAACGAGCAACATCAAGGCTGGATCGTTCATGCAATTCGGTATCGGCGGGCTCTACCAATTCGGAAATAAGCCTTTGGCACTCATGCTGAGTGCCAACTATCACTTCGATAGCGTCTCCGCCAAGAATGGCACAGCATCATTCGATAGATTTCCTATTGAAGCTCTGGCCTTTTACACAGGTAAAGAGAAGTTTCGATTCGGCGGCGGTGTGCGTATCATCAATAGCGCAAAGCTCTCTTCTGATATCGGCGGCAATGACAAGTACACATTCGATGCTACCAAAGGGTGGGTTGCGGAGATTGGCTATCAACTTGACCCACAGGGCTGGCTGAATTTCCGGTTTGTTTCTGAGAAATACCAAGCCAAGACCGAAGTGTTGAACGGTGTCACTTCTTCACTTGCTGGCAGCGCACCAGCAAGGGGTTCTCATTTAGGCGTTAATTTCACCTACGAGTTCTAATTAGAAGACCTGCGCAAACCAGTTAAAGAATTTCTCGCCACGCTCAATCAGGCTAATCACGATTTCGAACAGGATCAGCCCGATTACATACCACTCTAGTTTGTGAAGTTGCTTATTGTCCCACACGTCGGCCAGCGTCTGTGCTGTGTCTGAGATTAACCCCAATTTTCTATCCAGCGCGGACTGGCGTTCCTTCAATTCGAATTCGTCTTCTAGCGCAGCGTAAAGTCCTTCCAACTGCGGGAAGTCCCACAGTGTCTCGGGCCGATCACCAATCTCGGCACGTCCCACCATGCGATGCTCGATTAACAACATCGAGCCGATCTTCTGCAACAGCTTCTTGGAGTCGGCACTGACCTTGCCCTGTATCGCCAGTTCTTGCGCCAGCGGTTCGATCTTATCGAACTCGCCCGCCACTTTTTTCTCGTACAGCGACAACACCAGATTCTTGCTCAAAGCATCTGCGATGAGTTGCAATTTCTCAAGCGACACCTCATCCAGCGTCACCGCCCCACTTTGCACACCGATGCTGCTACGCCCGCTGTGTATTTCAAGTTCTTCCTTCTCGGGTACGGCATAGGCATTGGTCAACATGGGCTTGAGCGATTCGATGAACCGCACCTCATCCATCGTGTGCACACCGAACAGCACCACCACGCCATAACGGAACAGCACCGCGATGCCACCGTTGGCATCGACCTGTAAGGTCAGCGGTGTGGTCGACAGACAGTCCGCAATTTTGAACAGTTTCAGATCCAAGCGGTCGCCCAACAACAGCGCGCGCGCTTTCAGCTCTTGTCGATTCTTCAATTGCAGCTCCATATCTCGCCTCCCTCTATTGATTGCGGATACGACTCAAAACGCGTATCCAACGCTCACCCCAATGATGCAAGCCCAAGCCCAGCAGAATACTGGCTGTGCCCAGCCATACTTGCGGCAATACCATCTCGTTGTTCAGCGTATGCCCCAATAACAAGGCCATCACAGGCGTAACCAAAGTGATGAGCGCGACCCGCCCTGCCTCCATTTTCTTAATGAGATAGAAATACAACGCAAACCCCAACACGGAGCCGAACGTGCCCAGATACACGGTTGCCGCCACCGCGCGCTCAGGCAGCTCGCTCGGCCACTGGCCATCTGCCAGCAACCAGGCGCCACAGAACAGCGGCAAAGCAACCGTCAATGTGCCTAAAGTCATCGCCAATGCGGAACTGTCATCCCCGATGCGCTTGATCCATACCAAACCCAATGATTGCGAAACCATTGCGAGTAGCACGGCGATGACACCCAACGCGGAGGCCTCTCCCAAATTAAGGCCACCATGAAACACCAACCATAAGCCGATGATACCAAGCACCATCCCTGCAAGTTTATTCGGCGTTAGAGCTTCCTCCTTTAGCCACACCATCGCTCCCACACTGGTGACCAAGGGCGACAAACCGAACAGGACGGCGATCATGCCAGACGTAACAAATTGAGCAGCCCAATAGGTCAACATCATCGCGATGAAAATGCTTAAGCCGCCCACCAGATAGGCATGGAGTGCCCTGCGGTGTAGGGGAATTCGCATCCTGAATATCGCCAGCAACACGACACACAGCAACACGCCGATCATCATCCGCGAGAACACCGCAAAACTGTAACCGATACCCAGTGTGCTCCATTTGATGGCGAGCGGCGTGGTGGACCAGATGAGGATGATGGAGACAAAAGCAAACGGAATCGACATGATGTTTGTATGATTTCTATGAGACGTACATCATACCGCGCCATTGCTTCTGCTAAAGTGACGCCATGGCAAAACACACATTAGAACGTATCCTCCAATCGCAAGGCTTTGGCACCCGCAAGTGGTGCACAAAACTCGTCAAAGAGGGAGAAGTCAGCATCAACGGCGAGGTCATCACCGATACCCAACTCTATTTCGAAACGAATGGATTGGCCTTCACCCTCTATGGAGAAAACTGGCTATACCACGAACACCTTTACATCGCCCTGAACAAACCTGCTGACTACGAATGCTCGCGCAAACCCAGTCATCATCTTGGCGTGCTTTCGCTATTACCTGAACCATTCGCCTTGCGTGACGTGCAACCCGTTGGCAGGCTCGATCACGACACCACCGGATTGTTGCTGATGTCGGATGACGGAAGCTTTATTCACGCTCAATCATCACCTAAGCGTCACGTCCCTAAAGTGTATATCGCGACTACCCAAGATCCAGTGACCTCCGAACTCGTTGCACAACTAATAAAGGGCGTGAAGTTGCATGATGAACCTGCGCCACTCTGCGCCATCGTGTGCAACAAGCTCGACACACATCGTTTAGAGATTGTGCTGGAACAAGGAAAGTATCACCAAGTTAAACGCATGCTCGCCGCTGCTGGCAATCATTGCACAGAGCTGTGCCGCACTCAGATCGGCCAACTCAAGTTGGATGATTTGAATCTGCCTGTAGGTCAATGGCATTACCTCAACGAAAGCGAACTATCCTTGCTCGCTCCCATCTCCTCCTAAAATCAATCAGGTAAATGGTATGATGCGCGCCAGGTTTTTTCGGTCAGACTGCATTTGATGTATTCATTGCTTGGTCTAAAAGATGGGCCTATAGAGTAATAATCATCACATCACACTAAATTCATTGAGGAAAATCATCTTGAAATCATCTACACGTAATTTCGCATTTGCTACATTCGCATTGACCAGCTTGCTTACATTGAGCGGCTGCTTCGAAGAAAAAGCCAAAGAGATCGCTGCCGCACCCGCGCCTGTTGTTGAGATCGCTGCCGCTTCTGCACCAGTCGCTGCTGCGCCAGTTGCAGAACCTACTCCCGCACCTAAGCCTGTTGCAAAACCTAAGCATGTTGTTGCGCCCAAAGCAGTAACTGCTCCAACACCCGCACCTGCACCCGTCAAAGCCGTTTGCGCAAACTGCGGCACTGTCGTTGCTGTGAATGTCGTTGAAGTGGCCGGCAAAGAATCAGGGGCTGGCGTTGTCATCGGCGGCGCTGTCGGTGGTTTACTTGGCAATCAAATCGCGCAACATAAAGATAAAGAACTGGCTACGCTCGCGGGTGCTGTTGGTGGTGCAGTGGCAGGTCACTACATCGAAAAGAACATGAAAAAATCAAAGGCATATGACGTAGTCGTCAAGATGGAGAATGGCGAAGAACGCACACTGAGTCACACTACCGATCCAGCATTAGTCGCAGGCGACAAAGTGAAGATCGAAGGCGAGCTGGCTGTAAAGCAATAATTCCAGTTTCACTGCAATAAAAAA
>JAVHQF010000065.1:0-4485 GCA_036170995.1 Sideroxydans sp. | reverse complement strand
GCACCAGCAGGTTCGAGGATGGAGCGGGTGTCTTGGAACACGTCTTTGATGGCGGCGCACACTTCGTCGGTATCCACCAAGATGACTTCATCCACATATTGCTTGCAGATGCGAAAGGTCTCTTCGCCAACATATTTGACGGCGGTGCCGTCGGAGAACAGACCGACATCGTTCAGTTGTACGCGTTTCTTAGCCTTGAGCGAGCGATACATCGCATCGGAATCGGTGGTCTGCACGCCGATAACTTTGATGTCTGGGCGCACTTGTTTCACATAAGCGGCCACGCCCGCAATCAATCCGCCGCCGCCGATGGCGCAGAAAATGGCGTGGATTGGGGCTTGGTGTTGACGCAAAATTTCCATACCAATGGTGCCTTGTCCTGCGATGACATCGGGATCGTCGAAGGGGTGCACAAAGGTGAGTTTCTTTTCTTTTTCTAGCGCCAGTGCGTGAGTGTAAGCATCGCTGTAGCTATCCCCATGCAGCACAATTTCCACCGAGCGTTGGCCGAAATGACGCACCGCGTCGATCTTCACCTGCGGGGTGGTGGTCGGCATCACGATGGTGGCTTTGCAACCCAAGCGATGCGCCGATAGGGCGACACCTTGTGCATGATTCCCCGCCGAGGCGGCGATTACGCCTTGTTTGAGTTGAGCGGGCGACAGATGCGCCATCTTGTTGTACGCGCCGCGTAGCTTGAACGAGAACACAGGCTGCATGTCTTCGCGCTTGAACAAGATGCGATTGCCCGTACGTGCCGACAAAGTGGGTGCGTGTTCTAGTGGTGTTTCGATGGCAACGTCATAGACGCGGGCAGTGAGGATTCTTTTAAGATAGTTTTGCATGGTGGGATGGCCAATTGAATTGGGCGCAAGAGTAGCAGGAAACGGGGCGAGCCGTCTTAAGACAGTTTGTCATTCCCGCGAAAGCGGGAATCCAGTCAATCAAATAATCTTTGCGCAGAAAAGACAAAAGGCATTTTGAATTAACTACGCTGGATTCCCACTTTCGCGGGAATGATGGCATGGTATTAAACGCGCAGACCGATCATGCCGTAGAAACGTGGCAGATCGCTCAAGTCCGCCAACACCGCAGCAGCCCCGGTGAAATCTTGTTTCACGGTGTATGGGTTGGTGGTGATGTAGGTCTTGATACCCGCCGCCAAAGCCGAGCGTAAGCCGTTGTAGGAATCTTCCAGCGCGATGCAATCTTGCGGGGCGAGTTTCAATTCGTGCAGCACCCAGTTGTAAATATCGGGCGCAGGTTTTTTGGCAGGCACGACGTCGCCGCAACCGTTGACCGCGAAGTAGTTCGCCCAGTCCTTGCCCAAGCCGACTTCCAAAAGCGCAGTCACATTTTCTGCCGTGGTGGTGGTGGCAATGGCAAGTGTGATGCCCGCTTTGTGCGCATCGTTAATGAGTTGCTTGATGCTAGGGCGTAAGGGGATCGCGCCTTCACGCAACATGGCGGTGTAGTGCCCTGTCTTCACGGCATGCAGATGTTTTACGAAGTCATCAAAGTTCTCTGGCTTGGTGTAGCCCTTGAGAAAATCCGAGACGAAATATTTGATGCGCTCTTTACCGCCTGTCACCTTAAGCAGTTTGTCGTACAGCGCCACATCCCAGTTCCAATCCAAACTGTTCTCGGCGAACGCCTTGTTGAACGATTTACGGTGACCGTCTTCAGTGTCTGCCAGTGTGCCGTCGACGTCGAATATGATTGCTTTGAGTGCCATAAAAATTCCAATCTACAAAATTGTCATTCCCGCGCAGGCGGGAATCCAGTGGGCTAATCGAAAGTGCAGTTCTGTTTTTGCCTCGCTACGCGACATTTTTTTATTGCTGGATTTCCGCCTGCGCTGGAATGACGAAATGATTAATGCATTCCTGGGAATTTTCCAGCCATGCCGCGCATCATCTTGGCCATGCCGCCTTTGCTGCTGAACATTTTCATCATCTTTTGCGATTGCTCGAACTGGTTAAGCAGTTGATTGACGTGCATCACCTGCACGCCAGAGCCAGCGGCGATGCGGCGTTTGCGCGAGGCTTTGATCTGTTCGGGGTGGCTACGCTCGTAAGGTGTCATCGAGTTGATCATGCCTTCGGTGCGGTTGATCTGGCGCTCGTCTATCTTTGCACCCGCGGCGGCATTGGCAAGTTGCGCGGGAAGTTTGTCCATCAACGCCGACATGCCGCCCATCTTCTTCATTTGCACAATCTGCATCTTGAAGTCGTTGAGGTCGAAGCCTTTGCCGCTCTGCATTTTTTTGGCGAGTTTTTCGGCTTCACCATGATCAACATTACGCTGCGCTTCTTCCAACAGCGACAACACATCGCCCATGCCGAGGATGCGTTGCGCCATGCGGTCGGGGTGGAAAGCTTCGAGGCCGTTCGGTTTTTCGCTGACGCCAATAAATTTAATCGGTTTGCCCGTGATGTGACGTACTGACAAGGCTGCGCCGCCGCGCGCATCGCCGTCCATCTTGGTGAGGATGACGCCAGTGAGTGGCAGCGCATCGCCGAAGGCTTTGGCGGTGTTCACTGCATCTTGACCCGTCATCGCATCCACCACGAACAAGGTCTCGATAGGCTTCATTGCGGCATGCAGGTCTTTGATCTCCGCCATCATCGCTTCATCTATTGCGAGGCGACCCGCCGTGTCCACAATCAGTACATCGTGGTGATGCTTGCGTGCGAAATCGAGCGCAGCAAGCGCGATGTTGAGTGGCTTCTGGCTGACATCGGATGGGAAGCAATCAGTGTCGAGTTGTTGTGCCAGTGTGCGCAACTGTTCGATCGCGGCGGGGCGATATACGTCGCAACTGACCAGCAACACCTTCTTCTTGTTTTGCTCGCGCAGCAATTTGGCCAGTTTGCCGCTGCTAGTGGTCTTACCCGCGCCTTGCAAGCCCGCCATTAGGATGACAGCAGGCGGGACGGCGGCAAGGTTGAGCGCGTCGTTGTGCTCGCCCATCAGCTTGGTCAGCTCGCGGTTCACGACGCCGATGAGGGCTTGCCCTGGAGTCAGGCTGCCGATGACTTCCTGACCGAGCGCCGCTTCTTTGACTTTCGCGATGAGCTCTTTGACGACAGGCAGTGCGACGTCCGCTTCCAGCAGCGCAAGGCGTACTTCGCGCAAAGCGTCTTGGATGTTGCTCTCGGAGAGCCGCGCTTGGCCGCGCAGATTCTTGACGATGCCGCTGAAACGTTGCGTGAGGTTATCTAACATGATGGCTTTATGACTTGGTGTAGAATCCGCGCAGTCTAAAACATCTGCACTCTTCATGTCGAACCAAGCCTTACATTTGTTGACCTTTGTCCTTTATGCCGTTCTGGCTATTTTGTTCTGGCGCGCGCAGGCAGCGGGCAATGCCGAGCAGCAAAATCGCGGTGTGTTGGGCCACGCTGTAGCCGTGCCCTTGGCGCTCCATGGTTGGTTGCTGTATGACACGCTCTTTATATGGGGCGCATTGAACCTGGGTTTGGTCTATGCCCTATCGCTCATTCTGTGGCTCACTGTGCTGGTGTACTGGTTGGCGCGCTACTTCTATCCATTATCCAGTTTGCAAACTTTGGTGTTACCGCTGGCAGCGTTAAGTACCGTTCTGCCTGCACTCTTTCCTGAAGCGCATATCCTTGCGCAACCCGCCTCCGCATTGTTTGATACCCATGTGTTGGTGGCGATGCTGGCGTACAGCTTGTTCACCATCGCCGCTTTGCACGCAGGGCTGATGTCGCTGGTCGAAAAGCGGTTGCATCATGCCAAACTGCCCAAAGTGCTGCGGAACCTGCCCCCTTTGCTGACGATGGAAAGCTTGTTGTTCCGCGTTATCGGGGTTGGATTCGTGTTGCTGACCATCACCGTCGTATCGGGCATGTTGTTCTCTCAGCAAATCTTTGGCCACGCTTGGCAGTTCAACCATAAAGTATTGTTTGGAATGATCTCTTGGGTGGTGTTTGGCGTTTTGTTGTTGGGGCATCATTACTACGGCTGGCGCGGCCATACGGCAGTGCGCTGGACCTTGAGTGGCTTTGGCTTCCTCGTGCTGGCCTATCTGGGCAGCCGATTCGTCCTAGAAGTTCTGCTTCATCGCTGATTCTTCAATCTAAACAATCCTTGCCAGAGATCGGCAAGGTGTCGTAGAATTCGCGCCCTTTGGCGTTGGCCAAACAAATTTTTCATTGGGAAATCATTATGGTAGTCATTCGTCTTTCTCGCGGCGGCTCAAAGAATCGCCCGTACTACAACGTAGTTGTTGCGGATTCTCGCAATCGTCGCGACGGTCGTTTCATCGAGCGCGTTGGCTTCTACAATCCTTTGGCAGCTGAAGGTGCGGAAGGTCTGCGTATCGCTTTGGATCGCGTGACTCATTGGCAAGACAAGGGCGCGCAATTGAGCGAGACCGTTGGCCGCTTGGTTAAAAAAGCCGGTGCAGCAGCCAAGGCCTAACGGCCATAGCCGTTTCCCTCACCCCAACCCTCTCCC
>JAVHQF010000064.1:0-4487 GCA_036170995.1 Sideroxydans sp. | reverse complement strand
AGCGGACGCTGGTTGATGTTGGTGTTCTGGTTGGAACGGGTGTACTTGGTCAGGTTGTAGATGTCCACACCCACTTCTCCTGCCACCGTCTCTTCGTCGTTGACACGCACTACGATACGGCCTGAGTCAACATAATCGACTCGCCCGCCGCGCCATGCTTGTACTGCCGTGCCAGAGTCAACCGCAACCGTACGCTCGATGCCAGTTCCGACCAATGGTTTTTCAGCACGCAACACAGGCACGGCTTGGCGTGACATGTTAGCCCCCATCAACGCGCGGTTCGCGTCATCGTGTTCCAAGAACGGGATGAGCGAAGCCGCGACGGACACGACCTGCGCAGGTGCGACGTCCATATATTCGATATTCTCTGGCTCAGCCAATACGAATTCATTGTGCTGGCGTGCAGACACGATGTCGTTAGTGAAATGGCCTTTCTTATCCAATTCGGCGTTGGCCTGCGCAATAGTGAAGTTACCTTCCTCGATTGCAGACAGATAGCTCACGTCGTCAGTCGCACGGCTCTTAACTACCTTGCGATAAGGCGTCTCGATGAAGCCGTATTCATTGGTACGGGCATACAGCGCCAAGGAGTTGATCAGACCGATGTTTGGACCTTCTGGCGTCTCGATAGGACAGACACGGCCGTAGTGGGTAGGATGCACGTCGCGCACTTCAAAGCCCGCGCGTTCGCGCGTCAGACCGCCTGGGCCTAATGCAGAGATACGACGCTTGTGCGTCACTTCCGCCAAGGGGTTGGTTTGGTCCATAAACTGCGACAATTGCGAAGAACCAAAGAACTCTTTCACGGCTGCCGAGATCGGCTTGGCGTTAATCAAATCATGAGGCATCAGATTATCCGCTTCAGCTTGACCCAGACGTTCTTTCACTGCGCGCTCGACACGTGCCAGACCAACGCGGAATTGGTTCTCTGCTAACTCACCCACGGCGCGTACACGGCGGTTACCCAAGTGGTCGATGTCGTCAATCTCGCCGCGACCATTGCGCAACTCAACCAAAATTTTCACCACTTCCACGATGTCTTCGTTGGACAGCGTAATTGCGCCAGTCAATTCTGGGCGACCAATACGACGGTTGAACTTCATGCGTCCGACAGTCGATAAATCATAACGCTCATCGCTGAAGAACAGACCGCCGAACAAAGCTTCGACCGCATCTTCAGTAGGCGGTTCGCCAGGACGCATCATGCGATAAATCGCAACGCGCGCCGTCCATTGATCGGTCGTTTCATCGGTACGCAATGTTTGCGAAATGTACGCGCCCTGATCCAATTCGTTGGTGTAAAGGGTACTGATCTTGGTGATGCCTGCCGCTTGTAATTGGCCTAGCAAAGTCTCTGTGATCTCATCATTGGCATTTGCAATGACTTCGCCGCTGTCTTTGTCCACGATGCTCTGTGCCAACACACGACCCATCAGAAAATCTTCGGCCACGGTCAACTTATCCAAACCCGCTTCTTGCATCTCGCGGATATGGCGCACGGTGATGCGCTTGTCCTTGGCGACAATGAGCTTGCCTTTGGCTTCAATGTCGAAGCGCGCGATTTCACCACGCAGACGCTCTGCCACCACTTCGAACTGGATACCCTTCTTGCCGAAGTGGAACGTGTCAAATTGAAAAAACATTGCCAATATCTGCTCCGGCGTGTAACCCAAGGACTTCAGCAGGATGGTGACGGGCAGTTTACGGCGGCGGTCAATACGGAAATAGACAAAGTCTTTCGCGTCGAACTCAAAATCCAACCAAGAGCCACGGTAAGGAATGACGCGGGCAGAAAACAGTAGCTTGCCAGACGCGTGGGTCTTACCACGGTCATGTTCGAAGAACACACCAGGAGAACGGTGCAGCTGCGACACGATGACGCGCTCGGTACCGTTGATAACAAAAGAGCCTGTGTTGGTCATCAGTGGGATTTCACCCATATAAACTTCTTGCTCTTTCACTTCTTTGATTGTCGGTTTAGAAGCTTCTTTGTCTAGGATGGTCAGGCGCACACGAGCTCGCAAAGGAGAGGCGTAGGTGAGGCCGCGTTGCTGGCACTCGCGCACATCGAATGCAGGCATACCGAGTTGATAGCTGACGAAGTCCAGACGGGCGAACTTGTTATGGCTTTCAATCGGGAATATAGAATTGAAGGCGGATTGCAGACCTTCGTTCTTACGCTGCTCAGGCGTGCTCCAAGCTTGCAAGAAAGCACTATATGACTCCAACTGTGTGGACAACAAGAACGGTACGGGCAAAGCACCTTTGCGTTTTGCAAAGCTCTTGCGGATACGTTTTTTTTCGGTGAATGAGTAACTCATAAAATCTCCACGACAGTTGGAAAACAAAGTTTGCAAGCCTGCATCTCGCGATGAAAACCCGCATCAATCTCTACAGCTTGATCGAACCTCTCAGTCCGACCAGAACCAAATAACAAGGGGCAAAGGACGCATCTCACGTTCTCTAACCTTTGCTTTCTGACTCAAAAACACCCGCGAACTGGTTTTGTTTCCAGAAGCGGCAAAAGGCTGACGGGTTATCCGTCAGCCTTTTACACACAAAATTGCTTACTTGATTTCAGCAGTTGCGCCAGCTTCGATCAGTTGCTTAGCGATGGAGTCAGCATCAGCCTTGCTAACACCTTCTTTAACTGCCTTAGGTGCGCCATCTACCAAGTCCTTCGCTTCTTTCAAGCCCAGACCAGTGATCGCACGAACCACCTTGATCACGTTGACCTTAGCTTCGCCAGCGGACTTCAAGATCACGGTGAATTCAGTTTGCTCTGCTGCGGCTGCAGCGCCACCACCAGCAGCGCCACCAGCAGCAGGAGCCGCCATCGCAGCTGCGGATACACCGAACTTCTCTTCGATCGCCTTAACCAGTTCGTTAAGTTCCAATACGGACATGCTGTCCAATGATGTCAAAAATGCGTCTTTATCAAATGCCATTTTGTTTATTCCTGAATGTAAGAGTTCGTAAAATTAAGCGGCGGTCGCAGCAGCTTGTTTCTCAGACACGGCAGCGAGAACCCGTGCCAAGCCAGAAACAGGCGATTGCAACAAACCACACAATTGCGCCAGTAGCACTTCTTTGGAAGGTACAGTAGCCAGTGCCGAAACACCTGATACATCCAACACCTTACCATTGTAAGCACCCGCTTTAATCACCAGCTTATCGTTCGTCTTAGCGAAGTCATAAACGACCTTCGCAGCAGCGACAGCATCCGTGCTGATCCCATATACCAAAGGGCCCACCATCTTATCTGCCAACGCTTCGAACGGAGTGCCTTGCACCGCACGACGTGCCAGCGTGTTCTTCAACACACGGACATAGACACCCGCTTTACGTGCGTTAGCGCGCAAATTAGTAATGTCTGCAACGGCGATGCCGCGATACTCAGCCAATACGATGGTCTGGGCCTGTGCTACTTGAGCACTGACTTCAGCAACGACCGCTTGCTTTTCTTGCAGATTTAGACTCAAAGTCTTTCTCCATTTTAATTAGGGAACATCTCACTCAAGTGCGACATTCCCGATTAACGACCGCGTCCTCAAGACAGGACAAATAGACATCCTGCTCGCGGGCACACCATCTACGTGGGCCGACGAAACTTCCGCCGATTAGATCTCCAGCTTACCGCGCCTTCGACACCTACGGTCTTTGATAATCTGCCAATCCCGCCAGCAGTCAAAGAACAAATGGCAACGCAGCCTAAGCTCCATCGCCAAATTCAAAACATTAAGCCACCAAGCTCGCCTGTTCGACGCGAATACCAACACCCATGGTGCTGGAGATCGCAACCTTCTTCAGGTACACCCCTTTAGAAGCCGCTGGCTTAGCCTTGTTCAACGCATCAATCAGCGCCAGCATGTTCTCGCGTAACGCTTCTGGCGCGAAAGAGGCACGACCAATCGTGCATTGGATGATGCCGTTCTTATCGGTACGGTACTGCACCTGACCCGCCTTGGCGTTCTTCACAGCGCCTGCCACATCAGCCGTCACCGTGCCCACTTTGGGGTTGGGCATCAAACCGCGCGGGCCGAGGATCTGACCCAATTGACCCACGATACGCATTGCATCGGGAGCAGCAATGACGACATCGAAGTCCATCTTGCCTGCTTTGATGGTTTCGGCCAAATCGTCAAAACCAACGATGTCTGCACCTGCCGCCTTCGCCTCTTCAGCTTTAGCACCTTGCGCAAACACAGCCACACGCACGGTCTTGCCTGTCCCTTTAGGCAATACAACCGCGCCACGCACCAATTGGTCGGACTTCTTCGCATCAATACCCAGATTCACCGCCACGTCGATGGATTCATCGAACTTCGCTTTTGCGGTCTCTTTAACCAATGCCAACGCCTCATCCAGTGCGTACAGCTTATTACGATCAACCTTGGCAGCCAGTGCCTTATAACGTTTAGAGAGTGCCATGATTATTTAACCCCTTCCACTGTGATGCCCATGCTGCGTGCGCTACCCGCGATGGT
>JAVHQF010000063.1:0-4568 GCA_036170995.1 Sideroxydans sp. | reverse complement strand
CTCTCCCATCGGGGGAGGGATTAGGGTGAGGGAGCACTCTCTATTCTCTAGCCCGCAAACAGGTATGTAGCAGGTTCCGCTTGTAAAGATGAACCTTCGACACCTTACTCACGTTGCCAGCCGTTTGCGGGAGCGATTGCCCCCTATCTTGCTTCAGTCACCCACGCAAATCACGGATGAACCTAAATTTTTACCATTGCACCAGACGTACCCTAAGCGTTGAGTCATCCCCAATAGTCTCGGGCTATTTTAGGGTGATTTACGATGCTGCCACTTCCACACCACCATCAAGCGCCACCCCAGTCGAACAATGACATAACCAATCAGCGCCAAGCAGACGGCTAAGATGGGTAGGCCAATGAGAATAGGCTTACCTAGTGACAGTAACCAGTTCCACAGAGGATCAAACCAATCATGTAGATGCAACACCGGAAATGGATGGACATCGGCGACATCGCCCTCGCCAGACACCCGCACACCAATCTCATAGGCGAGCAGATACAGCGGAACGATAGTGAATGGGTTGGTATAGAACGTAGTGAAAAGCGCGACGGGGAGATTGACGCGCAACCATATCGCCAGCATTGCAGCAGACAACATCTGCAATGGGCCTGGCACTAATCCGCAAAATAAACCTAGGGCAACACCACCTGCCACTGAGCGACGATTTAGATGCCACAGATTGGGATGGCGCAACCAATGCGCGATAGGGTGCAACCAGCGTATCTGGTGAATACTTTCCGCGCCGGGTAAGCGGCTTTTTATAAATTTGCGCATGACGTGATTCTAATGCTCGGTTACGCTAGGCGCATGGTTTCGTTCGCCCTCTTCTTTGCGCTTGGTGTATGGCTGCTACAACAACAAGCCAGTTTGCCCATTCTGCCGCCGTATTGGCCACTAGCTGTATTCCCTGTGCTACTCCCCGAGGGTAGTAGCACATTGTTTCGTTGGGGTCGCCGCGCGCTAATCCTTGGTTGCGCCTTACTCTTGGGATTCTCCTACGCCACATGGATCGCCCAAGTACGCTTATCCGATTCACTCCCCGACGCATGGCAGGGACAGAACATCACACTCACTGGCACCGTCGCGGAGATGCCACGCGAACATGAACGTGGCTTACGTTTTGCCTTTGATGTGGAATCCATACAGACCGAGTCGGCGCATGTTCCCAAACGCATCCAACTGGGTACTTACGATAGCGACGGCGACTCTCCATTAGACATCCACGCGGGTGAACGTTGGCGCTTCAGCGTTCGCCTAAAACAGCCACATGGCACGAGCAACCCACACGGATTCGATTTTGAAGCATGGGCATTGGAACGCAACCTGCGAGCAACGGGTTATGTCTATGCGAAAGGCGAGCATACAAAACTAGCCGACACCAACCAATCACCAGCTTACTTCATCGAACGGTTGCGCGAATCGGTGCGCAGCCATTTTAAGCAGACCTTGGGCGATGCGCGCTACGCAGGCATCCTCGTGGCACTTGCCATTGGCGACCAAGCCAGCATCTCGCAATCGGAATGGCAGTTGTTCACCCACACTGGCGTCAACCATCTGATGAGCATCTCTGGTTTGCACATCACCATGTTAGCCAGTTTATTTTTTGCCATCACCTACTGGTTGTGGCGACGTAGTGTGAGATTGACCTTGTATTTTCCCGCGCGCAAAGCGGCGGCCTTAGTGGGATTGTTCGCTGCGCTTTGCTATACCTTAATCTCTGGTTTTGAGATACCCGCGCAACGCACGCTCTTCATGTTAAGCACCTTTGCGGTGATGATGTTGCTGTCACGCAACGTTGCCCCCAGCCAGATGCTGGCCGCTGCATTGGTCGTCGTTCTACTGGCTGATCCATGGGCGGTAATGGCCCCCGGATTCTGGCTATCGTTCGGCGCAGTCGCGCTCATCTTCTACGTCACAGCGAACAGATACGGCAGATCGCATTGGCTGATGGAATACGGCAAGGTGCAGTGGGCGATGACCATCGGCCTCATTCCGCCTCTGCTAGCAATGTTCCAGCAGCTGTCTCTGGTGTCCCCCCTCGCCAACGCTTTCGCTATCCCCTTAGTCAGTTTCATCGTTGTGCCGCTCACTTTGCTAGGCACGTTGCCACCATTCGCATGGATGCTCTTCCTCGCACAGCAGGCGATGGCACTCTGCATGTGGATGCTGGAACAACTGAACGCTTTGCCACTCTCGGTATGGACACAACATGCACCGCCGATGTGGACCGTCGCGAGCGGCGTACTTGGCGCACTCTGGATACTCGCCCCGCGTGGCTTTCCACTTAGATTCTTAGGCACACTCTTTTTGTTACCCATGTTCCTTGTTGCCCCCGAGACACCCGCAGAGAACACCGCACGCCTCATTGTGTTCGATGTTGGTCAAGGGTTGGCTGTCGCAGTGCAGACGCACAGCCATGCCATGCTTTATGACACAGGTCCCGACTTTGCGGGTGAATCTGATAGTGGCAATCGAATCCTCGTCCCCTCATTGCGTGGATTGGGTATCAGCCATTTGGATGGCTTGATGTTGAGTCACGACGACATCGACCATATCGGCGGCACAAAATCGGTGATGCAGGCGCTCCCTGTCGAGTGGGTAGCTTCATCACTAAAAACTGAGCACCCGTTGCTGAACACAGCAATACGACACTCTCCCTGTACAGATGGGCAGAGTTGGGCATGGGATGGTGTGAAATTTGATGTACTCCATCCCTCAGCCCTTGACGATTCGGAAAAAACACACGACAACGATCAAAGTTGCGTCTTGCGTATCCGCGTGGGGACACAATCCGTATTGCTAGTTGGCGACATTGAAAAAGCTTCCGAATCACGCTTACTCGCCCTTCATCAGAGCGACCTTCCTGCTACTGTACTGGTCGCCCCCCATCACGGCAGCAATAGCTCTTCTTCAGAAATTTTTGTGGGCACGGTAGCTCCCCGCTACGTTGTGTTCACCACTGGCTACCGCAATCGCTTCCATCACCCCCATCCAGATGTTTGGCAACGATATGGTGATAAGGGGGCAGTACGCCTACGTTCCGATGCCGATGGTGCAATCCTGATCGACTTGAAGGCACAAGAACTGAAGGTGGAGAGCTACCGCAAGACCCACCATCGTTATTGGACACATGACCTCCCACCAGCCCACAAAATCCCTAGCGATACGGCTTCCCCAGTGCAGTAGCGCGGGTATAATTTGCGCCATTCTTTAACCCTCAAGGAAATATTGTGTCACTCTCCACTCGCGTACAAGCCATCAAACCCTCCCCCACTCTTGCGGTTGCCGCACGTGCTGCCAAGTTGAAAGCAGAAGGAAAGGACATCATCGGATTGGGTACGGGCGAGCCGGATTTTGATACGCCGCAACACATCAAAGAAGCTGCCATTGTTGCGATCAATAAAGGTTTCACTAAATACACCGCCGTGGGCGGCACGCCCTCACTCAAACAAGCCATCATCGCCAAACTCAAGCGCGACAATGGATTGGATTACACCCCAAAACAAATATTGGTCTCGTGCGGCGGCAAGCAAAGTTTCTTCAATCTGGTACTAGCGACCATCAACCCGGGGGACGAAGTCATCATCACCGCACCATACTGGGTATCGTATCCCGACATTGTCATCATTGCAGAAGGCAAACCCGTCATCGTGCAAGCGGACATCGCACAAGGATTCAAGTTGACACCCGCACAACTGGCAGCGGCCATCACGCCGAAGACGCGCATGATTGTCATCAACAGCCCCAGCAACCCGTCTGGTGCGGTTTATACCTTGGCCGATTTGAAAGCATTGGGCGAAGTGTTGCGCAAACATCCCAACATCCTCATTGCCACCGATGATATGTATGAACACATCGCGCTCGTTGATGGAAAGTTCGTCAACATCCTCGATGCTTGTCCAGACTTGTATCTGCGCACCATGGTATTGAACGGAGTATCCAAAGCCTACGCAATGACGGGTTGGCGTATTGGCTATGCTGCGGGTGACGAAAAAATTATCACCGCAATGGAAAACGTGCAATCACAGAGCACTTCCAACCCCACCTCCATCTCGCAAGTAGCTGCCGAAGCGGCATTGAATGGCGACCAAAATTGCCTCGCACCCATGATCAAAGCGTTCCGCGAACGTCACGTATTCGTGGTGAACGAATTGAACAAGATACCTGGAGTTAAATGCCTAATGGCTGGCGGCGCGTTCTACGCCTTCCCTGATGCACGTAATGCCATCGCAAAGCTACATAAAGAAGGCAAAATCAAAGCCACCACCGACATCGCCCTGAGCGAATACCTTCTGGCAGAAGCTGGTGTCGCTGTCGTACCCGGCTCAGCCTTTGGTAGCGAAGGATATTTCCGCATCTCCTTCGCCACTTCCATGGACAACCTCAAGAATGCGCTAGCTCGAATCGCAAAGGCGCTTTCTTAAAGTTGCGGTGATGACATAACTTGAGGGTTATGTCATCACAACAAGCTCAAGGCAGCGATTGAACTTATGACTGAAGGGCTGGCTGGAGATTTTAATTGAAGTAATCTTCTCCGTAGCTTTACTTATTTGTGCCTAACAGGC
>JAVHQF010000062.1:0-4578 GCA_036170995.1 Sideroxydans sp. | reverse complement strand
CCCCCACCCTAATCCCTCCCCCAGTGGGAGAGGGATTAGGGTGGGGGAACACTTGGTGAGATAACTAAATTTTTCGATCCACTGGCTATTTTGGCCTTGACCCACGCAGAACCCAGATGAACCGTAAAATTTAATACCCCCCTGAAAGTGCGTGCCTCATACCCTCCGACAGCAGAAATTATTACTTCAAACCCAACACATCTTGCATGTCGTACATCCCCACCTTGTTAGCTTTGAGAAAACGTGCAGCGCGCAACGCACCTAGCGCAAAGGTCGCGCGACTACTGGCTTTGTGGGTGATCTCGATGCGTTCGCCGATGCCCGCATACAACACGGTGTGGTCACCAACGATGTCGCCGCCGCGCACGGTGGCGAAGCCAATGGTGGAGGGATCGCGCTCACCAGTCACACCTTCGCGGCTATACACAGCCACTTTGGAAAGATCGCGCCCCAATGTCTTAGCAACAACTTCACCCAAGCCCAATGCGGTGCCAGAGGGTGCATCCACCTTGTGGCGGTGATGTGCTTCGATGATCTCGATGTCGTAGCCTTGGTCAAGCACGCGCGAGGCGGTCTCCAGCAATTTGAAGATTAGGTTCACGCCGACGCTCATGTTGGGCGCGAATAGGATGCCAATATCTTGCGCGCCTGCGCCAAGTTGGGCTTTTTGTTGCGCGTCCAAACCTGTCGTGCCGACCACCATGCTGACCTTGTGCTTGCGGCAGATAGCGAGGTGCTGCATGGTGCCTTCTGGCCGAGTGAAGTCGATAAGCACGTCCGCACCTTTCAATGCTACGTCGAGGTCGGCACTGATCTTCACGCCATCGCCGACCGCGTTGCCTAACAGTAGGCTACCACTGTGTTCCAGTGCGGCGTGCAGTTGCAGGTCATCGGCTTGTGCCACGCACTCCAATAAAACCTTGCCCATGCGTCCGCCGCAACCAGCGATGACAACTTTTATCTTGCTCATTTTTTCTCCTCTTGTGCAGAGATGGCGCTCACTGCCAACGGAGTCGCATCATCGATGCGAGCCAATACACCTTGCTCGAAATACAAGGTCAAACGTTGGTTCTCCACCACCTTACCTTGCACCTCCAAACGATAGAGGTAATCCCAACGATCAGCGTGATAGATGTCATTGATGAGCGGCGCACCGAGGACGGCTTTCACCTGTGACTGCGTCATACCGACTTTGATCTTGTCACGCATGTCTTGCGTGATGAGATTGCCCTGACGGATATCAATCTTGTGCGGCGTGAAGGTCGGCAGGTAATTGGAGAAGTTGCTACACGAGGCGAGCAATAGGGAAATAAGGAGGATGAGGATGCGCATAGCTTAATTAAATTCCAAAAAACAGTTGTTCACGAAACTCACGAAAAAACACAAAAAAAACAACCAAATTCCATGAATGAAGCAACAGCTGGAAGAGGCTGATGTTGTTTCGTGGATTTTGTGATTATCGTGGATAAATTGCCTTTATTAGGTTTAGAAAACTCAGGCACTGCAAAAACAGGCGGCATCATACCTTAAGCGGCGATGCCTAATAACTCGGCAGCATGTTTGCGGGTAGTTTCGGTGATCTTCACGCCGCCCAACATGCGGGCAATCTCCTCCACGCGTTGCTCACCCTTCAACACTTGGATGTGACTGAGGGTGACACCCGCCTGTACCGCCTTGCTCACTTGCCATTGATGGTCGGCTTGCGCCGCCACTTGCGGCAGATGGGTGACGCACAACACTTGATGGCGCTTGCCCAACTGTTTGAGCAGGCTCCCGACAATCTCCGCCACGCGCCCGCCGATGCCGCTATCCACTTCGTCAAAGATCAAGGTCGGCACGCTGGCCGCGCTGCTCGCCGCAACTTGGATGGCTAGGCTGATACGTGAGAGTTCGCCGCCCGAGGCAACCTTAGCCAAGCTGCGCAAAGGCGAACCCGTGTTGGCCGCTACTTGCAGTTCGACGCTTTCCAGACCATGCGCATTGCCTTCCACCAGCGGCAACAAGGCGACGGCGAACTGCCCACCCTGCATCGCCAGCGTCTGCATGGCGGTGGTGATGTCGTCAGAGAGTTTCTTGGCGGCTTTGGTGCGAGAGGCGCTCAGTTTCTTGGCGGCAGTCAGATAGGTCTCGCGCGCAATCGCTTCTTGTTTCGCCAACGCGGCCAAGTCCGCAGCACCGCCCAATTCATCCAAACGTGACACGATGCTTTCCAGTGCCTGCGGCAAGGCTTCTGGCTTTACGCGATATTTGCGTGCCGCTTCCATCACATCGGCAATGCGGCGTTCCTGTTCGCGCAACTGCTGCGGATCAGTTTCCAACTTCTCTTGGTAGTGGCGCAGCGAGTACACCGCTTCCTGCAATTCGTTCTGCGAACTTTCCAGAATAGTCAGCGTGTCTTGCATCCCCGCATCGAACTCCAGCCCCGCACGCAGGCGCATGACCAAGGCATTGATTTGCGCCAAACATGAGGTGTCGGACTCGCTCAATACCTCCACTCCGAACTGTGCCGTCTCTAAAAGGCTGGCCGCATGTGACAAGCGAGCATGGTCGGCTTGCAACGCGTGCCATTCATCCGCAGTGAAATTCAAAGTCTCCAACTCGCGTCGCTGGAACGCCAACAACTCGCGCTCCGCAACCACAGCCTCGGCGTTCTGCTCCAACTGGGTGCGGCGACGATTCAGCCCCAGCCACAACTTGAAACTGCTTGCGACCTCGTCAGCCTGCTTGCTCAATCCTGCATGGGTATCGAGCAAGTCACGTTGCGCATCCGCTTTCAGCAAAGATTGGTGTGCGTGCTGGCCGTGAATGTCGAGCAGGTGTTCTCCCGCCTCGCGCATCTGTTGTTGTGTGGCACTGCTACCGTTGATGAAACCGCGCGAACGGCCGCTGGTATCCAAAGTGCGGCGCAACAGACAAACACCCTCGTCACCATCCAACGCTTGTTCTTTCAGCCACGTTTGCAAGACAGGCAATGCAACGATGTCGAATTCAGCAGCGATGTCGGCACGCTCACAACCGCTGCGCACCATAGCCACATCCCCTCGTTCGCCCAAAGCCAAAGACAGCGCGTCAATGAGGATGGATTTACCCGCGCCCGTCTCGCCAGTCAGCGCGGTGAAGCCAGAAGAGAAATCGAGTTCAAGGGATTCGACGATGACGAAGTCGCGGATGGAAAGGAACTTGAGCATAAGACCGTTAAACTCTTATCATTCCCGCG
The DNA here is from genome assembly GCA_036170995.1 of Sideroxydans sp. GTDB lineage: Bacteria > Pseudomonadota > Gammaproteobacteria > Burkholderiales > Gallionellaceae > Sideroxyarcus. The sequence goes on along the minus strand of JAVHQF010000062.1, from coordinate 1,361 downwards.
CAGGCGGAAATCCAGTCAAAACAAATATCCATTGCGCAGCAATGGCAAAACCCAACAGCATGGTAGATAACCCCACTAGATTCCCGCCTACGCGGGAATGACGATTTTTTTAAAAGCAACGACTGCATCACAAGGTTTGGTTCCAAAGCAGTTTTTCGCGCAGCGTATGGTAGTAGCTATGACCTTCTGGATGTAGCAGATACGCAGGTTTTTCGAATCGAGTGACGATGATCTTGTCATGCAATTCCAGATCGATGTTGGTGTGGCTGTCGTAGCGCACACAGATGTCGCCCGTACGATGCATCAGCAACTCCAACACTGACGTTCCCTTGACCACGATAGGACGATTACTCAATGAATGCGGGCAGACGGGCACGAGTTGCAACACATCCAAGCTCGGATGCAAGATAGAGCCGCCAGCAGACATCGCATAGGCGGTAGAGCCCGTCGGCGTGGAGATGATGAGCCCATCGGCACGCTGGTTGTACAGATACTCGCCATCAATGCGCACTTCAAACTCGACCATGCTGCTGATGTTGCTGCGATGAACCACAATCTCGTTGAATGCCAGGCCGCTATAAATCTCGGCACCCGCACGAATCACCTTGGCTTCCAGCAACAAGCGTTGCTCAGTGATGAAGCGGCCATCCAACATATCGGCCATCCCCTCCAACATCGTACCCATGCTCAAATCGGTGAGAAAACCAAGTCGCCCCTTGTTCACCCCAACGATAGGGACGCCATAGGGTGCAAGGGTACGTGCAATATTAAGCAAAGTGCCATCACCACCGATGACCACAGCGAGATCAACCGAGCGTGCAATCTCATCTAGGCTAAGCGCATCAAAGCGATGTCCCTTGATGTGTTCAGCAGAAAGCCCATCCACCACCACTCGCACACCGCGCTCAGCCAAGAAATCGCCCAGCAAAAGCATGGGCGTGGCGACATCCGCAGTCTTTTGCTTGCCGATGATGGCGATGGTTTGGAAGGGGAATTTCATAGGCGCGAATTAAACCACAACGCCCTAACAATAACCAACGCGAGTAAGCCCAATTCAACGCCACAAGCCAGTAACGTCAGCTACAATCTGACTCGCATCATCAAAACCGGCTGCAACAGCAACCACAACAAGCGTGCATCGCACGTATCAGCAGCCCTTCCAAAATGGAAGACCGAGGAGAGTTCCAAAGAACGAGTGCTCAAAAACACTTCGCTTCTGCTCGTCAACAACATTTAAAGAAGACGCACCAAAGAAATTAGCCTCACATAATAGAGAAAGCCCAGCAGGTTTCCCCACTGGGCTTTCGGATACAGATTCAGCCTTTCGGCTTTATCTTTATTGTAGCAACGGCTCTCACCCC
>JAVHQF010000061.1:0-4583 GCA_036170995.1 Sideroxydans sp. | reverse complement strand
TGCTAGTGCATCGCTGCCTGTGATGTCAAGTTCCACACAAAACGGAATAGAGCCTTGCAGTGTGCCCCTATAGGAATCAATGACTTATGGTTTTAACTGTCGAAGTCGGGTTGCCAGAGTCGGCGGTTCATGCAACGAACACGGGTTTGATTTGAAGTTGAACGCTACGGCTGATTATCTCGCGAAGCATGATATTGCCCATGAAATGGCAAACCAAAATACCAAAGCAGCACGTAATAAGGGCCGTACATTAGGCCAATTATTGGATTTAGCTGGTAGAGGTGATAAACAGGCTTCCGCCGAGTGGCTAAGAGCCATAGAGGCATTACAGGGGCGTTCTCGATTCCATGCGGGTGATATTGCCAAGAAACTTGGTATTCCAAATTGCACGGAATGGGAAGACGTGGAGCGTCAAGAAGAGATGGCCGAGCGTAATGCGGATATGCCACCGCCCACCCGTATTACTTACCCATTGCGTGACCACCTTAAAGCCACACGCCCCGACAGTCAACGCAACGGGTTAGCTATGATATTAAGAGCCGCACGCGAAGGTCAAGCAGAAAGGATTTTTAGGATGGTACGGGCATTATGTGACGAAGTAGATCGAAACGACATTTTAAAACCTAATATAGCCCCGCCTTCATTTTGGGATTGGCCTGATGATTATTTTGATACGATTGCGTCAAGTGCAAATTAACTTGCATCACTAAATTCGAGGCTAATAATATTAAATTAATGGGAGTGCTTTTTGTATGAAAGACGGGAATACTTCCTTGAATTTAAGAAGGCCTTGAATTGCCCATTGCCTTATTTCTCCCAGCGTCTCAGTTTCGGCATCAATTTCACCATCTCGATAAATCGCCACTCTACAAGCTCGACGATTATCCAGTCGCTCCCAAGCTAACTCTTGTCCAATTTTTCCCTGTATATCATCTTTTTGTTCCAATAGCTTATCAAATAGTTGTTCGTTCTTCCCTTTGTCGCCACTGTCGATATATATTTCAACTCTTACTTTTTCCCCAGTGGTGAAGCTGGTTCCAAATTTATATATCTTTGAATTATCTGACGCAAAAGTGTACCAATTTTGAGGTTGACCAGAACGGGCATTTGTGAACTTATGTTTTTCTCTCAATTCATCGATAAGTAATTGGAAGTAACTGCGATATTTATCCTGTGTTTCAGATGTGCCTTGTGTAGTATCTCCTGCACTTGTGTTTGCTTCACTTGGCATTGAGACAACCGAAAGAATAAATGCAGGTTTTGAGTCATTTATTCTAATGGCTGATGCTTCAACCGCATAGAGACTCAGACTATCTTTTAGATTTAGATTCAGAAAATCCATTGCAGCTTTATGTTCTGCTCGAATGGTTTCGGCAATCCAGACTACTGCCCCAGCTCCCAGAACGGATGAATATGTAATTAACTGTCCAAGGTGCTTATGGTCAGTTCCACCGAACTGGTTTTCAATTACAACAATTTTATTGGTTGAGAGATCTTTGGCAATTATGTCGGCAGAAAAGTCACCCGCAGATGCCTCGACTGACTCTAACTGCAAATCCATCCCAAGCTTTTTCCCGAGAATATCAAGGTTCTGTGCGAGCCAAGGTGTGAAGTGTGTGGCCTCACCGGGCCATAAGCTTTTGAGGCTCAGATTTTCAATGGTGCCAAGGTCCAAGTGCTTCTCCCGTTGGGTGGTAATAATCTTGTCTTGGTCACTATAACTCAGCGACCTTTCGACGCGATACGCCGTCTATGCAGTAGTGCGGACGTGGGTTCAGTCCCGTAGTAATGTACTTGCGGACGGCGGTTCAAGTGTGGATTGCGGACGGAATAGCCGCCCCAGTAAGGCTTACGCCTTGACAGGGGTCACACTAAGGGACACACTTCGGGGTCACACTTTTTCACCTCCCAAGGGCGTGGCTTATGTAGTGGAGATTTGTAACGTATTTTTAAGTTGTTGATTTTTAACAGTTTTTTACAATAGTGTGACCCCGTGAGCTGTATCCCCCCAGCTCCACCATACATAGAAAGCCCAACTGATATCAGTTGGGCTTTTTTTTGCCTGAAAACTCAATGGTGACGCGCACTTACGCGAATTTCCTCTTGACGTTTTTGTTATTAAATTTGGGTATTTCTAGGCATTTTTGCCCCAAATTACCCTCTTTTCTCTCTCTGTTCTCTGTTTGCCTCTTGAGTGTTCAAGAGGCTGAACTCAATGAAATCAACGAGTTACGCGGAGGTGGTTTGCAATTGGAAATTGCATAGTTGGCGCGACTGAGAACAGAGAATGCCTGAAAACTGGTCGTAAATCACCGTCAGGCGTTCGCGCTCTTGCGCCAGGCGCAGCATGGTCTTTGCAAGGTTGGCCAAAGTCTCCAAGTTGCCCGCATAGGTGAGATTATCGAGGTTAACGACTCGCTTCGGCGAACCAGCCAACCAGTCGAGAACGAAATTGGCACCAAAGAAGCCGACACCGCCCTTGACGCGAGCCATAAGAAATCTTTCAAATATGCAAATATTTTCTTAATAGCAACTCAGGTTTGACTGGCAAGGACTGGGGTTCTAGATGACGCACCCCCTTGCTTTTGAGCCATATGCACCCAATCCACCACATCGCCATCAGGTTGGTAGCCGGGCACGAGTTCTTTGAGGAGGGTACGTATGGCGGGTATGTCATTTGCATTCAGGGTCGCGATCAACACCTGCAGGCGGGCGGACAATTCAGACCACGGCACAAAATCTTCATGCGCTTTCATGATGCGTGGGTGCAGGGTGGGCAAGGGATTGTCGCCAATCAGCAGTTCCTCGTAGAGTTTTTCACCAGGGCGCAGGCCGGTGATTTCTATTTCAATATCGCCATCGGGTGTAGCCTCATCACGCACCGTCAAGCCCGACAGTTCCACCATGCGGCGCGCCAGATCGACGATGCGCACGGGCTCGCCCATGTCCAGCACAAACACATCCCCCCCGCTGGTCATGGCGCCGGCTTGAATGACCAGCTGAGCCGCCTCAGGGATAGTCATGAAATAGCGGGTGATGTCAGCGTGCGTCAAGGTAAGCGGGCCGTTGTCCTTGATCTGTTTGCGAAACAGCGGCACCACCGAGCCCGAAGAACCCAGCACATTGCCAAAGCGCACCATGCCAAACCGGGTATTCCAACCCTGCTCGATTGAATCGGCCGCCAGCGCCTGCAGCACCATTTCAGCCAGGCGCTTGCTGGCGCCCATGATGTTGGTGGGCCGCACGGCCTTGTCGGTACTGACGAGCACAAAGTCGTTTACGCCATGCTCGGCCGCCACTTTGGCCGTGGTCCAGGTGCCCAGCACGTTGTTCTTGACGCCTTCAGCCGGGTTGTGCTCCACCATCGGCACATGCTTGTAAGCTGCGGCGTGGAACACAGTGTGCGGCTGCCAAGTCAGCATGATTTCACGCATGCGGTCTTCGTCGCGCACAGACGCCAACAGCGGCAGCAGTTGCACAACTGGTGAATCTTCATCCGACAGTAACTTCATCAAGTCCTGGTGCACGGCGTACAGAGCGAACTCGCTCAATTCCACCAACAGCAGCTTGGTCGGTGCGGCCCTGATGATCTGGCGGCACAGTTCACTGCCAATAGAGCCGCCCGCGCCCGTGACCAGTACTACTTTGCCATGTATGTTTTTACCGAGCAACGACGCGTTCGGCGGCACGGCATCGCGTCCCAACAGATCTTCAATGTCGAGTTCGCGCAAGTCGCTGGCATGCACACGGCCCTGGGCCAAGTCCATCAATCCAGGCAAAGTGCGTACCGCCACATGGGCTCGGCGCGTCAGCTCCAGGATTTCGTTGCGCCGCAAGCGGCTGGTCGAGGGAATGGCCAGCAACACATCGCTCACCTCCAACTTCTGCACCAAATCATGCAGCTGAGCAGGGTTGTAAATATGCAGTCCGCTGTGCACTTGGCCGTGCAAACGGGCGTCATCGTCCAGAAAACCTACGGCCCGCATCACACGGCTGTTGGCCATGGCTGCTGCCAACTGGCTCCCCGCTGAACCGGCCCCATAAATCAACACTTTGGGCAAGGCATTGCGCTTGATCTGGCTTAAATAGCCGCCGCTGAGCCAGTAACGCGCCAATGCCCGCGAGGCCCCCACCGCCAACAGCAGCAAAGGCGGCTGCAGGAATCCGAGTGTGAGCGGCACACCCGGCAATGCCAGCACTGCCAGCAAGGCGGCATAGAGCAAGCCGTAGATGGCGATTGCCCTCGCCACCGCCATCAAGGCGGCCAAACCGGCGTACCTGAAAATGGCTCGGTAAAAACCTGAAACCATAAACACCGGCAAGGCCAGCACCAGCGACAAACCCATCGCCAGCCATTCGTTCCGCGTCGGCACCACCCAGCCGTCCAGCCGCAGGCACAACGCTACCCAGACTGTCAGCACGCACAAAAAGGAGTCAACCCCCATAGCCAACAAACGCTTGGCTGGGCGCGGCAAGCTCAGAAAATGATCTGCAATTTGGTTAATCATATAATTTTCACTTCCTGACAACACAAGTTCAACACTTCCCGCACGTAAGTACCTTGATTTCATTGGAAACGGACT
>JAVHQF010000060.1:3244-4585 GCA_036170995.1 Sideroxydans sp. | reverse complement strand
CGCGCATTGACTACTACACCGATGCGGGCGCATTGCTGCTCACCAATATCAGCGGCAGTTCACGGCCGCTGTCGGACGTCAACATCGTGCTAGCGCTACTACGTTATCCCTTCATGACCTTTATGGTCATCACCCGCATTCATTGGCAGGCGCTCAAGTTGTGGATCAAACGTGTGCCTTTCCATCGCAAACCAACTCCCCCTTTTTCGGAGGTAAGCAAATGAACACACAAACACTGACGGCCAACCAAGCCATGCCGAAACGTGCCTTGCATACACTGGCTACGCAAGGCTATTCCTCGCGGGTGCGTTTCATTCTGAAGCTCTTGAGCCAACTCAAACACGGTGCCTTGCATTTGCAATTACCCGATGGTCAGTCGGCCCATTTCGGTGATGATTCCTATCCCATCACCTTGCATCTGCGCGATTGGGCGATGTTGGATGCGGTGATGAAGTCGGGCGACATCGGCTTTGCCGAGACATATATTGCTGATGGCTGGACGACGGACAATCTAACGGGCTTGATCGAGCTTTTCATCCGCAATCGCGAGCAAATCGAATCTCTCATCTATGGCAAATGGTGGGGCAATCTGTTGTATCGGGTCCGCCATCTATTCCATCGCAATAGTCGCAGTGGCAGTCGCAAAAACATCCATGCGCACTATGACATTGGTAACGACTTTTATCGTCTGTGGCTGGACCCCTCGATGACCTATTCCAGCGCCTTATTTGATCAGACAAATACGGACGATCTGCACACGGCGCAACTCGCCAAGTACCGCCGTATCGTGCAGCAACTGAAATTGAAGCTTGGCGACAGTGTGCTGGAGATCGGTTGTGGCTGGGGTGGGTTTGCCGAAGTGGCCATGCAAGAAGCGCACGTGCGCCTAACTGGGCTAACGCTCTCCACCGAGCAACTTCAGTTTGCCCAAAAGCGAATGGAGGCAATTGGCCAATCCCGATGGGCTGATCTCAAACTCATGGACTACCGCGATTGCCAAGGTGAGTACGATGCCATCGCTTCCATCGAGATGTTCGAGGCGGTCGGTGAAGCCTACTGGCCGACCTACTTTGCGTGCATCGCGCGCAACCTGAAACAAGGCGGACGTGCTTGCATCCAAACCATCGTCATCGCCGACGAACTCTTTGAGCGCTATCGCAGCAGCACGGATTTCATCCAGCAGTACATCTTTCCTGGCGGCATGTTGCCTTCTCCTCAAGTATTCCGTGCACAAGCAGCCAAGCAAGGCTTGAAAGTGGTGGATGAGTTTGCTTTTGGTTTGGACTACGCACGCACACTGGTCGAGTGGCGCAGCGCATTCCATGAAAAGTTGCGACAAGT
>JAVHQF010000060.1:0-3144 GCA_036170995.1 Sideroxydans sp. | reverse complement strand
GAGGCTTACCTGTGGCAGGAAAAGGGCGTGCGTGCGGATCGCGCATTGTTAGAGGGGCGTTTTGTGCTGGAGCTGGTGTACGCGCGCGCGCTGCAAGGAGAAAAAATCGCTGCCTTCAGCATAGATGAGATACGCAAGCTAAATTTGGGTTCGCCAGATCAGCAGGCAGCATGGTTGAGTCTGATGCGACAGGTGTTTCCCGATGTGCAAGTGGGCACGCGTTTGAGCGGTGCATATCAGGTAGGGCAAGGTGTGCGCTTCTATCGAGATGGCGTGTTGCTCAAAGAGATCAACGATGCTGAATTTGCACGCGCCTTCTTTTCTATCTGGCTGGATGAGCGCACCCGTGCGCCGCGCTTGCGTAAGCAGCTATTGGGGCAGACATCGTGATTGCCTTGAGTCGAAGTGGTTTGTGGTACTACGGCGTGTTCGGTTTGCCACTCGCCTTGGTGGCTTTGCCCGTCTATGTCTATGTGCCGCAGTTCTATGCAAGTCAGCTCGGCCTGTCGCTGGCGCTGATAGGCGCGATCCTGCTCGTCGCACGTGTGCTGGATGCCTTCATTGATCCATTCATTGGCATGTGGCTGGACACCCACCAACGCGGCTACGCACATGCCATCGTGTTGTCGCTGCCATTGCTGGCATTTGGATTTGTCGCTTTGTTTAATCCGCCGAGAATTATTGAAATGCAAGCGATGGTATGGTTCCTAGCCAGCCTCGTCGTGGTCTATCTGGGCTTCAGCTTGGCCAGCATCGCCTACCAAAGTTGGGGCGCGGCACTGACACAATCGCGCGACCAGCGCGCGTCACTTACGGCAGTGCGTGAGGTCTGTGCTTTGTGCGGTGTCATCATCGCTGCTGCTGTGCCCACCTTCAGCTCGATCAGCCTGCTGTCTGCCTTCTTTGTGGCCTCGCTACTGATCGCCGCCTACTTTTTGTTGCGCCGCGCCCCGCAAGTCACTCCCCTACGCCACGAAAGTGTTGGGTTAGCTGGGTTGCTGCGCCCATTGAGTAATGTGAACTTCCGTTGGTTGTTCGCGGTATTCCTATTGAACGGCATCGCAGCCGCCATCCCCGCTACCCTGTTTCTGTTCTTCACCCAAGATCGCTTGCTACTCGCACCCTACGCCGGTGGATTTTTGATTCTGTATTTTTTGGCCGCCGCGCTGGCCATGCCGCTGTGGGTGTCCATCGCAAAACGTAAAGGCGAAAAGCAAGCTTGGCTGGTCGCGATGGGGCTTGCTATCGGTAGTTTCGCGTGGGCCTATTTTTTAGGGGCGGGAGAGAGCATTGGATTTGCCGCCATCTGCCTCTTGTCGGGCGCAGCACTGGCCGCCGACCTTGCCTTACCCCCTGCCTTACTCGCCGCCGTGATTGGGAAAGCCAAGCATATGGGCAAATATGAGGGGGCGTATTTCGGGTTGTGGAACTGGGCGACCAAATTGAATCTGGCCTTAGCTGCTGGCATCTCACTACCGCTACTTCAATGGCTAGGTTATCAAAATGGAACGACCGATGAGGTCGGCTTACATGCACTGGCAGTGGGCTATGCGCTCTTGCCTTGCGTACTGAAATTGTGTGCCGCACTGTTGCTGTGGCGCGCCCCCTTGGATGGAATCTAACCGTGAAGGAGAAGCAAAATGAATTGGCAAACATACGTGGCACTGGTCATGGGAGTGCTGATGTTATCCGCTTGTAGCACGCCCGATATGGCGCTGTATGCCAAAGAGAAACCTGCGCTGGATATGCAGCAGTATTTCAATGGAACGGTGGATGCATGGGGCATGTTCCAGAATCGCAAAGGCGAAGTGGTGAAACGTTTCAACGTGTTCATCCAGTGCAGTTGGCAGGGCGACACTGGCACACTGGATGAAGATTTTGTCTATTCCGATGGCACAAAACAAAAGCGTGTGTGGACATTGAAGAAGCAAGCGAATGGACAATACATCGGTACGGCAGCGGATGTGGTGGGTGAGGCGGTCGGCATTGTGTCTGGCAATGCGCTGAACTGGAAATACGTGTTGGCGTTGCCGGTGGATGGAAAAATCTACAACGTCAACTTTGACGACTGGATGATCCTGATGGACGAAAAAGTGATGCTGAATCGTGCAGTGATGAGCAAGTTCGGCTTCAAGCTGGGTGAAGTGACCTTGTCGTTTCGCAAGCGGCCATGAATCCAAGAATCGAGAATTGGCTCGGGCGTCGGGTGTGGATCATCGGTGCATCGAGCGGCATAGGTGCCGCCTTAGCGCGAGCCTTACATGAGCGCGGAGCCAAGCTGGCTTTGTCCGCGCGCACTATTGATGCGTTGAGGTTGGTTGTGGTTGATGATGTGAGTGCCTTGATACACCCGTTTGATATTACCCACGCAAATGAGGTTAGACTGGCGCACGATGCGATATTAGAGAAGTGGGGTGGGATTGATTTGATACTCGTCGTTGCGGGAATGTATCAAAAGATGCGCGCAGACGAATTTGATTTGAAGCTGGCGAAGCAATTGGTAGAAACGAATCTGAATGGCCCGCTAAACTGTCTTGCTGCGGCGTTGCCGACCCTGCTTAGGCAAGGGGGCGGGGGCATTGGCATCGTCGCCTCCGTCGCTGGGTTGAGCGGCTTACCGCAAGCCTTGATCTACGGCCCGACCAAGGCGGCACTCATCAATCTGTGCGAATCACTCTATCTTGATCTACATGCGAAAAGCATTGCGGTGTATCTCATCAATCCCGGCTTCGTCGCCACACCCCTGACGGCTAAAAACGATTTCTCGATGCCCGCGCTGATCTCGGCAGAAACGGCCGCGCAGCAGATTGTGCGCGGTATCGAACGCGGCGAATTCCACATTCACTTTCCGCGCCGCTTCACTAATGGGGTGCGCGTGTTGCGACTCTTGCCGTACCGACTTTATTTTTGGCTGATCCATAAGGTGACTGGACTATGACGAATCGAACTGCGCTGGATCGCGTGCTGCACTTCTTTGAACACGTCTCACCACAAAGCGTGCACGACATTGCAGCGCTATATACCGCAGAGGCCTACTTCAAAGACCCCTTCAATGAGGTGCGCGGACAGGCACACATCATTCACATCTTTGAACACATGTTCAAACAGGTGGATGCGCCACGCTTCATCATCAAGCAATCCCTC
>JAVHQF010000059.1:0-1001 GCA_036170995.1 Sideroxydans sp. | reverse complement strand
CGGCGATGCTCGCAGGATCAAGCGACGGGGCTTGCGCCAGCACCGCCTTGATGACATGCGCCAACAGATCATCCGGCCGCGTATTGCGGAACATCCCGCGCGGCGCCTTGCCCACCGGGGTACGGGTCGCTGCGACGATATAGGCTTCTTGAACTTGCTTGCTCATGACGCTCTCCTAAATTTATTGGAACACCAGACCGTTCGTGGTGAGCTTATCGAACCCAGTACGGACGCAAAACATTTTGAAACTTCCCCTTCGACAAGCTCAGGGCGAACGGAGTGAGATACAAATTTTTCCGTACATTAACGCTTCGCAGCGACGCGATAGACCGCATTGCGTTCGCGCTTGCCGACTGCCACCACAATCACCAACAACACGGTATCTCGCACTTCGTACACCAAACGATATCCCACACTACGTAGTTTTATTTTGTATCGATCTTGATGGCCGGACAACTGCGCGGAAGGCACACGCGGATGTTGCAGACGCTCGGCCAACTTCTTCTTGAACTGTGCACTTACCGTCGCATCCAACTTGCGCCACTCCAGCAGCGCATCGGGATGAAAACTCAGCTTATAACTCATCGAGCGTGACTTTCACCAAACGCTTGCCGTCCTTCAAACGTGCATCAGCAAGGGCATTCAGCTCCATGTCTTCCAGCTTGTCCATCAGCGCTTCATAGGCTTTGGCTGGCACACAATAAAAAGTCGGTTCATTGCGATTCAATATCGCCACAGGAAATCCCTCGCCCGCCGCCACCGTCGCCATTGGATTTCTTTTCAACTCCGAAACACTCGCGGTCGTTTCCGCCAAAATTACACTAGCCATGAGTTACTCCTAGATTTTTAACAGCACTCAAGATAGCACTCCTAACAGGTCTCCGCAATTGTCGCACCAGTGGCGAGACAATTGCACCATCACCTATACGCCACCACCGCGCGCTGTTTCGCAGCGGCGATCAGTTGCGTGATCTCGTTGAAATCGGGTTGTGGGTTGAGCG
>JAVHQF010000058.1:0-1003 GCA_036170995.1 Sideroxydans sp. | reverse complement strand
GCACCACAACTTGGGAGCCCAGCGCGTGCACCGCACGCATCAGGGTAGCCCGGCTCACATCCAACCGCTGCAGCACCTGCCCCGCAGGCATTCGATGCCAGGTTTTAAGTGCTCTCAGCAAATCATCAGCGGTTGACATGAAACGATTTATTCTGGTTCTAACTGTATAAGTTTAAAGAATAAATATCAATAATTGATCGTCTATTTGAAACGATTTATGAAACGTAATAAAGATCATCAGTCACCCCATTTCAGCTGTGCTTTCGCGTCAAGATGGCGTCGGCGGGTTGCAATTTATGTATTTTTGATAGCAAACAACTGAATATATACAGGGGATATAGGCCAATTTTGCATAAATTAAGCCATTGCAACCAGGCGCGATATAAGTGCCCAATCGGGCACACAGACTGCAGGCGTTTCAGCTTTGATCTGTTTCCAGACATCCAAAAGTTAAAAAGCGGCACATGGCCGCTTTTTAAGAGTAGTCAGTGATCAAGAAAATCAAAACAATGTCAGCTACCAATGATTGTCCACGTCGCAGGTGTACCGCCATCGGAGTTTGTCAATGTGCAGGTAGCCGTCGCACCAGCATTTGCAGCAGGACCACCACTATGCGAAAAATTCGCAGGAATGCCACCTTGGATCAGTACGGCTTGGGAAGCACAAGTCAGAAGCCCTGCCGTTCCTCTGGCAGGGTTAACTTGAATTGCAGCATAGTTGATGGCAGAAGCCGACGCTAAAGCTCCCGCAACACCGGCAGTAGCCGCAGTAGCAGCATCCCCCTTCAAATCCACAAACTTGGGCAACGCCACCGCCGCAAGCACGCCCAAAATCACAATCACCATTACCAACTCAATCAGAGTAAAGCCGCGTTGCACTTGTTTCATGTTGTCCACCTTGTAAAAATTAATAACACGCTGCGCAAAGCACTTGAGCCACAACGCAACTACACCAACTTGCGCTCAAATTCTATAGCAGCCAGCTTAAGCTGGACTTAAATCTT
>JAVHQF010000057.1:0-1007 GCA_036170995.1 Sideroxydans sp. | reverse complement strand
GCATCATCAATGAAATCCGCGGCATCAACCGGGTTACCTACGACATCACAGGAAAACCGCCGGGCACCATCGAGTGGGAGTGATTTAATGTCTCGTACCGTATGGCATCAGACGGCATAAAACCACCGTAAGCCCGCGTCACTGCGGGCTTTTTTTTCTTTTTGGTCCGGCATTGGCTGGCACCTGTCAGCATCTGCAAGCACAGGTTGTCATAGGTACTTAAAATGTATATACTTCAGAAGTACATTTAATGAGGCTTGAGCCATGTCCAAAGAAGCTGTTTTCACGATGAAGCTGGAGTCTGAGTTACGCGCCGAGTTCATGGCCGAAGCGGAGGCCACCCACAGGCCGGCTTCGCAGGTCCTGCGCGAGTTGATGCGCGAGTTTGTCCAGCGTCAGCGCGAGACGCGGGAATATAACGAGTTCCTGGGCCGCAAGGTTGATGCCGGGCGTGCCTTGATGCGCGCCGGTGTCGGTCACTCCAATGATGAGGTTGAAGCCATGTTCGCCGCTCGGCGTGCAGTCGTGGCGAACCAGGCGTGAGGGTCATTTGGACACCTGAAGCGCTGCAGGATCGCGCTGACGTTTGGGATTACATCGTGGCCGACAACCCGCGAGCGGCCGCCCGTATGGATGAGTTTTTCAGCGATGCGGCCGCCAAGCTTGCCGATCACCCTAAGCTGGGGCGGCCGGGAAAGATTCAAGGAACCCGCGAGCTGGTGCCGCATGAAAGCTATCGCTTGGTGTACGAAATCAGCGGTGAAACCGTGTGGATGCTGGCCTTGGTCCACACGGCGCGCCAGTGGCCATTGGTCCGGGGTTGAGCGAGGTCAATGGGCGCCTAGGATCAAGAGGTTGACCGCATTCGATGCGGCCAAATGTTGGTTGCGAATTCTTATTAACTAATGAACATGGTTTTTTTATGGCATCAAATCGTACAGGCTACGCCAAGGCAATTATTTCATTGGTATTTTCCGTCTCGTTAACATCTGAGTGGGAATAAAACC
>JAVHQF010000056.1:0-1009 GCA_036170995.1 Sideroxydans sp. | reverse complement strand
CCCTTAACTGACCTTCGGACTTACGAATTGCCTGCCCGTTAGCGGCCATTGCGGCCACTAACGTCTGCTCACCGCGTTATGAGCATGGCTCCAGAAAGCTGACTTTCAATTCACCACTTCAAATGGACGCTGCCGACGCAGAGCGTCTGAAAATCGTGGACCAACCAGCAGTGCGCGAAGCCGGCCTTTGCAAACAGGCTATCCTTGGGGCTGATAAACACTCGCCATCGCCAGACCACGAATGCCGCTACCTCCTGCCTTTCTGTCCAAGCACGCAACTGTACGCATCCTCGAACGTTTTAGGGTGCCGCCGGACAAATTGACGGCTCTGATGAATGCTGGGCTCGGAAAGCGAATTGGCGCATCGACAGAGTCAAATCTGATTCACAGGCTTCTTTGGAGCCCTGAAGACAACAACCTACTGGTGGCCATTCAGGATGTTGTCTCTGGGACGGTGCTAACTGTACTGACCCTTGAGATGTACAAAAGGGACTACGCGGTCAATCTATCTGAGAATCGAGTTCTACATGTAATCAATCAGATGGTCCACGCTGAACACATCCCGACCGCGATGTGGCGGCCTGGCGATCCACAGGAGTACGTCACGGTACACGCTCACATCACCGCGATTAAGACCCCCGTCGCGCTTGGCCGGTGGACTGGTATCGTTTGTTCTCCGGATTTAAGCCAGTTGGGCAGGAGTTTGGAGTTCTGGGCATGGGTCGCGCAAAGATTGGAGGGAAAGCGTTACGCCGTCGAAAGCCTGATGCGCGTTGAAGCCAGATTTACCGGAGGTCGAAACTGCGAGGTGCCGTACCATGCATCCGGCGAAGCCACCCGCTTAAATTCTTAACGTTTGCAGTTCGGAAATTAGTAAGGCTGCAATATGCGACTGGTAACGCTGCAGTCCTGTCTCAGAGTTGCCCGTGGCCTATGTCGGCAATGCGGATCGGACGCCGCCAATTGAATGGCAGCTTTACGGAACCTCGGCAGTGAAAATCTTTCTGCT
>JAVHQF010000055.1:0-20524 GCA_036170995.1 Sideroxydans sp. | reverse complement strand
TACTTGTCCAAGCATCAGCTGCGCTGAATGCACCCGTAAAGGTGGTCAATCCGTTGTCTTGTGCATACATCGCCAAGGCTGTCTTTACGGAAGAAACAGTGGTAGCGATCTTAGAAAACTTTGCCTTAGTGACATAGTCTTGGTAAGAAGGGATGGCCACTGCAGCCAAGATACCGATGATCGCAACAACGATCATCAACTCGATCAATGTAAAACCTTTTTGGATTTGCTTCATAGTTAAGCTCCTTTGAGTATTGAGAAGTTGCCCTTGTGGGCTACACACGAGGTGTGCGGATGGATATTAGCAGGTTACGTGCCAGCGTAAAACTCAATATCGACGGTGCTTCGAGTGTGTCCCACACTTACAAAGTGCCAAAATCACGCCACCAATGTGACGCTTTTGGTCACCTAGGGGACGTATCCCGGAATTTTCGTTTCATCCACTTCGTTGATCTGCTCCTTTGCTAAGAATCTATGCGCATACTCCAGATAGACTTTTTCGCGCACAAACACATCAAACAAATCTGGGTCTATATGACCATTTTCTTTGAACTTGCCCAATATCTCTAAAGATTCGGTGAGTGTCTTACCCACCTTGTATGGTCTGTCTTTGGCGGTCAGCGCTTCGAAGATGTCGGCGATACCCATCAGTCTTGCTTGCACCGACATCTGCTCGCGCTTCAAACCATTGGGATAGCCTTTGCCATCCATACGCTCGTGATGGCCTCCCGCATATTCGGGCACGCGACTGAGGTGGCGCGGCCAAGGTAAGGACTGCAACATCTTGATGGTGACCACGATGTGGTGATTGATGATTTCTCGCTCTGCCGGTGTCAACGTGCCTGCACGTATGCACAGGTTCTCTGTTTCTTCGGGGGTGAGAAAAGTGACTTGTTCGCCGCTCACGTTTTGCCACTGGTAGGCAGCAATCTGTTTGACGCGTTCAACATCCTCCTCTTTCATTTTCTCGCCGCCGACGTTGCTTTGCCGCAAAAAGTCCCTGTCACCCTCCAGTTGCTGCAAACGTGCTTGATATTGTTGTTCAGATAATTGACCTTCCAGACGCGCGATATGGGCATCTCGCTTGAGCACTTCAAAGCGCGTATCTAATAAGTGAATACGGTCAAAGATAGTCTGTAACTTGGTGGATTTATCCACCACATGGACGGGCGTAGTAATCTTGCCGCAATCGTGTAGCAACCCAGCAATTTTTAATTCATAGCGATCTTTGTCGGTGAGATTGAAACCTGAAAGCGCGCCTTGTTGGGTTCGGTTCGCCGCTTCGGCGAGCATCATAGTCAGCACGGGTACGCGCTCACAATGGCCGCCCGTGTAAGGTGATTTATCGTCAATGGCGGTATTGATAAGGCTGATGAAGGATTCGAATAGCTCTTCCAATTGCTGTATCAATCTGCGATTAGTGATGGCGATAGCTGCTTGCGAAGACAATGATTCCAATAGTTGCTGGTCATCATTCGAGAAGTTTTTTACGGCCCCCGTGTTCTCGTCAAGCGCGTTGATGAGCTGAAGTACACCGATGACCTCGCCATCGTGGTTGCGCATAGGAACAGCCAAGAATGACTGCGAGCGATAGTTCGTCTTGGCATCGAATTTCTTGGTTCCCGAGAAATCGAATCCTTCTTCTGTGTACGCATCCTTGATGTGAACGGTCTCGCCACTCAGTGCGGCATGGCTCACCACCATCGCATGGTTTGGTTGATTCTCGACATAGAGTTGGACTGGATAGAAAGAGATGGGCTCACCAGATGTCCCTCCCATGCGAATGCCGAGTGAGTTATTGTGCAATATCTCGAATGTGAGTTGTTTGTTGGCAGCATCCAATAGATAAAGGGTGCCCGCATCCGCATGGGTAATCTTCATTGCCGCATCCAAGATACTTTCCAGCAGGCGATTGACATCTCGCTCGCTAGACAAAGAAGCGCCAATGGCATTCAATTCACTCAAGCGATTCAAAAGTCGCTCTAGCTTGGCACTTGAATTCTGGGAATCTCTACCTGGCTCTTTAGATGTCTGCATAGTGAGATTGATTTGTTACTTGATGCAGACCGAGCGAATCTGGTGCATATCGGTAATGCCGTGCAAGACTTTTTCCATCCCGTCTTGCTTCAAAGTGCGCATCCCTTCTTCCAAGGCGATGGCAAAAAGTTCGGCCACACGAGCGTGTTCTTGAATAGCCTTCTTCATGGGATCGGTGCCGATCAACAATTCATGTAGGCCAACACGCCCGCGATAACCTGTACCCGAACATTTTTCGCAACCCACTTTTTCATAAAGCGTAATCTGACCTTTGTCATCGCCAAACAGTTTGACCCATTCTGCGTAGAGGTTCTTGTAAGCGCTATTCGGGTCTTTCTTCCACGTCTGCGTTTCCAACAACTCCCCTGCGTATTCAGTGAGCAGAGACTTAATTTCTTCCTGCGTCGCCACGTGTGCCTTCTTACAATCTTTGCAAAGACGTTTTGCCAGACGCTGCGCCAAAATGCCAAGCAAGGCATCCGCAAAGTTGAAGGGGTCCATCCCCATATCCAACAAACGGTTGATTGATTCAGGTGCGCTGTTGGTGTGCAACGTAGCGAATACCAAGTGCCCCGTAAGTGATGCTTCGATACCAATGGATACGGTCTCCTTGTCGCGCATTTCACCGACCATGATGACGTCAGGATCGGCACGCAAAAACGCGCGCATGATAGTGGCGAAATCGAGACCAGCTTTTTTGTTGATCTGTACTTGGCGCAAGCCCTTCTGTGTGATTTCGACGGGGTCTTCTGCCGTCCATATTTTGGTGTCTGGCGTATTGATGTGCTTCAAGATGGAGTGCAGGGTAGTGGTCTTACCCGAACCCGTTGGACCGCACACAAAGAACAAGCCATAGGGCTTGCTGACCGTTTGTTTGATTAGCTCCAAATTGCGTACAGAGAACCCCATGTTATCCAAGGGGATGGGCTCGCCAGAGGCCAAGATACGCATCACCACATCTTCTACGCCACCTTGTGAGGGGATAGTCGCCACCCGTAGCTCTATATCCAACGGGCCGTATTTCTTGAATTTGATCTTGCCGTCTTGCGGTTTGCGTTTCTCCGAGATGTCAAGATCACACATGATCTTCAAACGAGTGACAAGTGCGTTACGGTATGTTGAGGGTACTTCGATGTAGTTCAACAACGAACCATCTTTACGCAGGCGGATGCCCGTCTTACCTTTACCCGGCATCGGCTCGATATGAATATCGGATGCCCCCATCTTGTAGGCATCCACGATAATTTTGTTGACCAGCTTGACCAGTTCGTTGTCGGCAGCGGCGCTAACATCATCTTGACTAGCTGAGCTGACATCCTCTTCTTCGCCCCCTAGGGAGGTCAGCAAGTCATCCATTGATCCAAGATCTTCGAAGCTACCCGTCACATCACTGCCACTTGACGCAGTACTACCTCCACCGTAAAACAAATCAAGTGTGGCTTTGAACTCGCGCAAAGTACAGACTTTGTAGATTAAGCGATTTTTAGGGAAGATGTTGTTGACGACGCGCGATGCCTGTATCCGTTCTGGGTCGGTGGTTAAGATAACAACGCCTTCAGGCGTGTCGTCGATGGGCAACCAGTGGCTACTTTCTACATACTCGCGGCGAAGATTACGCAACAGATCAGATGGCTTGATACGATCCGCCTTGTGCGGTTCATAAGAAACGTTAAAGAAACGGGAGAGTGCTTTACCGAGCGCTTCGGTTTTAACTTGGAACTCATCTAGCAAAACATCTTCAATATCCACTCCTTTGCGACGAGCCGTGCGCGTGGCCAGTTCGAACTCGGCCGCAGACATCACCGCATCAGAAACCAGATAGTCGTATTTGGTCTTAACCCCTCCTGCTTGTTGCTGACGTTGCCGCAAAGCCACGGCCAAGGTTTGCGCCAGTTCGCGCACCCCTTCCTCGACCATTTGCGGAAATGGCATGCCTGCTTTGTTATTGATGACCTGCATGACTCCAACCAAGTCGCCGTTCTCTTCTATGACTGGCGCGACCAACATCTGCTTGGTTCGATAACCCGTTCGTTTATCCACATCTTGCAGGAAACGCAATGTCGTACTATGCATTGCAAGCTCTTGCTCGTCGTAGACATCTTTTAGGTTGAGTAATTTCTTATTGAAGGCAGCATAGCCAGCGATACTTTGCTCTGCGATGGGAAGCTTTAGATCTTTGAACGAATTCAATCCTGTCTTCACTTTGGAAATGAGAGAGGCCTTGTCGTCGCCAACGACGTAAATAGTCAAACGATCCGCATTGAACAATTGGCAGATGTCTTTACTGACATCAAGCATGATTTCGTCGATGTTGCTGGTGGCATGAATCTTATTGGTGACATGGTTGAGGTTCTTGGTGAATTCCAACCTGACGGTCATCTCGCCTGCATTAGTTTGTACTGGACTATTCATGTTTCCCTCAGCCATCACTGTTGCTGCGCTTTAGGCACAGACCACAAACCATTTTCTAATACATACACATCGTACCCCGCTTGCGCCAAGATGAATGCCGCCGCCGCGCTACGTCGTCCACTCTGACAATACGCAATATAGGGTGTCGCCTTGTTCAGAACCCCGATCGCATTACGAATATCGTTCAGTGGAACATTGATTGCTCCAACCAGTTTGTCATAACGGTATTCAGGGGGATGTCTCACGTCCAGCCAGATTGCCCCTTGTGCGACTTTTTGTTTAGCCTCTATAAAACTGATACGGTGTAACAAAGGCTCTTTCATTAACTCCAAGAAGTCTTGTTTCTTCAATCGGAGTAATACACCGTTGCTCTTCATAATGACGGTAGCGTTGCGTTTGGCATCGGAGATTAATGCCTCTTCACCGAATACATCACCTGCTTTCAATTCTGCCAACACAATATTGGCCCCACCAACTAAACGCGTCACTTGGGCTCGACCACTTTCAATTAAATAGTAATAATCGCCCTCTTCGCCCTCGCGGATGATGGCGTCTTTCTCCCACACGCCGATGGCCTCGACTCGGCTGAGCAACTTTCCTATGTTGGCTGGGGGTAAATGTGCGAACGGACCATGATTTAAGTTCTCAGCACTGAACATGCCAGAGTTCAATAATCTGCGAACAGCAGCCTCAGCCCCTTCTTTATCCGCTTGAAATTTTGCCTCCTCGTGATGACCGAATTGATCCCATGTCACCATACGATCCAACAGGTCATCATCCACCCGTAACAACTGAGCCCTGCTCAATGCTTTTGCAGAGCGAATATCGGGTTGACGCTTTCCAAGCGGATGACGCGCCCATTCTGAATCTGCACGAATGACGACCTTATTGCCATCAGCAAACACCAACTCCATCTCGCCACGGATCAGATAGACCGACTGCCCATGCATAGGGTGTGCCGCAAATGGGTCTTGTCCCATATTAACAGTCTCAACATTGCAATAATCCAGCAACTCTCTTAGTCGCGCAGGGCTAAAACTAGAGATGGGCTCTAGTGCGGCAAGCACTCTGATGTCAATCATTTCATTCATGTGGGTCATCTGCTCAAAATTCGAACGCTTGTCCGTTTTGTAATATTTTCGGGGTGAACCTCTCCACCCGTTCAGCTACCTGTTTCATCGTCAGCTCCACTTCGCCTGGCTTTAGATGTGTGATGAATATCTCGGGCTGCAATTCTAGTTTCGACAATTCTTCCGCTAACAAGCTAGGGCAAAGATGTTTGGAGAGAATCGCCAATTCTTTTTCCGAATCAGAAAAAGCGGTCTCAATAATCAGATATTTCAAATTCTGAATGCGGTTGACTACCTGCCAAAAAGCATCACATGTGGTGGTATCGCCACTGAATACCAAGCTAGCTATCCCACTATCCACCTGGAATCCTACCGCTGGAACTACATGATTCACGGGCAAGGCGGTAAGGCAGCGCTCACCAATCCTCACAGCTTGTCCTAACGCTAATTCTTCGTAACGCATCACAGGCTGATGCATGTTTGGAATAACTGAAAAATCAGGCCATACCTGCCAATTAAAGATGTGCTGCTTAAGAATGGCGATGGTCTCAGCAATTGCATGGATAAATAAAGGCTTGTCGCGCATGAACCCAATGCTATCCACCAACAAAGGCAGGCAGGCCACATGATCGAGATGGGAGTGCGTGATGAAGATGTGATCAATCATACTCATCTCAGCTAAGCTCAAGTCCCCCAGCCCCGTCCCCGCATCAATCAAAACATCGTGGTCAAGCAAAAGTGAAGTCGTGCGGAAGTTACCGCCGATTCCACCACTGCACCCGAGCACTCTTAGTTTCATCGACATTCGACTCACTTGGTTTTGAAAGTGAACACGCCGTCCCAACTCTCACCAGGCGGTTCTTTACGGAAATAAGCCACGCGCTCTGCATACACCTGATACAACTTCGAGTGTGGAGACATGTTGCTCAGGCTCAGCAACTGTAACTCAGCCTTGTCCCATTCCTGCTTGCGATAAGCGCGGACTGCTTGATTAAAGAGTTTTATCTCTTCATGGACATCTTTGCCCACCTCCGCGTGCAAACCAATCGGCTCAAATATTGCAACGGGTTGCAGTTTGCCCTTCACGCGGACCATATCCACTTCACGATAGACAAATTCTGGCGCTTGTTCCTTGGTGTGTTCTCCTACGAGAACACCTGCACCGTATTCTTTGGTAATTCCTTCGAGACGGGAGGCAAGATTCACAGCATCGCCCATCACCGTGTAGGCAACACGCACCTCAGAACCCATGTTGCCTACACTCACCCGCCCCGTATTGATACCCACACCAATATGTATTTCTGGCCAGCCGCGCGCCTTGAATTCTGGTTGCAATCTAGCCAACTCGCGCTGCATCTCAAGTCCAGCCAGTACCGCATTTTTCGCATGTTCTGGTAACGGATTCGGGGCGCCCCAGAACGCCATGATGCAGTCCCCCATGTATTTATCTACTTTGCCATTATGTTTGGAGATGACCCGCGACAACGGGGTTAGGAACTCGTTCATCAACTGGCTCAGTTCCTTAGGATCTAGTCCCTCGGATATGGTGGTGAAACCGCGCACGTCGGAGAACAAGATGGTCATCTCTCGACTTTCACCTTCCATCGACACCACTTGCTCTGGATGCTTGCTCATTTCGTCCACCAGTTCGGTAGGCACGTATTTCCCGAACAAGTTAGTAATCTGGCGTTTAGAGCGAGATTCCACAAAGTACCCGAACGACATATTGAGCGCGAACAGAGCCAAGATCATCAGAATTCCCCCAGCCATTGGCAGTGCGATGTCTCCGTATTCCCACAAATATCGATTCATTACAACATCTGCTGTCATCGTACCTAGGGTGACCAACATACCGCGCACAGGACTCAACAAAGGCAAAATCACGCTCAATGCAACACCCATGATGAAGAGCAACACAACATTTGCCCCCAGAACATAAGGTGGACTTTGCTTGACGTTCTGATTCAGGATGCCACTAATCATATTGGCATGCACTTCTACCCCAGGATAGACCTCACCCACTGGGGTACTACGCATATCCATGAGTCCAGGGGCAGAAGTGCCGACTAGCACGATCTTGTTGTGTAGACTTTCCAAGGGGACTTCGCCCCGCAATACAGAAGTAGCAGAGATGTAATGGAATGTCCCCCTGCCCCCACGGAACGGCACCAAGGCGCTGACCTGAGAATCAACGGGGATGACGAGATCACCTTGCGCCGATTCCAACGACAGCCATTCCAATCCACCGTAATCCTTACTTTGCCCAGTCGCGAATCCAGACACCAACTTGGGATTACCTAACACCGTGCGCACCATGGCCAATGAAAGCGATTCGTAATATGCGCCTTCGTGCTCGACAATCATTGGGATGCGACGAACCACCCCATCAAAATCGACCACTGGATTAAAATGACCCGCAGTTGCCGCACTCGACTGCAAATCTGCGAGATTCGCGCCGTAACTATCCCAACTAAAAAAATCAATAGGGCGACCTTTGAATGCCCCAGCCGCAAAGACGGGGGGAGGCAACAATCCCGATTTACTTGAAACCTCCCCCTCCCCGCTGTTGCTGAAGTAGTAACCCAAGACAACATTCCGTTGTTTAAGCTTATCTGCAAACAACGCATCATATTCAAGTACGGGTTTTATTTGGGATAGCACTGATTGGAACTGCGCGACATCTTTGAACTGCTTGCGCCCCAGCTCTTGCAATACATGAAGTCCTGAACTGGTATCTTTTTCTGCAAACACAACGTCGAAGCCAACAACTGCAACTTTATAGTGAGCAAACAACTCATCCATCAGGGTGGCCATCTTGTCGCGCCCCCACGGCCAACGACCTTCCTGCTTCAAACTCTTTTCGTCGATGTCAACGATGACGATGCGATCATCTGGCTTATTCGGTAGGGTGAGTCGCATCCGATAGTCATATAACTTGGCATCTGTAAATTGAACGAAACCCAGCCCATAGAACTTAGCCGCATCGCCCAAAAAGACAAGCATGACGATGAATCCAAAACCAATGAGCAGTGCATGATTCCTCATACACGGCTTTCATTGCTAGCAGAAAGAATCGCCTGCCTAGAGATCATGTCAGGTCTCCTCAATCAGGTCTTAAAGTAGAACTCCATCTTGACCCCAGCAAGCTCGATGATATCGTGATCTTTTAATTGATGAGGTTGCTCCCCCACTGACGTGCCATTCACTGAAGGGAAATTCACACCCTCAACATGCGTGATGAAATAGCCATGTGGACGTCGCGCAAGCACCGCGACTTGTACGCCAGGTTTACCCAATGTCGTCAGATTTTTGCTGAGTTCAAGTTCACGCCCCAAGTTGGGGCCATTCAATATCTGGATTACAGCGGCCACCATCTGTGCTGCAGGTGCAACAGCAGGAGCAGGTGTCACTTCCACCTTGGGTGCCGTTACATTGAATTGTGTCGTAGATTCATGCTTCGCAACAACACCCTCATTGACCTGTGTCTGATTAAAGCCTTCTTCAGGCTTGGCTTGTTTGACGGGTGCACGCAACACCATCGTCTTCTCAAAATCGGCGGAAGCAGTCTGCGTCGGTTGATCATTCAGATATTTGAGTTTGTATTTACCGATTTCGATGACATCATTGTTCTGCAAGAAATGTTTTTGAGTCGGCACGCCATTCACCACCGAACCATTGGTGCTCCCTATATCCTCGAAGAAAGAATCATTCAAAATGGTAATAATCGCAGCATGCTCACTACTCACCGCCAAGTTGTCGATAGAAATATCGTTGTGCGGCTTGCGTCCGATGGTGGTGCGCTCTTTGGTTAGCGGGTATTCCTTGATCACCGCACCATCCATGCTAAGTATCAATTTTGCCGTCATATCGTTCCCCTAATCACTTTCAATCAGATTAATTCTTGAACCAAGATTTCAGTTTCGCCCACAAACCGCGCGGGGTCGCATAACTGCTATTCACTTTCACCAAGATAACAGACACGTTGTCACGTCCGCCATTGTCATTCGCCTGTTCAATGAGCTGTGTCGCTGCCAACGAAAGGTTGCCTTGCAACATCTGCAAGGTCGCACAAATATCTTCATCTTCCACCATATCGTTCAGTCCGTCGGAACATAACAGATAGATGTCTCCCACTTCGACATCATGCAAATGAACTTCAGGAACCACGTCCGCCTCAATACCGACTGCGCGCGTCACCAAATTCTTATTCTTGGACAACCTCGCTAATTCTTTGCTGATGATCCCGCTGTCAATCTGCTCCTGCAACAAAGAATGATCACGCGTGATCGTTTCAAAAACTTCTCCGCGCAAACGGTACATCCGAGAATCTCCCACATGGGCAACTGCAACTCGATTGTCGTAGAACAATCCCGTGACGATGGTGGTACCCATGCCAGCGTATTGCGGCTGGCTCTGAGCCGCATTGAAAATGGAAAGATTGGCCTTTTTCACATTGTCACGCAACACTGCCACGCCCACATCATCATTACTCGCGGCATCCTTCTGTTCGGGGCCAACAGCTTCCAAACAATGCCTTACCTCACTCGCCAACACCGAAACGGCAATCCCACTGGCAACCTCACCTGCGTTATAACCACCCATGCCGTCAGCCAAAACAACTAAGCCATGCTCAGCATCAAAGGTCACGCTGTCTTCATTGTGAGAACGCACCATCCCTGGATTGGTCTGGCTTACAATTTCCAGCGCTTCATTAATTTTCACGTTCTAACCTCGCGCCTAAGAGTTCATTGCAGACCCGCAGCACATTGGCGAATCGCTTCCGCCATCGCTGCACCACTTTCATAACGATCTTCGACTTTTTTCGCCAATGCCTTATTGATGATGCTGACGACACAGGGCGGCACATTGGGATTGATTGTCAAAATATCCGTGTGCTGCTCATTGGCGATCTTGAACATCAGTTGCGCCATTGAATCGCCCTCGAATGGAAGCTTACCACACACCAATTGATAGAGACTGACCCCCAAAGAGAACAGGTCGGAATGCCCCTCAATCTTGGCGCCTGACAATTGTTCGGGTGACATGAAAGAGGGTGTGCCAAGCACCATACCCGTCTTCGTTTTGCTCGAATCTGTAATACGTGCGATACCGAAATCAGTCACCTTTACCGTATCGCTTTCCAAGTCATACATGATGTTGGCCGGTTTGATGTCACGGTGCACCACGTTCAATCCGTGCGCGTAACCCAAGGCATCGGCCACCCGCGCCACGATGCTCAATACTTTGGGCAATGGCAAGAGATTGTCAGGTTTGGAGTACACCACCAGATCCTTGCCTTTGAGGAATTCCATCGCGATGTAAGCCAAATCATGCTCTTCGCCCGCATCGTACATAGTCACAATATTGGGATGATTCAATCGACCTGCGGTCTCTGCCTCACGGAAGAAGCGCGCCTTCACATCTTCCAACTCATCTGCCTCGAACTCCTGCGACAAAGCCATCGTCTTGATGGCGACGACGCGGCTAATCTTAGGGTCTTTACCCAAATAGACCACCCCCATCGCACCTTTGCCCAACTCTTTCTCGATCTCGTAACGCCCTAACATGGGTTTAGACAAGCCACCTTGGTCGAGCTTCATCGTGCTGTCATTCCCACGACCAGTCGAGCCACCAAGGATGATGGTATCGGCCATTGCCTTGGATTGCGCGGTGCGCGATTTCAAATCACGGAAGTTGGGATTGTGATCCGCCATATATTTAAAGACTGACTCCGCTTTGTTGAATTGCCGCTTGCGCTCGAAATCCAAGCCCAAGTTGTACAACACATCCATCAAGCTATCATCCAATGGCACTTTGCGAAATTTATCGAACGCCATATCCAGCTGTCCCTGACCCTGGAACGCCAAGCCCAACATGCGATTACTCTCGGCTGACTCAGCATCCGATTTTTCTTTGCCTCTCTCCGTCATCAAGAAGCGCTTGGTCGTCAACAACAAGTGACCAACCAACAACAAGGCGGCGGGCAACATCAGCTGTAGCCACATCGCTTGCTTCGTCATCAATATGAAATGAATCGCCAGTAGCGCAACGAACATACCACTCGTGATAAGCGCTCCAAGGCCTGCGCCCAGACGCGGCAATAAAAGAATCAGATAGAGCGCGACCAACAAAAACACCCCCATCTCCGCCCACATCCCCCAGCTTGGTGCAACAAAAAAATCTTGCTTCAAGATACTGGATACGGAATGCGCCAAGGTCAGCACTGGCGGCGTGGTGGCTGAAATGGGCGTGACTTGCGCCGCACCGACACCCGCCGCTGTCGCCCCGATTAGCACTATCTTATCGCGATACTTTTCAGCAGGAATCTTGCCAGTCAATACATCATAAAAAGAATCAACTTGGAAGGCGGGCTTGCCATCACTATCAGCATAGAAATAGGTATGCATACGCAATGTTGAATCAGTGGCGATACTGAGATTGCCCAATTTAACGCCCTCACCCAATGTGACCTGAATGTCCTTGGGTTCAAGATTCAAACTCTTCGCAGCAATCATCAGCGACAGGGACGGGTAGTATTGGTCGTAATATCCAATCACGAGAGGTTCTGTGCGGATACCACCATCCACATCTGGTGTTGCGTTTAAGTGTCCAATGGCCAATGCAGGCTGCCCCAAGACAGGGATAGGTACCAACGCTCTCAAAGCTGGAACAGGAGATGCAGCATCCGCCCTACCTTGCACATTCACCAGATTGTTCTTCAACACATACTCAGGCAAAGGCGCATCTGGATTTCCTTGAGGCACCCCCAATTCAAAATACAACCCCAGCAGAACATTGTTGACCTTGGACATACTCTCAGCGAGCTTCTGGTCATTATCGAGATGCGACAGTGCTTCTTGCATCAATCCTTGCAACTCTTGCCACTCAACAGGATTAGTCTTTTGCAAAGAAGTTTTTTCTAAAACAGCAGCGATATTCAGGATGTAATCCAGCCCCGCGTCAACCTGAGGCTCGAAATAGAGGGCAGTCTGACCAACCACTTTGGCGTGTCCCTGTGCGAGGATATCCAACATCTGGCCTTGAATCGCACGCGGCCACGGCCAACGCCCGAGATTGGCGATACTTTCATCGTCGATAGCAATGACCGCAATTTTGTCGCTCGCCACACGTGATGAAGCCAGAACGCCCCAGTCATACGCCTTTCGCTCAAGGCTTTGAATGACATCTGTACCTGCGATGAGCAAGAAGAATAAGGCCACCACCACACTGGTGAACCAATCTGCTTTAAGAAACGCCATTTTTTTCATAGTTACCCTGCCCGTTTGTGCATATTTCCTAAGCTTGCTGAGCGGATACTAAAACAATTTTCAATATCAAACCATACCCGATTGATTTATCAGGAATTTGAAACTGGATTAGCGTGTGATAGTGACTGGAATCTTAGACATTCGTGCGACCTTGCTGGTGACAGACCCTAACAGTAATTTGGTCAGACCTTCCTCCCCCTGCGCACCAATGATGATCTGATCGACCTTTTGCTCTTCTGCATACTGCACAATGGTCTCGGCTGGACGACCAATACTGATGTGGTATTGATAAGCAAGATTAGCCCAAGTCAAGATGGCGCGCGCCTTCTCCAAAGCGGCCATACCCTGTTCTCGATAATAATCGTTGATTGTCTCTTGATTGATAAATAGTTTCACATTCCCCGCCGCCACATTCCATTGCACGTTCAGCAACAACAACTCTGGCGCTTGGTTCATTTGTGCCGACAGCGCAACGGCATGCCGCACTGCACTCAATCCGTTTTCAGAACCATCTACTGGTATCAATATCTTCATCAAGATTTCCTTATTCAATCTGCATTCACATGTTCATCCACAAGGTCAATGGCTTTTGCGCGCCCCATCTTGCGCAATGTCAGCCACTTGCCGATGACAAGCACCAGAACGGCACATACAACAGGAACTATCCAATGCAACAGCGGTTGCTCCTCGACCAGCGGCTTGAATAACGCTTCGCTCACCAACATTTCGCCTGCGACGTAACCCAGCAACGCGCCGCCTGCCAAGATGATGAATGGAAATCGGTCGATCAGCTTCAGCACCAACTGGCTACTCCATGCGATGAGTGGGATGCTGATGAGCAGACCAAAGACGAGTAACAACATATTACCTTTTGCCGCCGCAGCCACACCCAGAACGTTATCCAGACTCATCACAAAGTCAGCGATGATGATCGTTTTAATTGCACCCCATAATTGCGTCTCGGCCTTGATGTTACTTTCGCTATGGCCTTCTTCATCAGGCAATATCAACTTAACACCGATCCAGATTAACAATAATGCCCCAATCAACTTGAGGTATGGCAGCGACAACAAACCGACCGCGAAAAATGTCAGCGCCATGCGCAAACCAATTGCGCCCCCCACCCCATAGAGAATACCTTGGCGACGTTGTGCTGGCGGCAGATTGCGACACGCCAAGGCGATGACCACCGCGTTGTCACCAGACAATAGCAAATCAATCATAATAATCTTGAAGACATCCACCCAGAATTGTGGGCTTTCCAACATTTGCACGAAGTCCAGCATGTCAACCCTTCATTATTTTTTGCATAACCCGCCCCATCTCAGCCGGATTGCGCGTGATGTGAATGCCACACTCCTCCATCACCGCCAGCTTCTCGTTCGCCCCGCCTTGTCCGCCCGAGATGATTGCACCTGCATGTCCCATACGTTTGCCAGGTGGAGCAGTCACCCCCGCAATAAATCCAACCACAGGTTTCTGCATATTGTCTTTAATCCAGCGGGCACACTCTTCCTCGTCGCTGCCACCTATTTCCCCCACCATAATGACCGCCTCCGTCTGCGGATCGTCATTGAACAGGCGCATCACATCAATGTGTTTCAAACCATTGATCGGGTCGCCACCAATACCAACGCAAGAAGATTGCCCCATACCCAACGCAGTGAGCTGACCGACCGCCTCATACGTCAACGTACCAGAACGCGACACCACACCGATGCGACCTTTCTTATGGATATGCCCTGGCATGATGCCAATCTTGATCTCGTCTGGCGTGATGAGACCTGGACAGTTGGGCCCGATAAGGATGGTCCTCTTTCCCTGCATCTTGTAGCGCGTCTTCACCATGTCATGCACTGGAATGCCTTCGGTGATGCAGATCACCAAGTCAAGATCAGCTTCGACCGCCTCGTCAATCGCAGCCGCCGCGCCCGAGGGTGGGACGTAGATGACTGAAACTGTCGCACCTGTGGCCTTCTTTGCGTCCAGCACACTGGCATAAACGGGAATGCCCTCAAAATCTTCGCCCGCCTTTTTTGGATTCACGCCTGCCACGAAACAATTCGCGCCATTCGCATAACTCTTGCAGTGGAAGGTGTGGAACTGACCGACCTTCCCCGTCATACCTTGCGTGATGACTCTTGTATCTTTGTTAATGAGGATGCTCATTGTTGACCTCCCGCTGCTGCAACCACTTTCTGCGCCGCATCTGCCATATCGTTACCCGAGATGATGGGCAATCCCGATTCCGCCAATATCTTCTTGCCTAGCTCCACATTGGTGCCTTCAAGGCGCACCACCAACGGCACCTTGAGACTTACTTCACGCGCTGCTGCCACCACCCCTTCAGCGATCACATCACACTTCATGATGCCGCCGAAGATGTTGACCAGAATCGCTTTGAGATTGGGGTTCTTCAACATCAACTTGAACGCCTCGGTGACCTTCTCTTTGTTTGCGCCACCACCCACATCAAGGAAGTTGGCTGGACTACCACCGTACAATTTGATGATGTCCATAGTCGCCATCGCTAAGCCCGCGCCATTCACCAAGCAACCGATGTTGCCATCAAGCTGGATGTAGGCCAGATCGAACTTCGACGCTTCGATCTCTGCCGGATCTTCTTCATCAAGATCGCGCATCGCCACAATCTCAGGGCGGCGATACAGCGCGTTGGAATCAAAATTGAATTTGGCATCAAGTGCGATAGCGTGGTTATCCGCTGTGATGACCAAGGGATTGATCTCCGCCAGCATCGCATCTTTTTCCACGAAGGCGCGATACAGCCCTTGCAGTATCTGCACCGCTTCGGCATTCGCCGCATCTGGCACACCGATGGCGCGCGCCACGCGCGCTGCTTCCGACGCTTCTAACCCTGTCACTGGATTGATGCGTACCGTATGAATTTTTTCAGGATGATGCTTGGCGACCTCTTCGATTTCCATGCCTCCTTCGCTGGAAGCCAACAGTGCCACGCGTTGCGACACACGATCCACCACCATCCCGACGTAAAGTTCTTTGGCGATTTGCGCGCCCTCTTCGATGAGCAAGCGGCGCACCACCTGCCCCTCATGCCCAGTCTGATGAGTGATGAGATGCATACCCAAAATTTGGCTGGCATACAGTCTCACTTCATCCAACGACTTTGCCACCTTCACGCCGCCGCCTTTGCCGCGCCCGCCCGCGTGAATCTGCGCTTTCACCACCCACACCTTGCCACCCAGCTTAGTTGCGGCAGCCACCGCTTCGTTCACGCTGAAACACGCCACACCACGTGGTGTCGGCACGCCGAACTCGCGCAGAATCTCTTTACCTTGGTACTCATGGATCTTCATGATTTGCTCCTGAACAGGATGGTTCGGAATTTACCAGACTGCCAATGAAAACGCCTTAGCTATATGCAAAAAGGCCATCGAAATATTTCGATGGCCGCCTAACCGTACTCAAACTTACAACTTGTGTTAGTTAGAAGTCCCAACGCACCCCTGCCGAGGCGAACAAACGCAGCGTGGAAGAGGCGACCTGCGCACCCGAATTTTTGGTGCTTTCAATGCCGCCATCGATATCGAATGTCCACTGATCTTTAAGGCGATATGAGCCACGTAACATTGGCGAAGTACGGGTGACCACACCACCAAATTGATCGGTCTGACTATACAACTGCAAGGAGGTATCCATCATCCAGCCACTCTTGAATCCAGTGTGGTTGTACATGAAGATGGAATGACCGTTGACTGCGCTGCTTGTTGAGAAGGTGGTGCTAGCAGACCAGATGTCGCCCTCCATAAGTAGGCTGCTGCCGATGATTTGCCCTGTAATGCTCGTTTCTGCACCTCGGCTCGGCACTGCGACCAACAGACCTTGAGTGGTATTCGCGACACCACTTGCTGGCAACCCCGTCGTATTCGACACACGTACATCCCCACCAATCTGAAACTTCTGCGCGAATGGCATGGTTGCACCCAGCTGCGCCATATTCGAGGTCGCCGTGCGATCTAAGGCCAGTTGACGCAAGCTACTCGCCGACATCGTCTGTAATAAATCGCTGACATTCGAAGTCGCAGCGCCATTCAACGCATTGCGGATACTTAATGACGGTGTGCGGCGATGATCCAACAGGAAGTTCAAGTTAAAGCCAATGAGCTCTTGCGTCCCCATCACTTGTGCTGCATTCAACGCTTTGAAATTTGCATCGTAATCAACCATAGCGAATGCTGTCGTCTTATCTTGGAAATAACGCCATTCCGTGCCGACTGCACGTCTATCCAGCACACCACCTATACTTTGGTTAATGCCGTAAAAAGAGAAGTCCCCCATATCCGCACTGGCGCCAAAGAATGTCGGGGCTGTGCCCTGAGAATAATCCGCCAACGCGCCAGCAACACCATTCACGCGGAGTTGTTGCGCATCGCCATACGAACCAGCGACACCGTCAAAACGCCCCATCACGCCACCGCCATAGGCAGACTGCCTCCCCACACGTAGCATGTAATCTTGCTTGCGGCTTTTGACCTCGCCATACATCGCGGTCAAACGATCTTGATTGGACTTGTTCGATAAAAAGTTAAACGTGTTGTTACCACGGAACACCAAGCGGCCATCATATTCATCACTCACATAACGCCCAACCACGTCTTCCGTGGTGATCATCATGTTTTGGTCAGTCAACTTAAGAGTGGTCGTCTCTGGCACGTTATTGAACGTCTGTGTCGAATCAATCTTGCTATAACCAAAATAATAATGTGAAGAGACGCTACCGAATGTCATGAACGTGGCTTCACTTTTCTTTTCGGTCGTCTCGACGATACCATCTGCTTCCTTAGTTCCCGCCAATGCCGCCAAACGCTGCATCACACGCGGCACGCCTTCGCTTTTTGGATATAGATTCAGATACAAGTCATATTCCGTCTTCGCCTTGTCAAACTGACCTGCACGCTGACGTGCCACCCCCACCCACTCCTGCCCCGCTTCGGTGTAATCATTAGGTGGCAGCAACAGCAGCTTGTTGAATGCTTCCACTGCGGCTTCATTGTTCTTGGCGGCCAAGGCATCGCGACCTTGCACCATCAGGGCATGTGCTTGCTTGGTGTTCTCAAAGAGGTTCGTCTCTTCAGGTGTCAACACCTTGCCTGCTGGAATCACCACTTCAGCGCCAACGGGCGGCAACAGAGGTAATGCTACAGGAGCAGCCTGCTGCTTGTCTGGGCGAATGGTGATCATAAAGCTACGATTGTCTTTACCTGCCGTCACAGTGAAATTAGCGTCACGCGAAAATTCAATGACCAATTTTGGCTTGGTCTTTTGGTCACGTGTTGTGACAGTGAAGCTAGGGATCAAACCAGAAGGCGGCGATTTACGAACCTCATTATCTGCCCATACCTCCTCTGCTGGAGTGCCCTGCCCGCGTTGGTAGAATATCTCCAGCGTATTGCCGTTATTTTGTGGGAAATGCCGCAGGTACTGAACGGGGGAAGTCATACGAATCGTCGCGACGATTCCATCAGTCTTATATTCAAGCCCTACATCATCAAGGGGAAGTGCACTTGCGTTCAGCGGTGTCGCCACACTTAAGAGCAACACACTAAGATAACGATACAACTTGTATGAATAATTTCGTGTCATTTCTCTGCTCCTGTTGTCATACTTTTTCGTTACGGTCACGCCATCAACTTCTGTGCCGTAAAACGGCTTTATTATCTTTAATCGCCCCATCCACCGAAGTTAGTTGCCGAGTGGCAATTGGTGCAATCTCCAGCACCACTCCAATCCTTATGTCCAATCCCTTTTTGGCGCATCCCTGCAAAGTTCTGCTTACCCGTCAAGTGGCAATCCATACACAGCGTTCCAGGTTTGATGACACTGTGATTCATCCCAACCCATGTTGCCGTTGTAGAGTGACACCATTTGCAATTACTTGGGGCGTTGACCAGATTTGCCAGTGCGTAGGCATGATTGGATGGGATGCCGCGCACACCAACTTTAGTGCCGTCATGACAGCCTAGACAATCTGTCCGCCCAGCAAACGCAGCATCATTGTGCCCATACCGATAAATATAAAAACGGGTGTAGTTGTTATGGCATGACTTACAACTAGTGATGCCCAGTGTTGTGTAAGAAGAATGGTACGCCGTGTTAGTGAAGGTACGCGCTGTGGTTCCGTTATGGCATGAAGTCGCACAATCCATCCCAACATATTGCGCACCCGTATGGTTCCAAGACGCTGGCGTCCATGTCGAAGTACGGTGACACTGATCGCACGATGCTACCGTCGGAATATGACTAGACGGTTTAGCCGTAGAGATTCGACCATTATGGCAATTCACACAATCACCCGCCTTCGCCGTGCCGTGGTTGTAACGTGCTCCAAGCCAAGTCGCCGTATTGAAATGGCAGCTCTCGCAAGCGGCATCAGTGACGATATGCGTATTCGACTTGGGCGTTGCCAGGATGCGTTTACCAACCGCATGACAGCCGTCACAATTCCGAGGAGTATTCTTGAAAACACCTCCAACGTGGCATGTCTCGCATGCAGCAACCGCATGACCCCCTGAAAGAAAGAAACCAGTGGTCATATGATTGAAGTCACGACCACTGGCTGTCACTTCTGCCCTCGTCGACATAGCAAGACTCAATAAATTTAAGACAATAAGACCTACAGCAATTGTTTTAATTTTATTCATTCAATCTCGCTTAGAAACTCAAAAACCTGAAGGCCTTCTTAGAAGGCTCTCAGAATTGCAGTCCGTTATGGTTTATTCCACTTGTTATATTGCCGTGCGTGACAGTCAATGCAATCTTGGGTTGTTTTAAATCCTTCGTGTCCATATTTCTTGGTCGTCATGCTACCAAGATAAACCTGCGGACTAATATGACAAGTCTTACATGTCATTGCTGCTATAGGAGTGTGATTCATTCCCAACCAAGAATAATTGCTTGTATGACAAAGATTGCAGCTAGCACCGTTATCAGGAATATGATTATTTGGTTTGGCTCTGACAGCTCCCAAATTGTAGGTGTTGTTATGACAGTCACCGCAAATAAGCCCACTTGGGTGGGAGTACTTAACGACACTAAAGCTGCTGTAACTCAAGTGACATGTTTGGCAGTTTGTAAAAGTAACCCCACCTATAGCAGTACCGAATGGCAAGTGCTTAGGATTTGAATCCCATCTTTTTGTATTTGCATCCCCATTTATTGAGTGACACGCCGCATTATTGCAAGTTTTTCCTGCAACATTTTCAGCCGTGTGATTCCAATAACCAGCAATCAACCAAGCGCTGGTTCTATGGCAACTGTCGCAAGAATTTATCCTTTTCACCGTACTGCCACTAAAGTGATTTGAAGGTCTTCCTGTAGCGATTCGACCGTTATGACATGTCTCGCACTTACCTACCTGTGCAGTCCCATGATTGAATCTAGCACCCAACCATGTAGATGTATTGAAGTGGCAACTCTCACAAGGTGCATCGGTCACGATGTGTGTATTCGATTTTGGCGTTGCGATGATGCGCTTGCCTGTGGAGTGGCAGCCATCACAGGCTCTCGGCGTCCCCTTAAACACACCGCCGATGTGGCAGGTCTCACAGGCAGCAACGGCGTGTCCACCCGAGAGGATGAAGCCAGTGGTCATGTGGTTGAAGTCACGTCCACCCGTTTGCGCTGCGGCGAATGCTTGCAGCGAGAACACCGTTAGCGCTACGGCAAGCAAACTACCTAATACTCGTCCTAGTCGTTTCA
>JAVHQF010000054.1:0-4703 GCA_036170995.1 Sideroxydans sp. | reverse complement strand
AGATGTCATCCTGCTGGCAACTGAGAAGCGCGACCTGATGCCGAACTCGGTCGAGGCTTGGACATATCTCGATGGAATTACACCGCTGGAGTCGGCGATTCAACCGCTGATGCCAGAGCTTGCGAAGAGTCAGTATTTGAATATTTACTACCAGTTAACGAACTCAGACTAACAAAATATATAAGAGAGAAAAACATCATGCACGAACAGAACATTGAAACGCTTCGCGATGAGGCATTGCGTCTAATTACGTTGGAAATTAACGTAATGAAAAAGATGATGGATGAGCCGGGTGTATTAACCGAAAGTAAGCCCGGTGAAATGCAAACCTTTGATCGCACATCGGCTGAAAAGCACATTGAAGTTCTTGCGGGTGAGCAGAACAAACTTGATGAGTTGGAAATGGTGCTGGCTGTTGTCGGTACGATGAAGGCTGGAAAATCCACAACGATCAATGCCATCGTCGGCACAGAGGTGTTGCCTAATCGCAACCGCCCCATGACGGCTCTCCCAACCTTGATTCGTCATACCCCGGGGCAGATCGAGCCAGTCTTGAAGTTCGATAACGATCAGCCAATTCGTTCTCTCATGGATGTTTTGTGCAACTCATTGAAGAAGAAGCAGAACGCCACTCTTGTTCAAGAGCTTTCCATCGATTCAGATATGAAAGAAATTATTGCCTTGATCGAGAGTGAGGAGAAATTCAAAACTCGCTATCAGGGGGCAGATGAGATTTTCCTATTCTTGCGCGGGCTCAACGACTTGGTGCGACTGTCCCGTGAGTTGGAAATTGATTTTCCATTTGCCGATTATGATGAAATTCATGAGTTGCCGGTTATTGAGGTTGAATTTGCGCACTTGCGTGAAACATCACAGGGACAAGGAAGGCTAACGCTGCTGGACACCCCGGGGCCTAACGAATCAGGCCAACCTCACCTGAAAAAAATGTTGCGTGAACAACTTGGCAAGGCATCCGCTGTCTTGGCTATTTTAGATTTTACCCAACTAAAATCAGAAGCTGATGAAGAGGTGCGTAAAGAGCTCAATGAAATCGCAAACGTGACGGAGGGGCGGCTTTATACGCTGGTCAATAAATTCGACCAAAAAGATCGGCATGGCGATACCTCTGAAGAAGTAAGAAACTATGTTTCAGAAAGTTTGATGGGGGGGCGCATCGCTTCAAGCAATGTGTTTCCTGTCTCTTCAAAGTGGGCCTATTTAGCCAATCGTGCTCGCCATGAACTTCATATTAGTAAAAAACTTCCTGATCCAACCGGTCACGCATGGGTTACCGATTTCGGTGAAGAGGCTTTAGGGCGTCGATGGGAGTCGAAAATTGACGATGTGTCGGAAGTTAAAGCTTCTGCCGACGAGCTTTGGAACGACTCACTATTCCACGCACCGCTAGAAAGCGTAATCCGAACGGCCCACGCTCGTGCCGATATATATGCAGTTGATTCTGCAGCAGCCAAATTAGTTGATATGGCAGAAAGAATGCAAAACCTCCTCAACACTCGTGAAACTGCATTGGGTAAGAGCGCTAAAGAACTTGAGCAACAGATCAATGCGTTGAAGCAAGATATTTCTCATGTCGAAAAAATTGAGAAGGCGGCAAGGTTAAATGCAGATACAAAACTTCAAGAACTCACTAAGGGTACAGAGCTAGTATTTGATGTTGTTAAGAAAAACATTGCAGACGAGTTGAAAATTTATTTCAAAGAAGGAAAGCAATTAGAGAAGCTGGCGCTTGATAAAAAGAATGCCAAATCAATAAATCAAGAAGAAACTGCGTCTACAGGGCTGTCAGGGATTTTCGCAAATATTTTTGGCAACTTAAGTAAGGCATCCCCCCGAAAAAGTTTGGGTACGGATTTTGATCCTGATAGTCCGGTCATACAATTTTCAGATCGTGATGATGCGGATAAACTGATAAAGAAAATTCGAAAGTCTATTTCAGGCATATTTGATAACGCAGAACGAGGAATGAAAGAAGGAATGACGGAAATCCTTGCCGCCTTCCAAGCTGATTTTCAGAACGATGTTGTCACGGAAAGCAAAAAAATTCTTGGTGCAATGAAGGAGCGATTAGGGAAAGATGGTTTTGCCATGGAATTGCGTATTCCTAGCGCCGCAAAGCTCGCTTTGGGATTTTCGGGCGCAGATATGCTGGATGAGGTCATTCAAGAGCGAACTCGTTCGGAAACCCGAACGAGAAAGCAAAAAGGTGTCATGGGCGGAGTTAAACGAATGTTGGGCGGTATATTCGGCGGTGATGACTGGGGATATGAAGATTACAAGGTTGATGTCAACTACATAGAAATTGATATTCGCCAAATTCAAAAAACGGCTAATCACTCAGTAAAGCAAGCCATCGATGGGCTTGCTGACGCTGTCGGGGTTTATATCAAAAAGCCACTCAATGCAGGTATCGATGAGTTCTTCACCGGTTTTAAGGAATCAGTTGAGCAAATTCGGGGGGATTTGATGCAAGGTATACGAGACCAAGAAAAGAGTAAGTCCGAGCAGGCGGCATTGATTCGTCGTTTGAATGACCTAAAAAAAAACATTCCAGTAATTCTGTCTGATAGCCGTGAATTGAAAGAAGACGTAGAGCATCACAGTGGGGTGACAGCATGAATCATCTTGAGCCGATTACTCGCGACTCTGAAATCTGCCAAGTATTAACTTCGTTGCCCGAAAAATTCATCGTTGATTTTGCTAACGGTATTGATGTCGCACGAGATCATGTGCGAGTGCAGCGTCAAAGAACAGGTATGGGAGCTCGACTCTACGATGGGTTCACTGGTAAGAGTTCAAGGAGGCAAGCAGAAATCAATGCCAGTCTGATTGATGGTGTTGAAGGTTCGCTCAAATGGCTGGCCGAGTTGACCGAGTCGCAGACCTTGAGTAATTACGCAATCAAGCGGGTAAATGAACGGGTGAGCTTTATTTCAAATAATGTAACTACGCTTGCTCATTTCTCTGCGGATACACGCCGTCAAGTGGAAAAGTTGTCAATTCAACTCCATCAACGATGTGACGAGCTCAATGAAAAAATTGATCGAATTGATTTTGAGCAACGTGCTCATCGACAATTGGATCAGGTATTCAGTAAATGGTCGGCAGGGCACTTCAACTCTTTTTCACTTGCTGGTCGCTGTTATGCTGCGATGGAGGAGCTGCGTTGGGGGGAATTTGGCGATTATTGTCGAAGCCACGACAATCAAATTCGGCAGGGTTTCTTGGAAGATTTAGCTAATAGAGCCATCAGTCAGTTATCGAATGATTCGCATAGTCGAGCAACTGAGCGGACGGAGAATACCATCTGGCTGAATAGGCCGACGGGCAGATCAATACTCACTGATGCAACCGAAGCATTGGCCTATTTGGGTGACTGGTCGCGACCAGATGATCAACCTTTTGTATATTCAATCACGCAGTTGCCAGAGCAAGTTCCATTGGGTATGCCTAGATTATTGAATGCAAACAGATTGGCTTCCGCCTTGATTACAGAGATGTTCAAGGAGCAACAACCATGAGTGACATGAAAGTTGGTCTGGTTCTTTCAGGCGGGGGGGCAAAAGGTGCTTACCATGTTGGTGTGATCAACGCATTACACGAATTGGGTGCGCAAGTTGATGCTATCGCCGGGGCAAGTATCGGAGCATTGAATGCCGCAATATTAGCTTCCGCTGGGTCACTTAAGGAGGGAGGCGAGCATCTGGAGAGTTTATGGCTGGAGTTGGCGAATACCTCACCCCTTCACCCGAATTTTCCCGCTTATCTCCAACTTTTGTCTGCAGGAGGGTTACAACTCGTTGGTTTGGCCGTACTGCAGCAACATGCGGCGAGAATGTTGAAGCTAGGTCATGGAGTAATGCCTGCTTGGATGGAAAAGCGCTTGCACATATATATTGACCAACTCGGTGTGCTTTCTGATTCGCCTTTGCAGAGACACATGGATCAATATCTAAATTTTGATAAGCTGAACCAAGGGTTGCCACTTCATGTGTCCGTCTACAGGCAGGATTCAGCAATCCTCGATTTGTTGCGTTGCGTGGCCGCAGAATTGGGGTTTGTAGACTCACCCCCTTCGGAGTTTATTCATATTCAGTCATTGCCAGCAGATCAGCAAAAAGAGGCGTTGTTAGCTTCTGCTGCTATTCCACTGTTGTTTTCCCCTAAAAGGATAAACGACACCCCTTATTCTGATGGAGGCATGGGGGGCTGGCAAAAAATGCAAGGGAATACGCCTATTACTCCCTTGCTTCAAAGTGGTTGCAACATGATCATTGTGACGCATCTTTCTGACGGCTCCTTATGGAGCAGGCAGGATTTTCCAGATGCTACGATTTTAGAAATACGCCCTCAATCGAACATTGCCATAGGTGGTGTAACCCCTGATATTCTCGGCTTTGATCCCGAAAAAATACCGTCCTGGATTAAGCAAGGCTATGAAGACACCATGCATTGCGTCGGACGTGTAATGAATGCAACTAAAGCTAGAACTGAATTGAGAGAATCTGAATCCGCACTATCTAGGAGCCTAAATTCATCTCGATTGATTGATCGGGAATTGGAAATTGCCATGAGAAGAATTGTAAAGTGGACCCCAGATTTCAGACAGTGAATTAAGATGGTAGCCTGCCGTAAAAAAGGAGCAGGTGATGAGTGAAAGTCGACGTAAGAATTTCACGGGCGAG
>JAVHQF010000053.1:0-1017 GCA_036170995.1 Sideroxydans sp. | reverse complement strand
GTTTGCAGCGCTGGGTATGGGTGGAGTTCAACAATTAACGGTGACATAGCCTTAAGTTTTCAGCAACCACGGTAGTTATTGAGCATTTTTCCATTCAGGTAAGGTGTTGTTCGGCATAATATCTCCAGAATTGATAGCGTTGAGCGTAAGTGACTTCAATATGCGCATTACGTACCCTAAGAACTTTTTCCATGACATGCCGTTCCTTAAGTGCTGTATAGCGCAGTTCGGCCCAGTCCTGACGTTTTCCACGACTAATTACATCGTCGATGGCTGCGAGGGTAAAAGCTTGATGCTTTAAGTACCGATGTAACATATCGCCTACCTACTCAAATGACAGTACAAGCCGTTTCCCTAGTGCGGCAGCAGCGCGGTCGAGTGTACGCAATGAAGGCCAGTGTTTAGGATCTTCCAGACGCTTCGCAACCGGCCAAGAGGTCTCCAGCGCACGAGCCAAATCAGCGAAACTACGGTCGCCACGCGCCAGTCTCAACAATAGTGCAGCCTGTGTTTTAGCATCAGGAGCGATGTAATGCGCACCAAGCACACTCAGGCTTGGCGCTGCAATTTCCCCCCCCTCATCCATGTGCCATCCCAGCATTGCAGATAACACCTCAACGGAATTGAATACCGCTTCGTCCAGTGAGCCACCTTCTGTAAATGTATCGGGCAGGTCAACAAACTGCACCAAAAATGTGCCATCTGTTTGTGGTTCAATAAGAGCAGGATAACGAATTTCCATAATTTCACCTCATTTGAGTTTAACGCCGCTTTGTCGCGCAATCGCTGTCACGAGGCCGATCCCAATATCACGACCACCATGAAGCGGAACAGGAACCGCTTTCCCATCCTTGACCATGATGTGATGACTGCCACTTACTCTATCCAGAGTCCATCCGGCTGCTTTAAGTTTAGCTATTATGTCTTTCCCGTTCACGTTTGCATGATAAATCTTTTTTGATTTACTGTAAATGATGGTTGTGTTTTAGCTATCCCATCCTCATCAGCCGCCATTCT
>JAVHQF010000052.1:2666-4716 GCA_036170995.1 Sideroxydans sp. | reverse complement strand
GGCCGAACACCAGCATGAACGGCATGGCGAGGTTCCACACCAATGCGGAACGGTCGCGCAGGAATTCCATGTTGCGGGCATGTAAGACGGCGAGGAATTTTTTCATAGCTGTTCGGGTACCTCTAATGGTTCAAAGTTCTAAGCAAGACAAGGCGCGAATGAAAAATTGCGACGCCGCATATGACTTATATGTAAGGAGAAATTTTTCATGAGCAACGCAGTATTGCGACGAAATTTGGATCATTAGAGATGCCCGTGCTCCTTGCCTGTGACATTGATGAATAGATCTTCCAGCGTCCACGCACGGATGCGCAGCCTGTCCAGATTGATACCGTTTTCCATGAGTTGTTGCAGCGTGTGGTGCAGACGATTGGTCTTGATTTCGAACAACTCGCCCGCTGGCACAGCACCGATGTCCATCTGCATCAACTTTCCACCCGCATCGTCCCCCGGTATCTGCAACACCACGTCGCCGAAATGTTCGGTCAACAATTGTTGCGGTGTGCCCTGCGACA
Organism: Sideroxydans sp.; assembly: GCA_036170995.1. GTDB lineage: Bacteria > Pseudomonadota > Gammaproteobacteria > Burkholderiales > Gallionellaceae > Sideroxyarcus. Next base: position 4,201 of record JAVHQF010000052.1, on the reverse strand, counting down.
CGATGCGCCCTTTGTCCATGATGGCGATCTCGTCGCACAGCGCATACGCCTCTTCCATGTAGTGCGTGGTGAGCACGATGGTTTTGTTGCGCGACTTTACCAGCTTCACCAAATCCCAGAAGTTGCGCCGCGCTTGCGGATCGAGTCCAGTCGTCGGCTCGTCCAAGAATATGAGATCGGGATCGTTGATGAGTGCCAGTGCCAGCAGTAATCGCTGGCGCTGCCCGCCCGAGAGCTTGCGGGTGTCTCTATCCAAGATGTCGGTGAGCGAACATAGCGCAATGACTTCGGCTATGGGAAGCGTCTCGGTATAAAGGCTATCAAAGAACTTCAGCGTTTCGCGCACCGTCAGAAAATCTTGCAACGCCGTGTGTTGGAACTGGATGCCCACTTCTTCGCGGTAACGCGCCCCTAGCGGCTCACCCTTGTAAAGCACCGCACCACTGCTGGGTGGGTGGATGCCTTCCAATATCTCGATGGTGGTGGTCTTGCCCGCACCGTTGGGACCGAGCAGCCCGAAGCAGATGCCTTGTGGGATAGAGAGGTTGATGCCATCCACGGCGCGCACGCCAGGATATTGTTTGACTAGGTCGGTGGCAGTGATGATGGCATGCATGGGTCGTTACCTGTTTGATGCGTTGTTGTGTTACCAGATCAATTCGCTTTATCTGTCCATCTCGCCTCGAGCAGCCGATCTTCACGCTCTTCCGGCACACGTTGCATGAAGGGGCAATCGCGACGATGGATGGTGATGCCTCGGTCGCGGGTGACGTAACCGATGATGTCGTCTCCCTTGGCGGGACTGCAACACTTCGCGGTGCGGCTCACCAGATTACCCACGCCCTCGATCACCACGTTGCCGCCGACTGTCGCGATGGTGTGCGTGTTCACGCGCGGTGCGTTCACGGGCGCTTCTTGTCCGATAGCCAAGCTGACACGACGCGGGGTGATGTCACCGCGACCAAGGGCGGCGAGCAAATCATCCAGCTTGTTGAATTTCAGTTTCTGCGCGAGTTTCTCTTGATTCACATCGGGCGAACCTGTCTTGAGTAGCGTCGAAGGGCCGACTCGTATTAACTCGCGATCGAGCAACGCCCTACCCTGCGCGATGCTGTCATCCACGTTCTGTTCAGAGAACCAGTGACGCACTTTGGCGCGCGACCGGGCGCTTTGCAGGAAGCCTAATTTAGGTGATAACCAATCACGACTGGGGCCGCCTTGTTTGGTGGTCAATATCTCCACGCGCTGCCCCGTTTGCAATTTAGTGTTGAGCGGCACGATGCCGCCATCCAATTTCGCGCCGCGCGTGCGATGACCCAAATCCGTGTGCACCACATAGGCGAAGTCCACTGGCGTCGCACCTTTGGGCAGGTCGATGACCTTACCTTGCGGCGTGAACACATACACGCGGTCTTGCAGCAACTCGTTCTTGAATTGCTCCTTCAATTCACCGCTATCCGCCAGCTCCGCTTTCCACGCCAATATCTGGCGCAGCCATGCGATCTTCTCATCGAAGCCGGATTCGCTCCGCTTGT
>JAVHQF010000052.1:0-2566 GCA_036170995.1 Sideroxydans sp. | reverse complement strand
CCTTGTGCGGCAAGCGCGCTTTGCAAGCGCGCGACAATATCGGCGATATATCTTTCGCGATCGACACGGCGCTCATCCAACAGTTTAGCGACCTGCTTGTACAGCGCAGGTTCAAGGTAGCGCAGCGAGAGGTCTTCTAATTCCCACTTGAGTTGCCACACACCGAGACGGTTTGCCAAAGGTCCAAAGATGCTACGCGTCTCTTGTGCAATATGGCGCTGGGTATCGGGGCTGGCGGACGAAAGGTTGCGCAAAGTCTGCGTGCGCTCGGCGAGCTTGATGAGCACGACGCGGATGTCTTCCACCATCGCCAGCAACATCTTGCGCAGACCCTCCACCTGCTGCGCGGCCTCTTGTTTGTCTTCGATAGCCGCGCTACGCACTTCGCTGAAATGGCGCAGACGATCCATGTCCGAGATGCCCGCAACCAAGCGGGCGACGTTAGCGCCGAAACGCGCCGTCAACACCTCGCGCCACTCTTGCAGATGATTCGGCACAGCGTGCAGGGCGGTCGCCGCGATGGTCTCGTGATCCATGTGCAGGCCGATGAGGATGGAAGCAGAACCCAGTGCATGTTCCAGCAGGGCTGCGCCTGTGACATCTACCTCATCGTGATACAGCGGTGCCGCAAACTCGCAGGCTTTGCGGATGAGTGCGACTTCATCTGGTACGAAGACGTCGTTCAGCGCCAGCAGCCAGCGCTCGATGTCGGCGCTGGCTTGACTGAGCAAGGGTGGGAAGGGATGCTGGACGGAGGCCACGGATTTGCTAAAGGTCTTGCAAGTAGCTTTGTATTTCTACTTGTATTCCCTCATCCCAACCCCTCTCCCACCGGGAGAGAGACCGAGGGTGAGGGAGACTTTTGGAGCGCGGCTGTTTAAGCATTACTCTGGTTGCTGACTTCGACGAGCTGCGCCAACTTGGTTTTGGCCGCACCGCAGGCAAGGACCTCGCCTGCCTTCTTGATGCCGTTCGCCAAAGAGTCCGCCAAGTCCGCCACATAGATGGCCGCACCCGCATTGAATTGGACGATGTCACGCGCGACGCTGGGTTGGTTTTCCAGCACGCCGAGCAACATAGCTTTTGCTTCTTCCTTGTTGGCGACTTTGATGGAATCGAGTGAGGCTGTCTTGAATCCAAACTGTTCTGGGATTACGGTGTATTCGTTCACCTGTCCATCTTTCAACTCCGCGACGTGGGTTGCACCGCTGATGGTGATTTCATCAAGCCCGTCGCTGCCGTTCACCACCAGCACATGGTGGCTACCGAGGCGTTGCAACACGCGTGCTTGGATACCAACGAGGTCGGGATGGAACACGCCCATCACTTGGTTATCCGCACCCGCTGGATTGGTGAGTGGCCCCAGCACGTTGAACATCGTGCGCACACCCAACTCGCGGCGCACGGGCGCAGCGTATTTCATCGCACCGTGGAAGTTAGGCGCGAACATGAAGCCGATGCCGATCTGGTCAATGCTGTGGCCAACTTGTTCTGGCGTGAGCGTGAGGTTCACGCCCAGCGCTTCCAACACATCGGCTGAACCACAGGTGGAGGACACCGAGCGACCTCCATGCTTGGCGACACGCGCCCCCGCTGCCGCTGCTACGAAGGCACTCGCCGTGGAGATGTTGAAAGTATGTGCCGCATCCCCACCCGTGCCGCAGGTGTCCACCAGATGCTCGCGTTTGGTCACTGGCACTTTGCTGGCGAACTCGCGCATCACAAAAGCCGCCGCAGTTATCTCCCCGATGGTCTCCTTCTTCACGCGCAGGCCAACCAAGATGGCGGCAATCATGGTGGGCGGCACTTCACCGCGCATGATCTGGCGCATCAGCGACAGCATCTCGTCGTAGAAAATCTCGCGCTGCTCGATGAGGCGAACTAGGGCTTGTTGTGGTGTGATCATGTTTCTCATTCCTTCAAAATTCAAAACTCGTCATTCCCGCGAAAGCGGGAATCCAGTCAAGAAAAAAATATTTGCGCAGCAAAGACAACCCCAAAGGCATTTTAGATAAAACCGCTGGATTCCTGCTTTCGCGGAAATGACGGTTCAATCTGCGTACGGCTCTTAGCTTTTACCTTCCAAAAAATTCTTCAACATGTCGTGCCCGTGCTCGGTGAGAATGGATTCTGGATGGAACTGCACGCCGTGTACGGCCAGCGTCTTGTGGCGCACGCCCATGATCTCGCCGTCCTCGGTCCATGCCGTGATCTCCAGGCATTCCGGAAGCGTCTCGCGCGCGATCACCAGCGAATGGTAACGCGTCGCGGTGAACGGGCTGGGTAGTCCAGTAAACACGCTGTTGCCATGATGGTGGATGAGCGACGTCTTGCCGTGCATCAGCGTCTTGGCATGGATGATGTTGCCGCCGAAGGCCTGACCGATGCTCTGGTGGCCGAGGCACACGCCCAGCAAAGGTATCTTGCCCGCGAAGTGTTTGATCGCCGCGACCGAGATGCCAGCCTCGTTCGGTGTGCAGGGGCCAGGCGAGATGACCAGATGTTGCGGGTTCATCGCAGCGATGTCTTCGACGCTGACCTCGTCGTTGCGCTTCACCACCACATC
>JAVHQF010000051.1:0-1023 GCA_036170995.1 Sideroxydans sp. | reverse complement strand
AACCTGGTGAACTGGGATTTCGCCGCGAAAAACTTCGCTTAACGTCTTGTTCGTCTGTTTGGCGAGAATATATCCGTAACTTGTCGAATATATCCGTAACTTTTTCGACATCGCTAATAATATATCCGTAACCAAACAGGTATTTTATGGTTTTTTAAGCAGGCTTATCTTGAGCGTTGTTAGTTCTTGGTGAGTATTAATTGATAACGGCGACTGGGGGTTTTGAAACCCTAGTCGCCGTTTTCCTTTCGTTGAACGTTTCGTTACCTTCTGGTTATCGGCCTTATGTAGCGCGCTACATAAGGCCGAGGAAGGGGCGGTCGGTAAGTCGGCCAAGACGGAAGTTTTCAGATACTGCCACCAACATCCTCTTTAAAGCTTACGGTAGACCGTCATTAATGACTTTAGGGTAACCCAATTCCCATCTACTAACCTAATATGGCTACGTTTTGTTAGAATCAAAAAAAACATACATTTGGGGGCTTGAATAGATGATATTTAGTGAAGATTCAAGAGTCAAAATCCCCTGCATTCTGCATTTGGTCAGGCTTGGCTACCGTTACCTCTCCCTCAAAAATACCTCATGGGATGAAGAGACCAACATCTTCCCGGAATTATTTCGCTCCGCTATCGCCCGGATCAACCCGGGGGTTGAGAACGGTGACATCGACCGCCTGTTGACCGACGTCAAACTATTGCTGGACAACGAAGACCTCGGCAAAGCTTTCTACGAGAAGCTCACAGAGCGCTCGGGCACCCGACTGATCGACTTTACCAACTTTGACAACAATAGCTTCCACGTTGTCACCGAACTTACCTGCAAGAATGGCGATGACGAGTTCAGGCCCGATATCACGCTGCTGATCAATGGCTTGCCGCTGGCCTTCGTTGAGGTCAAAAAACCCAACAACCGTGAAGGCGTGCTGGCCGAGCGCAACCGCATTATCACCCGCAGCAGCAACCCTCGCTTCCGCCGCTTCATCAATATCACCCAGTTGATGGTTTTCTCCAACAACATGGAGT
>JAVHQF010000050.1:0-1029 GCA_036170995.1 Sideroxydans sp. | reverse complement strand
GCCCAATAGCTGTTTATGAAATCGCTCATTTCTTTTTCCTGTTAAGTGAATGCGTCAATCCTGCTCGAACGGCAAGCGGGCGGCTTGTTCAAAATCAGCGGCATTTTTGCGAGCATAAGCCCAGGCAATGATGCCGATGAACGTGACCAGACCCGCAACGGTTGCCAGCGACCGCAATGAATTGATATCGAATTCCATGTTGAACCTCGGCTTATTTCAGGGCCGTGCCAAGAACCTGGAGATACGCCACGAGTGCGTCGATCTCGTTTTTGCCCTTGACTTCTTCGGATGCAGCGGCGATCTCGGCGTCTGTATAGGGCACACCCACGCGACGCAGTGCCGTCATGTGCGCGGGCATACTGGCAGCATCTACCTTTGCATTCATCAGCCAAGGATAAGCCGGCATGATCGATTCGGGCACCAAATCACGCGGGTTGTTCAGGTGGGTAATTTGCCATTGATCACTGTACTTGCCACCAACCCGATGCAAATCGGGACCGGTGCGCTTGCTACCCCACTGGAACGGGTGGTCATAGACAAATTCGCCAGCCACCGAATAGTGCCCATAACGTTGCGTCTCGGCCCGGAACGGACGAATCATCTGCGAGTGACAGTTGTAGCAACCTTCGCGGGTGTAGATGTCGCGTCCTGCCAATTGCAACGCCGTGTACGGCTTCAGGCCTGCCACCGGTGTGGTGGTTGACTTCTGGAAAAACAGCGGAATCACTTCCACCAATCCACCAAACAACAGGACGAACAAAATCAGAACAATCAGAAGAAAGTTGCTTGACTCGATCCGTTCCTGGGTCGAATTGAAGCTATTTGTATAAGTGGTCATGTTAGTCGTCCTTATGCGTGAGCAACAGCGGTCGGGATAGTGACATTCACCGAACTTCCAGCCGTGGCCGTTTTGAGGGTGTTCCACAACATGATGATCATGCCGCCCAGATACAGCAAGCCGCCAACCACACGCAGCACGTAGAACGGATAGCTGGCCTTGACCGATTCGACAAAGGTGTAGGTCAAGGT
>JAVHQF010000049.1:0-1033 GCA_036170995.1 Sideroxydans sp. | reverse complement strand
ATGATAAAAAAATCCGCAGCGGATATGGGGTGACAAAATGCATTTCTTCAGGTTGTCGACCGGTAGTGCGGAGAAAATGGGGAGCAAATACCTGAAACGGAAGGAATCGCCTAATAGATTTCAAACGATTTTTGCTTCGTGGCTGTAGCACTTTTTTGGGCAAATTTTGGCGCAGGCAGTGCAACCGATGCACAACTCCTGGTGCGCAATCGTCATCACTTTCTTTTCGTATTCCTCGTCATCATCCTCGTCGTCAAGATCGACTGCAATGCGCTCGCCGTCTTCTGTCATGCCAACGAGTTCAAGCACGCCACGCGGGCAAATCTTGAAACAGCGACCGCAGCCGATGCATTTTTGATCATCGAGCGACGCGACAAAAGTGGGGGTCCAGGTTTCGCCACTGGGCAGGGTGACGTTGAAAGTTGTGCTCATGACAATTTCCTTAACTTCTTTGTTCAAACACCTGCAGCGGCAGCCGCCTTGCGCGCATCCATCAGCATGGCATGGGCTTCGTGACAACGCTGAGCCACTTGCATAATGTTTTCCCAGTGGGTGGGCAGTTCTTCTGACAGGTCGTGCAAGTCCAGCTTGGCTTGGGTGGCCCGGGCGTTGAGCTTTTTCAAACGCGCTTTGAGGTCTTCGGCATCCATGTTCATGATCAGGCCCCGTATTGCGCCACAGCGGGGTAGGTGCGGATCATGGTGACCGCATCGTTCACGAACTTGTTACCAACCTCAGCCAACTTGGCCAGCGACGCAAAGCCAAAGCGGTGCACATCGCGCAACTGCTTGTTCACCACCACCAGCCGACCCGCAATCAGCACCATACGACCAAAACCTTCGTGGCTCATCTTCATCATGGGCGACACCATCTGGCCGGTTTCATGCTCAACGGCTACCGCAATGGCGTTGTAAAAAATCTCCAGGTGCCACAACGTCTCGGGGTCTGGGTCGCCCAGAATGGGCAGCGCGTGTCGCTCCTCGGCGGTGTGGATGTAGGGTTTGAGCAATTGCAGGTCGGACTTGTTGTCCCA
>JAVHQF010000048.1:0-20791 GCA_036170995.1 Sideroxydans sp. | reverse complement strand
GTAAAGACGCATCCCTTATCTCGCTTCAGTCTCCCACGCAAAACCCAGATGAACCAAAAAAATAAATTCCCTTGCAAAGCAAGGACAAAGCCTTTTTGATAAAAGCGCTGGATTCCCGCTTGGCTGCAAGCCAGTTTATCCTGAGCTTGTCGAAGGGCGGGAATGGCAACTTAATCAGAGCTTCCTTAGATGCGGACACGATCATGAGACGAGAAATTAATGACTGGCAGGCTGGATACCCCGCTTGCATCATAAAGACTCACCCTTGGCGAATTTTGTAACAAACGCGTGCTGTCGCTGGTGGTGGCACGTTGAGTGGTCAAGCCTGTTTGTTTGTGTTGGGGGCGTTTTGTTATGAATCTGTGACCTTGGGAGCGGTGACCACAACCGTATCCAATATTGCTTCTTCAGCTATTGCCACATGGGAAGTTAGAGAGGGTGGCGTCCATCGCGTTAAATGTTGTGCGGCGAAATTTGCTATGGAGAATGAAGACTCCAGCTTAAATAACGCTGCGACAAATTGTCGCAGCACTGGTGGTGGCTGATATGTGTCGAGAATATTCGGGCTAGAATGTTGCGTCGCTATTTCTGGCGCGTATTTATTAAGGAGAAAGCAATGAAAAAAATTCTGATGACAAGTCTGCTGACGATGACTGCTGTGACAAGCGCCTATGCGAGTGATGTGAAAGTGACAGACGCTTGGTCGCGTGCCACGGCGCCTGGTCAAGACAGCGCGATGGTAGAGGCTGTGATTACCAGCAAGAAGGCGGCACAGTTGGTGAATGTCGCTTGCAAGGACGCGACCACGTCTGAGCTGCATAGCATGGTGATGGAAGGCGAAATGATGAAAATGCGCCAAGTGGATGCCATCGAGCTGCCTGCAGGTAAGGCAGTGGACCTAGGCGAAGCGGGCTATCACTTGATGTTGGTTGGTTTGAAAAATCCACTCGTGGCAGGCAAGAAGACGCATTGCGAGATGATCGTGCGCGGCGCAGACGGCAAAGACACCAAAGTGCAACTGAGCGCCAAGGTGAAGCCGATGGCGGAGTCGGCACATCACGCGCACGCGCACCATCATTGATCTACAAAGGAGGTTTGTCATGTTGCGAAAACTGTTAAGTGCCTTGATCATGGTGTTTGCCAGCCAAGCATGGGCGGGGGCCAATGACGTGATGGTGGACAAGGTGTGGATGCGCGAGAGTGTACCCAACCAACAATCCGCCACCGTGCAGATGAACCTCTACGTCACCAAACCAGCTCGGTTGTTATTGGTGAGCAGTCCCGTCGCCGCTTCGGGCGAAATTCAGAACGTGGAGAAGCGCCACGGCAAGATGCAAACCTCTACTGTGGAGAGCCTGAAACTAGTGCCGAACAGCACTCTCATCTTTGGTAATCGTGGCATTTATCTAGTGTTGAACGGTTTGAAGCAGCGCTTGAATATTGGTGATCGCGTGCCAGTCAGTCTGGTTATTGAGATGGGCGGCAAGATGCAGACCGTCGAGCTTGAGGCGGAGGTGAAGGCGCTGGAACTGAGTTACAAGCATTACAACGATCCAACCGTGAAAGATCATAGGTAGGCAAAATGGATTTTCATGCTGAACGGGCGACCTGCTGTCGCCCGTTTTATTTTTGTCTAGATGGCAATTCTAGAAATTAAAAGTGCTGTAGTAGTTCAGACTTAATCAGACAGTAAGGTTTTGCTAAAAAAGGTGAGCATCCAGTTTGCATAAATAATCGCCTCTACCCCTGCTTCGCACGCATGGACAATTTACCGTTTGACATGAGAACGTCCGTTCTTTAGGATGCTCAGCACGTTCGTTCTGTTAAAGGTGCTGCCATGACCGATTCCAATCCATCCAGTTCGCGAGATGCCGAGTATCTCGCCAAGTTGCAAGACTATTACGCCGACTGGAAGAGTATCCCTTCCTATGCTTCGCTATGTGATGTGTTCGGCATCGCTTCCAAGTCGTGGGTGAAAGCCATTCTTGATCGTTTGGAAAAGGCGGGGTTCGTCGAGCGCACGCCAGACGGCATGTGGATACCGACCAGCAACTTTTTCGCGCGCCATGTGGCGGATGCATTTGTACCAGCGGGGATGCCAGTGATGGTGGGTTCATCTCACGGTGACTATCATGTCATCGACGACATGCTCATTGATACACCTTCCAAGACCACTTTGATTCCAGTGAAGGGCGATTCGATGATCGGTGCGGGCATCCATGACGGTGATCTTGCCGTGGTGGAGAAGCGCAATCTAGCCAATGTCGGCGACATAGTGGTCGCCATCGTGGATGGTGACTTCACATTGAAGACCTTGGCCAAGGAAGGCGGCAAGTTTGTCTTGCGCCCTGAGAATCCAGACTACCCCGTGATTCATCCGCAAGGCACGTTGGAGATATTCGGGATACTGGTGGGCTTGGTGCGCAAGTACAAATGATGCAAATCGTTCGTCATTATGTAAGTACTCAATAAGAATCCATGTGGGCTGTTCAATCCGCGATTGAGTCGGGGTATTGGCTCATCGACACCGCTTTGGACTACATGAATGAGCAGAGCGTTGGAGAGGGAATATGCAGAAGTGGCATTGAATACTTGATTTTTAGATTGTGTATGAAGCTCTCTTGCCTTTTTTCACTGTTATATTTTTTTCGTCTCCTTAACTTGGATTTTATCCTTAACTATGAAATACATTTTAACGGGGCAAGGTCACTTCTCGCGGTCTGGCGGTAAATGAATTTACGCACGTCTGCGGGGTTGCGCCGTTTTTCGATAATGCATGCGGCTTCCAGCCGTTGCAGCCCGTCTGACAGGAAGTTGGTAGCGATTTTTCTCCCGCATTCGGGAATTTGTTGTGGGTGGTGCGCCCAAAAAACCAGGCCGCGCACGATAAGCAACGACCAAGTGTTGCCCAATATTTCCAGCAGGATGATGATGGTGCCGCCCGAACGGTATGTCATGGCAGGTTTTAGTTCCATTCTGGCAGACTACGCAACGGATTGACCGAGATGCGTTTCATCGTTACTATCGGAACTCTTAAAACGTATATAAAGAAACCAAATGCGTCGCAAGTTAGTAGTGGGAAACTGGAAGATGTACGGCAATCTGGCGCGCAACAAGGCGTTGCTAGAGGGTGTACTCAGAGGGGTTCGTGAGTTGCGAAGTGCCGATTATGGCGTCTGCGTACCTTATCCATATTTGGCACAAGCACAATCTATGCTGCAAGGCAGTAACATCGCTTGGGGCGCTCAAAATGTAAGCCAGAACGAACAGGGGGCTTTCACGGGCGCGGTGGCTGCTGGCATGTTGGTCGATTTTGGTTGCCGCTATGTCATCATCGGGCACTCCGAACGTCGTGCGCTTTTTCATGAGAGCAACGATATTGCGGCTACAAAGTTCGATACAGCCCTCAAGGCTGGATTGATGCCGATTTTTTGTGTTGGGGAAACGTTGGCGGAGCGCGAGAGCGGCGTGACTGAGCAAGTGGTTGTGCGTCAATTGGAAGTCGTACTCAATCATGTAGGCGCGCAAGCGGTGGCAAAATCGGTCATTGCCTATGAGCCAGTGTGGGCGATAGGAACTGGAAAGACTGCGACTCCTGAGCAGGCTCAAGCAGTCCATGCATTCATTCGTCAACGTGTGGCACTATTGGATGCGAAGGTCGCCCAAGGTTTGAAAATATTGTATGGCGGCAGCATGAAGCCAGCTAATGCGGCGGAGTTGATGGCTCAGCCAGATATTGATGGTGGTTTGATTGGCGGCGCATCTTTGGTGGCCGAAGAGTTCGTGGCGATCTGTCGCGCTGCGCAATAATTTTTTAGTGGTTGGAGTTAAGTGTGGAAACAATAGTTTGGGTAGTGCATATCATTACGGCAATCATCTTGGTTGGTTTGGTTCTGGTTCAGCATGGCAAAGGTGCTGATATGGGTGCGGCATTTGGTACTGGATCGGCGGGTAGTTTGTTTGGCTCTAGTGGTTCGGCGAATTTCTTAAGTCGTAGTACCAAGTACGCGGCGGCAGTATTTTTCGTGACCAGCTTGTCGCTCACCTATCTTTATGCAAAGCCGCATCAGACTGCTGGTGTGATGGATAGGGTTGATGTGAATGCGATTCAGAAGGACGCGCCAGTAATTGTAGATACGTCTGACTCCAAGTCAAAAGAAATACCGAAGTAAAAAAGAATCGCGCGGAGTTGGCGGAATTGGTAGACGCGCAGCCTTGAGGTGGCTGTGTCCGAAAGGACGTGAGGGTTCGAGTCCCTTGCCCCGCACCACATATACACATATATTTAAGAACCAAGGCCGAAAAGGCGAAGGTCGAACGAATAAAGTAAGTTGATATTGCGAGCCTTCACAGGGAGGGGGAACTCAAATATGTTAGAGAATTACTTTCCAGTTCTGTTGTTCATCTGTATCGCATTGGTGATGGGTATCGTTCCCCTCGTGTTGGGGATGTTGATCGGCCCTAATCGCCCAGACGATAAGAAACTGTCGCCTTATGAGTGTGGCTTCGAGGCTTTCGAAGATGCGCGCATGAAGTTCGACGTACGTTTTTATCTCGTTGCAATCCTGTTCATTCTTTTCGATCTTGAGATCGCATTTCTCTTTCCTTGGGCAATAGTCCTCAAGGAAATAGGCACCTTCGGTTTCGTTTCCATGATGGTCTTCTTGGCCATTCTTGTGGTTGGCTTCATCTATGAATGGATGAAAGGAGCTTTAGAGTGGGAATAGAGGGAATTCTGGAAAAAGGCGTCGTCACCACGACCGCCGACACCATCATCAACTACGCGCGCACAGGTTCTTTGTGGCCGATGACTTTTGGCTTGGCATGTTGTGCGGTGGAGATGATGCACTTGGCGCTAGCGCGCTATGACTTGGACCGTTTCGGTGCGGGAGCTTTCCGTCCCAGTCCGCGTCAATCTGACGTGATGATTGTGGCGGGTACGTTGTGTAACAAGATGGCGCCGGCGTTGCGCAAGGTGTATGACCAGATGGCCGAGCCGCGTTGGGTGATCTCGATGGGGTCTTGCGCCAACGGTGGTGGCTATTATCACTATTCCTATTCGGTTGTTCGTGGCTGTGATCGCATCGTTCCCGTTGATATCTATGTTCCAGGCTGTCCTCCAACTGCGGAAGCGTTGCTCTATGGCGTCATCCAGTTGCAGAACAAGATCAAACGCACTAATACCATCGCGCGCTGAAGACTATGGCTACTGACCTGAATATATTGAGAGCCAACCTGATCGAGGCATTCGCCGACAAAGTCATCAGCTTGGAAGAGAAGTTGGGTGAGCTGACTTTGGTGGTCAAAGCGGCAGACATGATGGGCGTGCTCACGCGTTTGCGTAACGATGCTGAATTCAGTTTTGAGGAATTGATCGACATATGCGGCATCGATTATTCGACCTATGGAAGTGAGACTTCCGAAGGCGGAAAATACCTAGTTGATAACGAGCGTGCTGGTTTAAGGTTTGCTGCGGTCTATCATCTGCTGTCTATCACTCACAACATCCGTTTGCGTGTGCGCGTCTTTGCTGAAGACGATGCGATGCCGATACTTGATTCGGTGAACGGCATTTGGTCTGCTGCCAACTGGTACGAACGTGAGGCCTTCGATCTCTATGGCATCATCTTCGTCGGTCATCCAGACCTACGTCGAATTCTAACCGACTATGGCTTCGTCGGTAATCCATTCCGCAAAGACTTCCCCTTATCGGGCACGGTAGAAATGCGTTACGACGTAGCGCAGCAACGTGTGATCTATGAACCTGTCTCTATCGAGCCGCGCGAGATCACTCCGCGTTCGCTACGTGAAGAGAATTTTGGACGTCACTAATCATGGCTGAAATTAAAAACTACACAATGAATTTTGGCCCGCAGCACCCTGCGGCGCACGGTGTGTTGCGTTTGGTGTTGGAGCTGGATGGTGAGGTGATCGAGCGTGCCGATCCTCACATCGGCCTATTACATCGCGCCACAGAGAAATTGGCAGAACACAAGACGTTCCTACAGTCCGTTCCCTACATGGATCGCTTGGACTACGTGTCCATGATGGTCAATGAGCATGCTTATGTGATGGCCATCGAGAAGTTGGCTGGCATCCAAGTGCCGTTGCGCGCCCAGTATATCCGTGTGATGTTTGATGAGATCACACGCATCTTGAACCATTTGTTGTGGTTGGGCGCTTCGGGTATCGACTTGGGCGCGATGACCATGTTCTTCTACACCTTCCGCGAACGTGAAGACTTGTTCGACGTGTACGAGGCGGTGTCTGGTGCACGTATGCATGCCGCTTACTACCGCCCAGGTGGTGTCTATCGTGATCTACCCGATACGATGCCTCAATACCAACCTAACAAGATTCGCAGTGCAGCCGATGTGAATCACATGAACGAGAATCGCCAAGGCTCTGTCTTGGATTTCTTGGAAGATTTCACCAATCGTTTCCCTAGTTATGTAGATGAATACGAGACATTGCTGACGGACAACCGTATCTGGAAGCAGCGTACAGTGGGTATCGGTGTTGTCACACCTGAGCGTGCGATGGCGATGGGTTTCACGGGCCCCATGTTGCGTGGTTCAGGTGTGGTGTGGGATCTACGTAAGAAGCAACCGTATGAAGTCTATGACCGCTTAGATTTTGATATTCCCGTCGGTGTCGAGGGCGACTGCTACGATCGTTATCTGGTTCGAATGGAAGAAATGCGTCAATCCAATCGCATCATCAAGCAATGTATCGAATGGTTGCGTAAAAATCCGGGGCCAGTAATTGCGGATAGTGTCAAATTCGTTCCACCCAAGCGCGAAGCCATGAAGCAAAACATGGAAGAGTTGATCCATCACTTCAAACTCTTCACCGAAGGCTTCCAAGTGCCAGCAGGCGAGGCTTATGCCGCTGTGGAGCATCCCAAAGGTGAGTTTGGCATCTATCTGGTTTCGGATGGCGCGAACAAGCCCTACCGCATGAAGATTCGTGCACCAGGTTTCCCACACCTAGCAGGTTTGGATGAGATGGCGCGCGGACACATGATCGCTGACGTGGTTGCCATCATCGGCACGCAAGACATCGTTTTCGGGGAGATAGACCGCTGATGTTATCCCAACAAGTCACAACGCTCATTGACAAAGAGCTGAAGAAATATCCCGCTGACCAACGCCAATCTGCCGTGATGGCAGCGCTGCGTTTCGTGCAAGACGAGAAAGGTTTGATTACACCTGAGGATATGGCAGATGTTGCTGCTTATCTAGGGATGCCGCAGATGGCGGTGTACGAAGTCGCCACTTTCTATCACATGTATAACCTGAAGCCGATGGGGAAGCATACCTTGACGGTGTGCACTAATCTGTCTTGCACCTTGTGTGGTTCTGGCGATACGGTTTCCTATCTGGAAAAGAAACTGGGTATCAAGATGGGCGAAGTGACTGCCGACGGTAAGTTCGGTCTGCGCGAAGGTGAATGCATGGGCGCTTGTATCGACGCTCCAGTGTTGACACTCAACAACAAGAAGATGTGCGGCAAGCTGACGACTGCAAAGATTGACAAGATTTTGGCGGATTTGGAAGGGGGTAAAGCATGAGCAAACCCATCCTTCTGTTAACAGCTGCAGATGGTCTGGCTAATCTGGACAATTATGTTAAGGCGGGCGGCTATCAAGCCTTGCGCAAAGTATTGACGGAAAAGTTGTCGCCCGAGGCCATTATTGCGGAAGTGAAGGCGTCTGGTCTGCGTGGTCGTGGGGGAGCAGGTTTCCCAACGGGCTTGAAGTGGAGCTTCATGCCGCGTAATTACCAAGGTGAAAAATACCTCGTATGTAATTCTGATGAAGGCGAGCCAGGTACCTGCAAGGACTGGGACATCTTGCGCTACAACCCGCACTCGCTCATTGAAGGCATGGCCATCGCGGCCTACACCATCGGTGCGAAGAGGGGATACAACTACATCCACGGTGAGATATTCGAGGCCTATGAGGTCATGGAAGCGGCCTGCGAAGATGCGCGCAAAGCGGGTTATCTAGGCAAAGGCATTCTAGGTGCGGATTTTGAATTTGATTTGCTCAACCATCTTGGCTATGGCGCTTATGTATGTGGCGAAGAGACAGCATTGTTGGAGTCCATCGAAGGTAAGAAAGGTCAGCCACGCTTCAAACCCCCTTTCCCTGCCAGCTTTGGTTTGTATGGCAAACCAACTACCATTAACAACACAGAGACTTTAGCTAGCATCCCTTACATCATTGCTAAAGGCGGTAAGAATTTCGCAGATATCGGCGTAGCCAACAGTGGTGGCTTCAAGCTGTTCTCAGTCTCGGGCCATGTGAACAATCCAGGCAACTTCGAAGTGCCTATGGGTACGCCTTTTGCCAAGCTGTTAGAGATGGCTGGCGGCGTGCGTCATGGTCACAAGCTCAAGGCGGTGATTCCTGGTGGGTCTTCTATGCCTGTGTTGCCCGGCGAGATCATGATGGATGTGAACATGGACTACGATTCCTTGCAAAAGGCAGGATCGTATCTTGGCTCTGGCGCGGTCATCGTGATGGATGACACCACTTGTATGGTGCGCGCACTCGAACGCTTGTCCTATTTCTATCACGAGGAATCTTGTGGGCAATGTACGCCTTGCCGTGAAGGAACAGGCTGGTTGTATCGCATCGTACATCGCATCGAGAAGGGCGAAGGCAGGCCGGAGGATCTCGATCTGCTGTTGAGTCTGTGCGAGAACATTGCGGGGCGCACCATCTGCGCACTGGGTGATGCGGCGGCGTGGCCAGTACAAGGCATGTTGAAGCATTACCGCAAAGAATTCGAATATCACATCGAGCATAAACGTTGCTTGGTATAAGGCTGACAGACGGGTGAGCAATGATTAACATCGAAATTGACGGTAAGCACATCGAAACGGAAAACGGTTCAACCGTGATCGAAGCCGCGCATAAAGCCGGTATCGCGATTCCGCATTTCTGCTATCACAAGAAATTGTCCATCGCGGCTAATTGCCGAATGTGTCTCGTTCAGGTGGAGAAGGCACCCAAGCCATTGCCCGCGTGCGCGACACCCGTGACAGAAGGCATGAAGGTCTTCACCCATTCCGAACAAGCGGTGAAGGCGCAAAAAGGAGTGATGGAATTTCTACTCATCAACCATCCGTTGGATTGCCCAATCTGCGACCAAGGTGGCGAGTGCCAGCTACAGGATATGTCTGTTGGATATGGAAGTGGACATTCGCGTTACCACGAAGAGAAGCGCATGGTGTTGAGCAAGGATATTGGTCCCTTAGTCTCCGCCGAAGAGATGAGTCGTTGCATCAACTGCACCCGCTGTGTGCGTTTCGGGCAAGAGATTGGCGGTAAGATGGAGTTGGGGCAAGCCTACCGCACTGAGCACGCCGAGATCATGTCCTTCGTTTCCAGCACCGTCGATTCTGAACTATCTGGCAATATGATCGACCTATGCCCGGTCGGCGCGCTCACCAGCAAACCTTTCCGTTACAAAGCTCGTTCGTGGGAATTGTCGCGTCGCCGCTCCATCAGCGCGCATGACAGCTTGGGTTCCAATCTGGCGGTGCACACGAAGAACAATCAAGTGCTGCGCGTCCTGCCTATTGAGAACGAAGACATCAACGAGTGCTGGTTGTCGGACAAGGACCGCTTCTCTTACGAAGGTCTGAACACAGCCGATCGTTTGAGCAAGCCGATGATCAAGCAAGACGGCAAGTGGCAAGAAGTCGAATGGCAAGTCGCACTTGAATATGCGGCGAACGGTTTGCATCACATCGCCAATGGTGCAGGGGCAGAGCAAGTGGGTGCATTGGCAACCGGTGGCTCGACTCTGGAAGAGATGTACCTGCTACAAAAACTCATGCGCGGCATGGGCTGCGACAACGTTGATTTCCGGTTGCGTCAGTCCGATTTTAGTGCCGATGGCAAACAACAAGGCGTGCCTTGGTTGGGATTGTCGGTCGCCGAGATCAGTCGTGCGGATCGCCTGCTGATCGTAGGCAGCTTCCTGCGCAAGGATCATCCTGTGTTGGCGGCACGCATCCGACAGGCAGTGAAGAAAGGTTTGCAAGTCAGTCTCATTCATTCCGTGGATGACGATCAACAGATGCATGTCGCACACAAGGCGATTGTTGCGCCAGATGCACTGGTGAGCACCTTGTCGCAAGTGGCACAAGCCGTTGCGGTGAAGCAAACCGAAGGTATTGCAGGCAGCCTGGTCGGTGGCGAGCGCGTGGCAGTGTTGCTGGGCAACTTCGCACAACAACATCCGCAAGCCGCTCAGCTTCAGACATTAGCGCAGCAGATCGCGAACGCAACTCACGGCAAGTTCGGTTTTTTGGGTGAGGCTGCGAATAGCGTGGGTGGATATATCGCACAAGCCATACCAAGTGCAAAGGGTTTGAATGCGGCGGCAATGCTGGCTTCACCGCGTAAAGCCTATGTGTTATTAAACGTCGAGCCAGAGTTGGATTGTGCCAATCCACAACAAGCGATGGCCGCATTACAGTCTGCGGATACTGTCATCGTGTTGTCTGCCTACAAGAATAAGGCGCTGGATTACGCCGATGTGTTGTTACCTATCGCACCATTCACCGAGACTTCTGGTACTTTCATCAGTACGGAAGGTCGCGTACAAAGCTTCAAGGGCGCAGTGAAACCTTTGGGTGAGGCACGCCCTGCTTGGAAGGTGTTGCGTGTGTTGGGCAATCTGCTCAAGATTGAAGGATTCAATTTCGATACCTCCGAGGCAGTGCGTGATGAAGCACTCAAAGGTGTGGATGTGGCGGCGAGGTTGAACAATGCCATCACGGGTGTCGAAGTGAAGGTCGCAGCGTCTGTAGCTGGTATGCAACGCGTGAGCGATGTGCCTATATATATGACGGATGCGGTCGTTCGTCGTTCGGCTCCTTTGCAAGCGACCGCTGATGCAGCGACTCCTCTGGTTTGGATGCATAGCGAAGAGTTGAACAACATCGGTGTCAAATCTGGCATGAATGTCAAGGTCAGCCAAGGCTCAGGTAGCATCAAATTGGCATGCTGTGCCGACGATAAGTTACCCAAGAGCGTGGCGCGAGTCGCGGCAGGTCATCCAGTGACCTCGGCACTGGGTGCGATGTTCGGAACGATTACAGTGGAGCGCGCATGATGGAGCTGCTACAAACTTTACAATTATTGGGTCTAAACCTGCTTGGACCAGTGTGGCTTCCCGTTTGGACGGTTATCAAGATCATGGCCATCATCTTGCCGATCATGGGCGGCGTGGCGTATTACACACTGGCCGAGCGCAAGGTGTTGGGATTCATGCAAATCCGCCCAGGGCCGAACCGCGTGGGTTACTGGGGTTTGTTGCAACCCGTTGCCGACGGTCTCAAGTTATTGACCAAAGAATTCATTATCCCGACGGGTTCGAATAAATTTCTTTTCGTAGCAGCGCCGATTTTGGCATTAGCTCCTGCTCTGGCGGCGTGGGCGGTGGTTCCATTTTTTGATGGTGGCGCACTGGCGGATGTGAATGCGGGGCTGCTGTATTTGCTGGCCATGACTTCTCTGGGGGTGTACGGCATCATTATCGCTGGTTGGGCATCCAATTCAAAATATGCATTCTTGGGTGCGTTGCGCTCTGCGGCGCAGATCGTCTCCTATGAGCTGGCGATGGGTTTCGCGTTGGTGTGCGTGTTGCTCGCCGCGCAGAGCCTGAATCTGAGCGACATCGTGCGCGGCCAATCTCATGGGACAGGCATGTTTGGATGGTATTGGATACCGCTGTTCCCGATGTTTGTGGTGTATTTCATCGCAGGTGTGGCAGAGACCAACCGCGCACCTTTTGATTTGGCAGAGGGCGAATCCGAGATCGTGGCGGGTTTCCACGTCGAGTATTCTGGAATGGGCTTTGCAATCTTCTTCTTGGCGGAATACGCCAGCATGATCTTGATCGCTGCTCTGACGACCGTGATGTTTCTGGGGGGCTGGCTCAATCCTTTCCATGGATGGGGCGCACTGGGTGAGTTGACTGATAACATCCCTGGTTTTTTCTGGATGTTAGCTAAGATGTCCATCTTCTTGTTCGTCTTCCTGTGGTTTCGTGCCACTTTCCCACGCTATCGCTATGACCAGTTGATGCGTCTGGGTTGGAAAGTGTTCATTCCACTCACACTGATCTGGGTCGTGGTGGTCGCGACGTGGATGCAGACTTCCTATTGGCTGTGGTAATGGGACAAACCATGAATAAACTCATCAAATTCTTCAAGAGTTTCCTGCTGCTGGAATTGCTCAAAGGCATGTCGGTGACGGGAAGATACTTCTTTGCGCGTCACATCACTGTCGAGTATCCCGAAGAGAAGACACCACAAAGTTTCCGTTTCCGCGGCCTGCACGCACAACGCCGCTATCCCAATGGGGAAGAACGTTGCATTGCTTGCAAACTGTGCGAAGCCGTTTGCCCTGCGCTGGCGATCAAGATCGAAGTGGCGGAACGCGCCGATGGTTCGCGCCGCACCACTCAGTACGATATTGACCTGACCAAATGTATCTTCTGTGGATTCTGCGAAGAGTCCTGCCCAGTTGATGCCATCGTCGAGACGCGTGTCTATGAGTATCACGGTGAGAAGCGTGGCGACTTGTATTACACCAAAGAGATGCTGTTGGCCGTCGGCGATAAGCATGAAGAGCAGATCGCCAAAGATCGTGCCGCCGATGCCAAGTATCGGTAACTAGAGGACACCACATGAACTTTGAAACCATCTTGTTCTACTTGTTCGCAGCAGTGACCGTGTTCGCGGCTTTGCGCGTCATCACCGCCCGCAATCCCTTGCATGCGGTGTTGTTCCTCGTGTTGGCCTTTGTTAGCAGCGCGGGTATTTGGTTATTGTTGGAAGCCGAGTTCCTCGCCATCACCCTAGTGTTGGTTTATGTTGGCGCGGTGATGGTGTTGTTCCTTTTCGTCGTGATGATGCTGGACATCAATTTGGAACAACTGCGCAAAGGTTTCTGGCAGTGGTTGCCAGTGGGTGCTTTGCTGGCTGGTCTGATCGTAGTGCAGATGGTGTATGTGCTGGGATACAAAACGATTGAGAATGGTATGACTGCTGTCAAACATGCGGTCGATTACAGCAACACCAAAGAACTTGGTCGTTTGATATATACAGACTACGTCTATCCGTTCGAGCTAGCCGCCGTTTTGTTGTTGGTTGCGATGGTGGCAGCAATCGCGCTAACTTTCCGCCGCCGCCGTGACACCAAAACACAAGACATCAGCAAACAGGTGAACGTGAAACGTAATGATCGCGTGCGCATCGTTTCGGTGCCATCAGTAAAAAGAGAAGAAGCGGGTGAGCCTAGTGCTCACACTGCCAAATAAGGGGATGCTATGTTGCAATTGAGTTTGTCGCATTACCTAGTATTGGGAGCGATACTGTTCGCAATCAGTGTGGTTGGTATCTTTCTCAATCGAAAGAACCTGATTGTATTGTTGATGGCAATTGAATTGATGCTATTGGCGGTCAACACCAACTTTGTCGCCTTTTCGCACTACTTGAACGATGCATCGGGGCAGGTTTTTGTGTTCTTTATTTTGACCGTAGCTGCGGCTGAAGCGGCGATTGGCTTAGCTATTCTCGTGGTGCTGTTCCGCAATCTGCGTACGATTAACGTGGATGATCTGGGTACGTTGAAAGGTTGATGATGGATATGCATACTCTGTATCTGATTGTTCCGTTGGCACCATTGCTGGGTGCTATCGCTGCCGGTCTGTTTGGCAAGCTGTTGGGGCGTACATGGTCTCATCGCATCACGGTCACATTGGTTGCTGTGTCTTTCTTTGCCTCTCTGGCGATCTTCCAAGACGTGTCTGCGGGAAACCATTTCAACGGACCGATTTACACTTGGCTTACCTCGGGGGATGCCAGCTTTCAAGTGGGCTTCCTAATTGACCAACTCACCGTGACCATGATGTTGGTGGTCACCTTCGTATCCTTGATGGTTCACATCTATACCATCGGATACATGCAAGAAGACCCTGGCTATCAACGTTTCTTCAGCTATATCTCTTTGTTCACCTTCTCCATGCTGATGCTGGTGATGGCAAACAACTTCATGCAACTGTTTTTCGGTTGGGAAGCGGTGGGTCTAGTTTCTTATCTGCTCATCGGTTTCTGGTACACCAAACCGACAGCAATCTATGCCAACCTCAAAGCCTTCTTGGTCAACCGCGTGGGTGACTTTGGATTCTTATTGGGCATTGCGCTGGTGTTGATGGTGTTTGGCACACTGGACTATCAAACGGTGTTCACCAATGCACATAACTATGCCAACGATTTTGCGCCCATCCCTGGCGTTTCGTGGAATTTGATTACCGCGATTTGTATTTTATTGTTCATCGGTGCGATGGGTAAGAGTGCTCAGTTCCCATTGCATGTGTGGTTGCCTGATTCGATGGAAGGTCCGACACCGATCTCAGCATTGATCCACGCGGCGACTATGGTAACGGCAGGCATCTTCATGGTGGCGCGTATGTCGCCCTTGTTTGAGATGTCCGACACTGCACTGTCTTTTGTACTTATCATCGGCGCTATCACGGCCTTGTTCATGGGCTTCCTCGGCATCATCCAGAACGACATAAAACGTGTGGTCGCCTACTCGACCTTGTCGCAATTGGGTTACATGACCGTGGCGCTGGGTGCTTCGATGTACACGGGCGCGATCTTTCACTTGATGACTCACGCTTTCTTCAAAGCCTTGCTATTCTTGGCTGCGGGATCGGTCATCATTGCGATGCATCACGATCAGGACATCCGCAATATGGGTGGCTTGCGTAAATACATGCCAATCACATGGATCACCTCATTGATTGGTTCTCTAGCCCTGATTGGTACGCCATTCTTCTCAGGCTTCTACTCGAAGGATAGCATCATTGAGGCTGTACAATTGACCACCCTTCCTGGATCAAGCTTCGCGTATTTCGCGGTGGTCGCTGGTGTGTTCGTAACTGCCTTCTATTCTTTCCGCATGTACTTCCTTGTATTCCACGGAGAAGAACGTTTTGGCAAAGCGCATCACGACCATGACCACCACGGACACGATGAACATCATGGCTTGGCTCCTGGTCAAAAGCCGCACGAGACATCATGGGTTATCACCTTGCCTTTGATCTTGTTGGCGATTCCCTCTGTTGGTATTGGTTTCTTCACCATCGGCACTTTCCTGCACACGGATTATTTTGGTGATGCAATCTTCATCTCTGACAATCATCCCGCGATGCATGAGATGTATGAGCATTACGAAGGTGCCGTTGGAATGGCCTTGCATGGCATGACGACCTTACCCTTCTGGTTGGCTGTTGCTGGGGTTGCTTCAGCATGGTTCTTGTATCTGAAACGTCCTGAGATTCCAGCGAAAATTCAGAAGATGTTCGCACCAGTGTACACATTGCTCGATCAAAAATATTACTTCGACCGTTTCAATGATTGGTTCTTTGCAGGAGGGGCGCGCAGTGTGAGTCGTTATCTTTGGAAATTCGGTGACGTAAGGTTGATTGATGGTTTCTTTGTGAATGGTTCGGCAAAAGTGGTAGGCATGTTCTCAGGCGTATTGCGTGGTTTCCAAACTGGCTATGTCTATCATTACGCGTTTTGGATGATTGTTGGCGTATCGCTACTGTTAACGGTACGCACTTGGTTCTAATGGACACTTCAATCAATCCAGTTGTCGGGCTAATCGCGGCGTTGCGCGGTGCTCGCAATCCTCATGTACAACACGTACATTCTGGTTGCTACGCTTCGTGCACCTTGCACTCCATCCTGAAAACAGAATTTCTAGAAGCAACATTCATGGGTGGCATCAGAGAAGAGATGAAGGAATAAAGCATGATTTTTGGATATCCACTGTTAAGCGTCGCCATCTGGCTTCCCATCGTCTTTGGGTTGCTGGCGCTAGCGACTGGTAATGATCGTAACGCACCCCTAGCAAGAATCATTGCCTTGGTGGGTGCGGTGCTGGGACTATTGGTGACCCTCCCGCTCTATACAGGGTTCGACCGCATGACGAGTGCGATGCAGTTCGTCGAGATGAAGGAGTGGATTCGACACTTTAATATCCACTATAACTTGGGTGTTGATGGCATCTCGATGTTATTCATTTTGCTCAACAGCTTCTTTACCGTGATTGTCGTTATCGCGGGATGGCAAGTCATCGAAAAGCGCGTGGCGCAATACATGGCCAGTTTCCTCATCATGTCTGGCCTAATCAACGGCGTATTTGCAGCTTTGGATGCGATGCTGTTCTATGTGTTTTGGGAAGCGATGTTGATTCCAATGTTCATCATCATCGGTGTGTGGGGCGGGCCCAATCGAGTTTATGCGGCGCTTAAATTTTTCTTGTACACCCTGCTGGGTTCTTTGTTGATGCTGGTGGCATTCTTGTATCTGTACCTGCATTCAGGTGGTAGCTTCTCGATCTTGGATTACCATCAACTGCCGATCCCACTGGATGCGCAGATACTTATTTTCATCGCTTTCTTCTTCGCCTTTGCCGTGAAAGTGCCGATGTTCCCCGTCCATACTTGGCTGCCTGATGCTCACGTCGAGGCGCCTACGGGTGGTTCAGTGGTGCTGGCCGCGATTATGTTGAAGGTGGGAGCCTACGGTTTCATCCGTTTTGCCATGCCTATTGCACCCGATGCGAGCCACCAGTTGTCGGGTCTTATGATTGCGCTGTCGCTGATTGCGGTGGTGTACATTGGCTTGGTCGCGCTAACGCAAGCCGATATGAAGAAACTGGTGGCGTATTCCTCCATCTCGCACATGGGTTTTGTAACCCTCGGCTTTTTTATCTTCAACACCTACGGTATGGAAGGGGCGTTGCTGCAGATGATTTCGCATGGCTTTGTTGCTGGTGCATTGTTCCTGTGTATTGGCGTGATGTATGACCGTGTGCATTCTCGCCAGATCGTGGACTATGGTGGAGTGGTCAATACAATGCCTGTGTTCGCGGCATTTTTCATGCTGTTCGCTATGGGCAACAGTGGCCTGCCAGGAACCAGTGGTTTCGTGGGTGAGTTCATGGTCATCATGGGTGCGGTCAAAGTCAACTTTTGGTACGCCTTCGCAGCCGCTAGCACACTAGTGTTTGGTGCTGCTTACACTTTGTGGATGTACAAGCGTGTCGTGTTCGGTGCGGTCAGCAACGACCACGTCAAACATCTGCACGACATCGGCGCACGCGAAATTCTGGTGATGACTGCATTGGCAATCAGTGTGTTGGTGATGGGGCTTTATCCATTACCTTTGAGCGAGGTCATGCATGCATCAGTGAACGACCTGTTAGTTCACTTGGCACGCTCAAAAATCTAAGAGGAAGTTATGACTTATATCTCCACATTATTCCCCGCATACGCTGAGATATTTTTGCTCATCATGTTGAGCGTTACCTTGGTTCTGGATGTCCTCATCACAGGCAAGACAAAAACCATGACATATCTGCTGGTGCAGATCACATTGTTGGGATGTTCGCTCATCACGGTGGCGACCCACGAATTTGGTGTTGCGCATCTATTCAACAATATGTTCGTGGACGACTTGATGTCCGACGTGCTCAAGCTATTAACCTATCTAGCGGTCTCCATGATGCTGGTCTATTCACGTAGCTATCTCATCACGCGCGGATTGTTTTCTGGCGAGTTTCTTAGTTTGGTGTTGCTTTCCACTCTGGGCATGATGGTAATGATCTCTGCCAGTAATTTCGTCACCCTCTACATGGGGTTGGAGATACTAGCTTTAAGTCTGTATGCGATGGTCGCATTGCAGCGCGACTCGGCAACAGCCACGGAATCAGCGATGAAGTATTTCATCCTAGGGGCGATGGCTTCTGGCTTTCTGTTGTACGGCATGTCAATGATCTACGGCGCGACGGGTTCGCTCGACATACAAACCATCGCTCATGTTCTCGCCAACGGCACTCCTAATGTCTCATTATTAGTGTTCGGCCTAGCCTTCTTGGTTGCAGGACTGGCCTTCAAGTTGGGAGTGGCTCCCTTTCACATGTGGGTGCCTGATGTGTACCACGGTGCACCAACCGCTATGTCCATGTTCATTGGCACCGCCCCCAAGCTGGCCGCCTTTGCTTTTGTCATGCGCATCTTGGTTGAATCGTTACAGCCAATGATGGTGCATTGGTCTGGTATGCTGATGGTGCTGGCGGTACTCTCAATGGCCGTGGGTAACATCACGGCCATCTCACAAACCAATATCAAACGCATGTTTGCCTACTCAACCATCGCACACATGGGCTTCCTTTTGGTTGGTGTGTTGAGCGGCTCACTCGAAGGTTATGGTTCTTCCATGTTTTATGCCATTGCCTATGTGCTGATGAGCTTGGGTGGATTCGCCATGATAATGTTGTTGTCGCGCGAAGGATTTGAGGCGGATAACTTGTACGACTTTAAGGGGCTCAACCAACGCAGTCCGTGGTTGGCTCTGATGATGATGTTGCTGATGCTCTCGATGGCGGGTATTCCTGGCACTATTGGCTTTTTTGCAAAATTCTCCGTGTTGAATGCCGCAGTTCAGGCTGGCCACATTACGCTGGTCGTAGTCGCTGTATTGTTCTCGCTCATCGGTGCGTTCTATTACTTGCGCGTGCTTAAGTTGATGTATTTCGATGCACCTGAGAGTCACGAGAAAATTAATGTACAACCAGACAGTGCGTTACTGATTTCCATCAATGGCCTCGCGGTGTTGGTGTTAGGAGTCTTGCCTGGCGCACTAATGTCAGTCTGCGCGGTGGCGGTGCAACAATCTTTGTTGCTGCATTGATTGCTTACGTTCAATCAACAAATACTCCCGCTACGGCGGGAGTATTGCTTTCTAGGAAGTAGGAATGTATCTCACAGAAAAACAAATTGACAGCGAACTGGTATATAGCGGCGATTTTCTTGAAGTTCGTAAGGACAAAGTACTACTGCCAGATGGCGCGACCAGTACCCGTGAATATCTAATACACCCTGGGGCAGTCGTCATATTAGCCATGTTAGATAACGGCAAGCTCTTGATGGAACGCCAGTATCGTTATCCACCGCGTCAGGAATTCATTGAGCTACCTGCGGGTAAGATCGACAAGGGGGAGGACATCCTCGTCACCGCACAACGCGAACTACTGGAAGAAACAGGCTATGTGGCGCGCGAATGGACAAAGCTGACCTCAGCTTTCCCGTGCATTGGCTACTCTGATGAACGTTTGGAATACTTCATCGCGCGCGGTTTGACGCACCGAGGTAGAAAACTGGATGAAGGTGAGTTCCTTGAAGTGTTTGAGCTCTCTCTGGAAGAAGCTATCGAGTGGATACATCTAGGTAAAATCACCGATGGAAAAACCATCGTCGGTTTGTTCTGGCTGGAAAAACATCTCAAAGATTGGAAGTAAGAATGCGCACTTAAATGGTGCGCATCGCAGTGCATTCACAATAAATTGCACCAATTAGGCAAATTAATCCCGCACGAATTTATTCACTTAATATATATCATTATATATTTCAGTGGGTTGTGTTTTTGGAACGGTTCTTGCTGACAATATGCCGGTCGCACAATAGGAGAGCAGTATGGAAGAGTTGAAATTCAGCAGTGACGTGTTGTTCGTCTTGTTAGGTGCCATCATGGTGCTGGCTATGCATGCGGGGTTCGCCTTTCTTGAATTAGGCACAGTGCGCAAAAAAAACCAAGTCAACGCCTTGGTCAAGATATTGAGCGACCTTGCTATCTCCACTCTCGCTTATTTCTTTATTGGTTACAGCATAGCTTACGGTGTCAACTTCTTTGTGGGCGCAGAGCAACTTGCACAGAAGAACGGCTACGACTTAGTTAAATTTTTCTTTCTAATGACCTTTGCGGCGGCCATTCCCGCCATCGTTTCGGGGGGCATCGCGGAACGCGCGAAATTCAATCCGCAACTCGCGGCCACTTTCCTGTTGGTGGGATTCGTCTATCCCTTTTTTGAGGGAATCGCTTGGAACAATCACTACGGCGTCCAAGAGTGGTTGAAGACCACTTTTGGTGCAGGCTTCCATGACTTCGCAGGATCGGTCGTCGTGCATGCAGTAGGTGGCTGGATAGGTTTGGCAGCCGTGTTGCTACTGGGTGCGCGACGTGGACGTTACAACAAAGAAGGACGCATCTCTGCGCACCCACCTTCCAGCATCCCATTTTTGGCATTGGGCGCTTGGATACTGACCGTAGGTTGGTTTGGTTTTAATGTCATGTCTGCGCAGACCATCAATGGCATCAGTGGCCTCGTTGCTGTCAATTCCTTGATGGCGATGGTTGGCGGTACGCTTACCGCCTTGTGGTTGGGTAAAAACGACCCCGGCTTCGTGCATAACGGTCCACTTGCAGGATTGGTCGCTGTCTGTGCTGGGTCGGACTTGATGCATCCTATGGGTGCACTTCTCGTAGGGGGCATCGCTGGAGCACTGTTCGTCGTTATGTTCACCCTGACGCAAAATCGTTGGAAGATAGATGATGTACTTGGTGTGTGGCCATTGCACGGTTTATGCGGAGCATGGGGCGGAATTGCTGCGGGTATCTTTGGCGCTAAGGCGCTGGGTGGCGTTGGAGGTGTCAGCTTCATTTCACAACTCATTGGTACATTGATGGGCGTGGGCATCGCGTTTGTGGGAGGGTTCATCGTGTATGCCCTATTGAAGAAAATCGTCGGAATTCGGTTAGACCCTGAAGAAGAGTTCAATGGAGCTGACCTTTCCATTCACAAAATCACTGCATCATCAGAACGAGAATCCGGCTGGTAATTGCTAAAGTG
>JAVHQF010000047.1:0-4809 GCA_036170995.1 Sideroxydans sp. | reverse complement strand
TAATTTTCCCATGCAATATTTTCCTCTGAAAATGTTGCACTTGGTTTTTGAGCGCACCAATTGGAAAAATCTGATGAATTTCGAGAAATGGCGACACTATCTGCACGCCCAAACGCTCCAGTTTTTGGGCAAAGAAAATCAAGCTTTAGAAGCCTATCGCCTAACTCGTCTAGCAGCACCCGAGTTCATCCGCCCAGTAGAGCGCATCGCTTTCATCCACGCCAAGAGGGGGGAGTTCGGTGCAGCGGCAACGCATTTCCGCGAGGTATTAAGTGTCGAGCCAAACAACGCCTCTATGCTGTTCAACCTGGGTTTCGCCTGCGACAAGAACGGTGAGCTAGAGGATGGCATCAGCGCCTTTCAGGCTGCGACCCGCATCAATCCAAAACTTGATCGCGCGTGGTATGGCCTAGGCATCTGTTTTGCGAAGCAGGGAAATCATGCAGAGGCTGCTGAAGCACTGCATGAAGCGGCGACTCAACAGCCGATGAATCCGCACGCTTGGTATGCGCTCGGCATGGCACACCACCACTTGAATCAACCTGAACGGGTCACCGAGGTCGTTATGCACTTGCATCGCTTCGATCCACTCATGACCCGCCATTTAATCCAAGATACGGGTCGTTCTGACCTTCAGCATCTGATCGCCGACCTCGTGGTCTAAACATCTCCACTTTCGCGAAATCTACTCCGTACCACAACGCAACTAAAATCTTCCACACAAAATAAAACGACCTGCTTGCGCAGGCCGTTCCATCACTACTTGCTACGGGGATTGCTTATGCTGCCTTGGTATCGAAGTCGCCTTCCAGATTCGGATAACGCACGTGGTCAACCAATTCCTGCACTTCTTTTTCCGGCGGTGCTGTCAACAGGCTGCCGACGAACACACCGATGAAACCGGCTGTCATGCCGAAGAGGCCTCCGGAGATCGGGTTGATATCCCACCACAGTGGCGCATTCACCCCGAAGAACGGATAGGTCATGTACATGTAGTACATACAGGTACCCAGACCGCCCGCCATACCGAGGATCGCGCCCCACTTGTTGGCGCGCTTCCAGAACACGCCCAATGCGAGTGCCGGGAAGAACGCGGAAGCAGCCAGCGAGAACGCCGCACCGACCAGGAACAAGATGTCACCTGGTTTGAGCGAAGTAACGTAGGCAGCAATCACCGCGACCACCAACAACAGACCTTTGGAGATGGCCAGACGACGAGTCGTGGGCGCATGCGGGTCGATCATCTTGTAGTACACGTCATGTGACAAGGCGTTAGCGATGGTCAACAGCAGACCGTCCGCAGTGGACAGCGCAGCAGCCAAACCACCCGCAGCCACCAAGCCTGTGATCACGTAAGGCAGACCCGCGATCTCAGGTGTCGCCAACACGATCAAGTCACCACCGATGGTGATCTCAGCCAGTTGCACGATGCCGTCCTTGTTGATGTCGGTCACGCTCATCAGTGTCTTATCAACCGCAGCCCACGATGCGACCCAGCTTGGCAACTCGGAGAAGCTCGAACCCACCAACAGCGTGTAGACGTCGAACTTAGCCAATACCGCCAGCGCAGGTGCTGTGAAGTAGAGCAGGAAGATGAAGAACAACGACCAGAACACCGACTTACGCGCTTCCTTCACCGATGGCGTAGTGTAGTAACGCATCAGGATGTGCGGCAACGCTGCCGTACCCACCATCAAGCACAATACCAACGCCAAGAAATTCTTACGTTTCTTGTCAATGGCCGCTTGGTCTTTACCCGCAAAGGGCTCCGCATGCGCGGCGATAGGCGCGGTTTTAGCCTTTGCGCTGGCTGCGGCTTTCTTCCACGCGGCGTTTGCGGCAGCGGCATCCACAGGGAAGTCGGCAACGGCTTTGTCGGCTGCGGCCACGGCAGCTGGATCAGCCGCAGGTGTCGCTGTTTTCAGATCAGCCGCTACTTTTTCCAGCTTGCCTTTCTCTTCAGCCAGATACGCTGCACCGCCTGCT
This sequence comes from Sideroxydans sp., assembly GCA_036170995.1. Classification (GTDB taxonomy): domain Bacteria; phylum Pseudomonadota; class Gammaproteobacteria; order Burkholderiales; family Gallionellaceae; genus Sideroxyarcus. The sequence goes on along the minus strand of JAVHQF010000047.1, from coordinate 2,823 downwards.
TCCAATGCCTTTAACTTGCCTTCGGCAGTCTCTTGGCGAGTCTTGAAGATGGCACGCACTTCAGCTTCTTTCGCGCCTTCCGGTGTGGTTGGGTCGTTCAGCACTTTTTCACGTGCAGTCACTTTTTCCAACACATAACCGTAAGCCACTTGAGGAACTGGATTGCCTGTGTGCTTAACCGACAGCCACACCACAGGGATCATGTACGCCACGATCAAGATGATGTACTGCGCGACTTGAGTCCAAGTCACCGCACGCATGCCGCCGAGGAAGGAGCACACCAAGATGCCGCCCAGACCGGCGAACACACCAACGCTGAATTCCAGACCAGTGAAGCGGCTGGTGATCAGGCCCACGCCGTAGATCTGCGCGATCACATAGGTGAACGAGCACAGGATCGCGGCGAACACGCCGATGGAACGGGGGATGTTGCCGCCATAACGTGCACCCAAGAAGTCAGGGATGGTGAACTGGCCGAACTTGCGCAGATACGGTGCCAGCAGCAACGCCACCAGACAGTAACCGCCGGTCCAACCCAGCACGAAGGCCAAGCCGTCATAGCCGGACAGATACAAGGTACCCGCCATACCGATGAAGCTCGCGGCAGACATCCAGTCCGCACCGGTTGCCATACCGTTGAACAAGGCGGGGACACGCCGTCCTGCCACGTAGTATTCCGACACGTCCGCCGTTCTGGACATCACGCCGATGCCTGCATACAGCAAGACGGTGGCAGCCAAGAAGATGTAGCCCAAGATCTTATTGGGCACACCCATCTGTTCAAGGATAGCGACGATGATGACGAAAGCGATGAACCCACCCGTGTAAAAGGAGTAGTAACGCTTAAGTTGCGAGAAGAACTGCGATTGAGATTGCGTAGCCATTATTCGTCTCCTTCATGTACGCCATACTCTAGGTCGAGTTTGTTCATGTAATGGGCGTAATACCAAATGATCGCCACGTAGATGATCAGCGAACCCTGTGCTCCCATATAGAAGGAGATAGGAAAGCCGATGAAGCTGATGGATTGAAGCTCACGCGCGTAATAGGCAATGACGAAGGTGACGACGAACCATATCACCAACAAAAACCCAGTCATGCGGAGATTCTTCTGCCAGTACTCTTTATGCCTCTCAGTAAGTTGCATATTGCCCCCTGATTTATTAAAAATGCATCGCACCCGCATTCCTTGCTGTTGCGATGCTTCTCTGGAGTGAAGAATAAAAAAAACCGTGAATGACCTTGTACAGTTGCAAGACTTGGACAATTCACAGCCACCACTTAAAATACCCCTTGAGAATGTTGGAATCTGCTATCTAACACTCTGCACTCGAACCTTAATGCCGCATCCTTACAAACAGCTTACAACCCTATGCGCATCCTGATCGCCGAAGATGATGAAGTGCTATCCGATGGATTGTGTCGCTCCATGAAGCAGTCAGGCTATGCCGTGGACTGTGTCAAAGATGGGCAGACCGCCAATCTCGTTTTGAGTGGAGAGCAACCTTTCGATCTGGTCATCCTCGATGTGGGCTTGCCCAAGGTGGATGGATTCAGCGTGTTGCGCAGCCTGCGCGAAAAGAACAAACAAGTTCCCGTCATTATCCTCACCGCGCGCGATGCAGAGGGCGACCGCGTCAAAGGATTGGATTTAGGCGCGGACGATTACATGGTGAAGCCGTTCAGCTTGCCCGAATTGGAGGCCCGAGTTCGCGCCCTGCTCCGTCGTGGTCAGTGTGGCGTGAATCCTGTATTCAGTTGTGGCGCGCTCTCCTTTGACAGTGTTGGGCGGCGCGCCATGATTAGCGGCCATTTGCTGGAACTCACCACGCGCGAGTTAAGTGTATTGGAAGCACTGATGTCGCGCATGGGCTGGGTCACTAGCAAAGATCAGTTGCTGGAACGCTTGTACAGCTACGCAGAAGAAGCTAGCGGCAACGCCATCGAGGTCTATATCCATCGCCTGCGCAAGAAGATCGAACCCGCCGGCGTCACCATCCGCACCATTCGGGGCTTGGGCTACATCATCGACAAAGTGACCGAGCAGAACAGCTAAAGGATGAGCTTAAGAGAGGACAGCACATTCTCATTACGCGGCCACCTCATCAATTGGTTGCTCACGCCGCTGTTCGTCTTGTGGCTGTTTAGTACCATCGCTGGATACGTCGCCACCCTCAACTACGCCAACAAGCCTTACGATGAAGTGTTGCTACAACGCGCATATGCCGTGGGCGCAGAACTTCGCTTGGGCGGAGGTAAGGAACGGCTCGATCTCGACCTGAAACTGCCCGATGGCAAGTCGCTCACCATGCCAGACGAGGTGTTCTACACCGTCAGCGACAAGGATGGACATAAACTCGTGGGCAATGTGAATCTCGGTCGTCCCTTAACTTACCGATACGGCAAGATTGGCCCCCTATTTAACAACGGGGAACATGGCGGAAAAAAAACGCGCACGGTGAGTCTGATTTTTTACAACCCCGACAGTCAGACCTTGTATCAACTTTATCTGTCGGAAACCATCAATCAGCGCCAAGCGCTCATTCGAGGCATTCTCGCCAATATCGTCATTCCGCAATTGTTGCTGATTCTCATCGCGGTGGCAGCGGTGTGGTTTGCATTGAAGCAGGGGCTGACTCCATTGGAAACATTACGCCGCCACGTTATCCATCGGAAGCGCGACGACTTGAGTCGGTTGGATGCTAGCCAAGCACCAGAAGAGGTTCATCCGCTCATCGACGCAGTGAATGATCTGCTGGAACGACTGCAAGCCGTGATGCGCTCGCACCAACGCTTTATCGCCGATGCTGCACACCAGCTGCG
>JAVHQF010000046.1:0-1038 GCA_036170995.1 Sideroxydans sp. | reverse complement strand
GGCGGCCAAATAAGGTTAACGAAGATAACTAAAAGGGTTGCGTCCCCTTTATCCGCTCTAACGTAGAAGTAACCGGACCTGCGCGGCTTTTCGCGCAGGTCCGGTTCACTGCCGGGTTAGAGCTTGGGTTCAGACGGGTGATCATTGGCAGAGTGAGGTTCGAGCAATCTGGCGAACGGAAAAGAGATAACGAATACGGCGAATATTGCAAGCATCGATTGCCAGTACGATTCAATCTCATGAATGGATAACAAACTGATGACTAAGCCGATCGCTGTAAACTGAAGCACGAAAGCCATTGCTAGAGTTGTACGTAGCCTTAGCATCACCAAAGTTCCCTTCGGTGCGAATGGCGTCCACCGAGAGTAGGCAGCTAAACTTGGTACCGCACACAAGAACGCCCCTGCCAAGAGCATGATTGAAAGAACTAGCTTTGGCTTTTGTTTCTCAGTCTTGATTACCGGAACTGACCCAACTCCGGCAATGCGAGCCCTTACAACAAACTCTGGTGCCCCTCCCGTGCTCAGGACAGCAACTATCAATTTATCTTTCGGATTTAGCAATGTTGGGGCTAGCCGGACAATATTCTTTTCCCAGGTAACGTCGGCGGTGACATCAGTGGGTGATTTTTCGGAAACTCTTGCACGAACTACGGCTCGATCTTTCCCAAGCTGTATCTCTAAGGGAGCTTCGAAATCTCGAACTACAATTGGCCTGTCTCCGTCATTCGATATTTCCAAGACGGAATAATACGGGTCAGATAAGGGAGTGCCATCTACCATCAGTTGGAGGTCTGGCACCGTACCCTTCGTTACGGACTGTATTGCTGATTGCGAAATCTCTCGCACAAGAACCTGTTTGTCCGGTAACTGGAAGCGTGTAATCCAAATTGGTGAAAACACGCCTGCGATAGTCACGACAAGCATCACAACGTATTTCCAATCCTTTGAGGGGCTTATAGGCATTTGGCGCTCCAACAAGCTCTAATCGGGATAGGGGAAGACCTCACGATCTTACCCCTCCCACACCACCGTGCGT
>JAVHQF010000045.1:0-4811 GCA_036170995.1 Sideroxydans sp. | reverse complement strand
CAACTGGCTCATTGCAAATCCGGCAAGTGGCTCAAATCAGCGTCGGCACCAACAGTCATGCAAGCGTTGCTTTGCGGCAAGCAGGTTTTCCAGCGCGCCAGAAGCCTTCAACTCCTGTTGTGCGAACTTCCTGATGAGGCGATGTTGGTTATGGCTCAACCCATTTGAATATTGCTTCCACCTGCACTCAGCGGTCATCCACTGCAATGTCTTGGGGTCCTGCACAAAGAGTTGACTCATGTCGTCAGGGTCCCATTTACACAAGACTTTGATGCCCGTCCCATGCCGATTGGCCAGTTCTTTGAATTCGTAACTGCCATATGGCAAACCAAGGTTTTCGATACCTCCCTGGCCAAAAGTCAGAATTTTTGACATGCCCGAGGCTAGTTTTAGGTCATCGAGGCTGCCTGGGTAAATTGCGGGTGGACAGCGCTCCAGCCCCTCTTTGAACAAATCAAAGGGCCGCGCCATTTTTCGCCAGTTTGGCTCAAACGGATGGACATCCACAAAAAATTGCAGCAGTCCATTGACCAGATCTGAAAATGTGATGGCCGCATCTTTGTATGGGTCGATATTCATCACGTTGGCAACCCGCTTGCTGACCTTACCTTTTGCCAATGTGATGGTGTTTAAAGTTGAAAAAAATCGCTCGACTCTCGGCTTCAGCCATGGCGTTCTGACTCGGCAGTACATCAGGTCAACACCCAGCACCATCGCCATTTGCTTGAAGCCAAAGCTGTGAAACTCCAGTCCGTTATCAAGCACCCACTCGTCGCCTAGACCATGGCTTAGCCATGGGTTAGTCAAATTGGCACTTCGAACAATTTCGCTTTTGGCTTGCAGTGCACTCCTGACGACGCCACTGACAGATGTCAGTCCTGGCCCATGGAATGACAAATAAAAGCCAAGGATGTAGCCCGAATACGCATCGATCATGATCGTCAAAACTGGCCGGCCCAATGGCAAACCAGTCCGATCACACACCACCACCCAGTTCAAGGGTGTGTGATCAATTTCGACCCTTTCAAGTGGATATTCCGGATATCCATCTGGAAACGATGTCCGGCACACCATCCGCGCACGCGCCGACCCTTCTCGGGTGGCAACACGGTGATATAGATCAACGTCCTTAATCCGGCGTGTCAATGTTGGGTAACTGATAGCCGCGTCGTTGACGGCAATCTCCCCGGCTTTAACCATCTTGTCGATTTCAGTTTGCAGTTGATCAAAAGCGTGCCGGGCGCTGTGGCGATCCCGCGTAAAGTAGCTGCGCTTGAGTACCTTCCAGACCGTATCTTCTAGGACTTGAGGAATCTGTTTGGAACGTGGTGCAAGCCGATAGCGATCAACCAAGGCAATGACATTGCCACCTTTTGTCTGATAGTCACGTGCCCATTTCATGACTGCCGATGTCGATGGTGGTTTTTTTTCCTCCAGTTTTAAAGAGACAGCAGCAATCACAGTACCAACCCTATGTCTTTGGCCCCTGGTCACCTTGGCACGCTGCAGTGCTTTGACGTACTCATACCGACGGTCCAATGTCTTTCGTTCTCGCGATGTCAACGAAGACAAATCTATGATGTTGTTGTCGTTGTCTTGCGTATTTCCTTTGCCAGTCAAGGCAACAGCAAGAACGACTTCAAATTTTTTGTCGTAAACCCCTTGGACGATTTCATCCTTGGTCATGATCTTGGGACGGCGTGTCTTGGTCTCTTCAAACTGGAATTCGTCACCCCCAAGCTCTCGCACGAGTTCATAGGTGTTAGCCCCAAATCTCAGCGTCAAACCAGCTTGCAAACTGAATCGCATGACTTTGCTCCTTGAGATGGTTGACCGGAAAAACCATAGCATTCGAACCGATGGCCAAATTAGGACTAACGGCCAGTCGTCGCCTTGCGACAAGGTGCAAAATCAACTCGCGCGAGATTGGCGTGTCAGAGCACAATTCCAGAAATGACATCCCATCACTGCGAACCTCAACCAACTTGATAGCGCGATCACAGGAAGATTCCGTAAAGCTGGTCTTTGCATAGCGCCGAATCAAAAGTGCGTTAGCAACACGCTGTCCAGCTTGAAGTTGGGTGTCGGTTGCCACCATGAATGGCAACTTGTGCCCTTTGAGTTTTTCTGATGCACGGTCAAAAAGTGCCCGGTATTTGTCAACCTTCACCAAAGGTTTGACCTCAACCACCAATTGACTGGCATCCTTGAAGCGGATGAGAAAGTCAGGCGTGTAACTGGCATCGTCCCAGACAAGTCTGAATGGTTGATGCTCAATTGACTCGGTGAAACTGAACAGCGCTGCAATTTGGACAAAGTCACGTTCAAGCGCGGACTCGGCTTCGACGGGCGTTTTTTGTAGGTGCGGTAGATGAAGTAAACGCACTGTATGGGCAGGCGAGCGCTGCACCACCTTCCGTTTCGAGGGTTCCATAATTTCTCCAGGCAAAGAAAATCAACCCTGATGTGATTCAGGAGTAAAAATTACTTGACAACCGGGAAGTACTGGAGGAAACTACGTGTGCTTACTGATTTTTTATCAGCACTCCTGCCGGTCGGTCTTCGGATTGATCGGCTTTTTTTTAGGTCATGCTCGTCTCCAAATTCTTTGAGGATGTGTTGCTAAATGGGGGATCAAAAGCGCTTGCCCGCCGCGAATGCCCTAGAACTGATTGGATGTATGCCGGTGCGGTCGTTGCGTCCGGCTGCTGTTTAATGCCCAGCGCCACGGCGATACGGTAGCTTTCCCCTCGGCTCGCTTTGTTCTTGCCATTTAGAACGGCATACACCAGCGTCTCCCCAAATCCATTCACGCGAGCCCAGTCACGAATGCTTATCCCGTTGTCTGAGAAGGCTTGTTTGACAGATGCAGGCGAAGTAATCACAATTGGTTTGTCTGGTTTTATTGAATTTTATGTAAGGTTTATTCGACTTGTCAAACCTATTTGATGATTTTTTTACACTCAAAGCAGGAATCGGTGATCGTCTCCGCGAAGCCAGAGGCCGTTTGGCTTTAAAGCAGTCGGATTTGGCATCCATAGGTGGCATCAGTCGCGCCACTCAGGTTTCCTATGAAACTGGCGCAACCGAGCCCACTACAGCCTATCTGCGCGAGTTGCAACCATCTGGTATTGACATCCCGTTTGTATTGTTTGGCCACTCAAACGAAGAAATCAATACCGTATTCGGTGGCAACTCAAGCATTAACTGGCAAAGGTTGCAACAGGCCTACGAGCATGTGGACTACTTTTTGATGCGCTTTGCTCCCGCTTGCCCAAGCAGTTATCGTTGGAAAATGGTCTCAGAGTTGTATGCAACCATTCAACAAAGTCAATCGAAAAACCATGTAGGAGACGGGATGGGCGAATTTGATCCTCTGCCATTGATTGAATCGATTTGGACTCACCATGGAAAGCGATCCTGAACCTATTGAAGCCAGCGTTCAAAAAGTCTGGGCATCCATTCTTTCTGCTGCTACTCAATCAGGCGATGCCGATGCCGTCGCTGAAAATATTGATTTCCACGCTGCTCGCCCACTTTGGTATGTGAAGAATTACCGATTCAAGTGGTGGCAGTGGCTTTTTTGGCCTGTGACATGCTCAAAAATCAGCATGGGTCGTCGTCAAATTGGCTACCAATCCAAGGGATTTAGTGATCACTCACGATTGGTAAACACCTTGGATATTGCCCTTAGTGACCTTGAATTTGGCCGATGTCCTTTAACCACACAGGAACGTTGGCTGATTCGCCGAAAAATCCTTGAGCTCAGACTATCCCATGCTGAAGTTCGCAATGCGTTTCGATCCTGTGCGCTGCGGTGGAAACAGGGTCAGCCGATCCAAATAAGGACACAACCAAAATTGTTGTATTGGTTCTGTCGACTCGGGCGCGACACTTCCGCTTCCGCCGCTGCCCTGTCAATGTTGGCCCTGTCCTGGCTGTTGGTCAATGACGCGTGTACGCCGTGTGCATGGACGGGTTACGTGTTGTTAGCCGAGTACGCACTGATTTTTTGGATGCTGTTCCAATTAGTGGGGCCGTTCTGGGCCAAGGCACAACAGACACTCCGTCAGTTTTCGGTCATACATCAGTTGTGATAGCAGTTGGTCGCTTTGAGTTCAATTCAAATTCCATCGGAGCGTTGCGCCGTGAAGCAAATCCTGGAAGCTATGGCGCTGGCTCCATTGGCAACCCTCGGACAAATTCATGGGAAAAGTTTGCGCCCTTTGTTGACTGAAATCACCGGTCTTTCCGGTGGACGCATTGCGCAGGGCAATCTTGACAAAGTGCGCGCATCTACCGTTGAGCGCATTCAAGAAAACGCAATGGCGTGGGCTCATGAACAAGGCAAAAAGAACAGATGGTCAGCAGACGAAATCTCAGCACAATTTGCAACCTCCCCAAAGAAAGCTGATGGCAATGCTGGCCTGTGGGCATCATGGGTCCAAAGCATGGAGGTCGCCGATGGAATACTACTTCCATACTCGGTCGAACAGGCATTAAACATCGACGAGTTGCTCCAGTCCCTGATTGAGGCATGCAATATCAATGACATTGACAAATTCAAGCAAGTCGCCAGCGCACATCAAAAGGTCAACACCCACACAAAGCAGCAGCCAGATGATGCGAAATGGACAGCCATTTCTGAATGGAGCGAACTTGGCCCAGTCCTGAACAACTTGCTGGAAAGCCTGTTGTTTGACATCTATACAGCGCTCGATGCCGAATGGGGATGCCAGTATTTTCAGGCGATGAGGCCAATGCCGCTGTTCTTATGGGTAGCGCCACGTATCAATGAAGATTGGGATATT
>JAVHQF010000044.1:0-4811 GCA_036170995.1 Sideroxydans sp. | reverse complement strand
GCGATGGGCTTCACCAATCCCTTGGCGCAAGTGCTGGATGCATTCAGCGTGGAGAAAGATGCACGCGGCAATGCGAAGGCATCCACCGAAGGCGCAGGTTGTTATCAGACCAATGTGCAGAAGGTGTTCGCAGCGGGCGATATGCGTCGGGGTCAATCCTTAGTGGTATGGGCGATCCGCGAAGGTCGTCAAGCAGCACGTGCAGTGGACGAGTTCCTCATGGGCACTTCTGTTTTGCCGCGTTAACTCAAAAACATTTGTCCACCAAAAGCACGAAAGACACGAACATAGAAAATAATCCTCAGGTATGTGGTTGCATATTGTTAGGAAAAATTTTTACTTCGGTTTTTTCGTGAGCTTCGTGTTTTTCGTGGACAGTTTTTAATTCAGGTTTTAGCAATTAAATTCGGGAAAAAACAATGAATTTCAAAGTTAAGAACGACACCTTTCTGCGCGCCTTGTTGCGCCAGCCGACTGATTACACCCCATTGTGGATGATGCGCCAAGCGGGCCGTTTCCTGCCTGAATACCGCGCAACTCGCCGCAAGGCAGGTAGTTTTTTGGGGTTGTGCAAGAATCCAGACTTTGCGACCGAAGTGACGTTGCAGCCCGTGGATCGTTTTTCACTGGATGCGGCGATCTTGTTCTCGGACATCCTGACCGTGCCCGATGCGATGGGCCTAGGCTTGTATTTTTCCGATGGTGAAGGCCCTAAGTTTGAACGGCCCATCGTAACGGAAGCAGATGTAAAAGCATTACATGTGCCCGATATCGGCACGGATCTAAAATATGTGACCGATGCGGTGTCGCAGATTCGCAAAACACTAGATGGGCGCATCCCGTTGATTGGCTTCACAGGCAGCCCGTGGACCTTGGCGTGTTACATGGTCGAGGGGGGCAGTAGCGATGACTACGCCAAAGTGAAGGCCATGATGTACAAGAATCCCAAGATGATGCACAGCATCCTTGAGGCGACCGCGCAGACCGTGACTGCGTATCTGAACGCGCAGATCGAAGCGGGTGCACAAGCCGTGATGATCTTCGACTCATGGGGAGGTGCGCTGTCTCATGCGGCGTTCCACGAGTTTTCCTTGGCCTACACCCAGCGCATCGTGGAGGGTCTCATTAAAGAAAAAGACGGCGTGCGCATCCCGTCCATCGTGTTCACCAAGGGCGGTGGCTTGTGGATCGAGAGCATCGCCAACAGCGGTTGCGATGCTGTTGGCCTAGATTGGACCATGGACATTGGTATTGCCCGTCAAAAGGTAGGCAACAAGGTTGCGTTGCAAGGCAACCTCGACCCAACGGTGTTGTTCGCCACGCCCGATGTTATCCGCAGCGAAGTTGAGAAGGTGTTGAGTAGCTACGGTTTCGGCAGTGGCCATGTGTTCAATTTGGGGCACGGTATCTCACAACACACCGACCCAGATAATGTGGCGGTTCTGGTGCAAGCGGTGCACGAGTTGAGCAAAAAATATCATTAAAATCAGTATGTAGCCCAGAAGGTTATAAACAGGGGCAAATTTAGACGCTAGGCCATGAGCAAGCATCCTCATGGCCTTTTGTTTTTAAGTCGCAACCAATTGTTTATTAAAGATTAATATGGGAGTGCGCAAAATAAGCTAAATCAAAAAATCGTATATGGAGTGATGAGTTAGCAAGCTTGTGAATGGCTTGTTCACATTGTTATCCACAGGAAATGTGCATAAGAAAAAAATACCGTTATAGCTCAATACGATTCGCTAAACTTCGTAGAAATCACCAGAGAGATTCCGCCTAACATGTCTGTTCTTCGCGTTGCGCTAGACGTACCTTTGTCAACACTTTTTGATTACAAAGTGAGTGAGGGAATGCGGCCTGCAATTGGGCAGCGCGTGGTCGTTCCGTTTGGTCGCAAAGAGGTGGTTGGCATTGCGCTGGAATGGGTGACACAGTCTGCACTCGACGTGGCGCGCATCAAGGCTGTCGTGTGTGTGTTGGATGATGTGCCGCCCTTGCCAGCCGAGACATTGACTCTGCTGCGGTTCTGTAGCGACTACTACCACTACCCATTGGGCATGACCGTGTTGTCGGCGCTCCCATCACGTTTGCGCGCTGTTGAGCCTATCGTGCTCAAGCAGTCGCTGATCTATGCCTTGAGTGAGACGGGGCGTGCGCTGGACATTGAGGCGCTACCCAAGCGTCGTATCGTGCAGCAACGCATCTTGCGGGCTTTGCGGCAAGCGCCAATGACAGGGACGCAACTGCGTGAGCTGTCCGCTAGCGCACCCGCTGCGCTCAAGCTACTTATCGAAGCCGGATGGGTGGAAGCCTGCGCACCGATGGCATCGGACAAGCACGTCTTTAACGATGCCCACGTATTAACTGCTGAACAACAACAAGCCGTGGATACCGTCACGCAAACTAAGGGCTTCGTTTGCTTCTTGTTGCATGGCATCACAGGTAGCGGCAAGACGGAAGTGTATGTACATCTGATGGATGCGATGTTGAAGCGGGGTGGACAGGTATTGCTGTTAGTGCCTGAGATCAACCTTACGCCGCAATTGCAGAATTACTTCCATAGTCGTTTCCCCGGCGTGGCATTGGTGAGTCTGCATAGTGGACTGGCGGAAGGTGAGCGCGCACAGAATTGGATCAAGGCGCAGTCTGGTGCTGCACGCATCGTGTTGGGGACACGCCTTGCCGTGTTCACGCCCTTACCGAAGTTAAGTCTCATCTTGGTGGATGAAGAACACGATGCATCGTTCAAACAACAAGACGGTCTGCGCTATTCGGCGCGCGACGTGGCGATTTTCCGCGCCAATCAGCGCGGCGTACCCATCGTGTTGGGCTCTGCCACGCCATCGTTGGAAAGTTGGCATAATGCGCAGAGCAGACGTTACACGATGTTGAAACTCACTCAACGCGCAGTACAACCTGCCACCCTGCCAATGGTGCGCTGTCTTGATGTGAATCAATTGCCATTGCAGGACGGCTTGAGTGAGTCGTTGCTTACCGCTATCCAATCTCGTTTGCAGCGTAAAGAGCAAAGCCTCATCTTTATCAATAGGCGCGGCTACGCACCCGTGTTGATGTGCACGGCGTGTGGCTGGTTGTCCGAGTGCAAACATTGCGCGGGAAAGTTGGTGCTACATCTGAAAGATCGCACACTACGTTGTCATCACTGCGGTGCGCAGCAACGCGTGCCACATGCCTGTCCTACTTGCGGGGATGCCGATCTCAAACCCGTCGGCATGGGTACGCAACGCATCGAAGAGGCATTGCAGGCGCGTTTTCCTGACGCACGCATCTTGCGCGTGGATCGCGATAGCACACGCAACAAAGGCGCGTGGGAAGCTATGCGCAAGCAGATTCACGATGGTGAAGCGGACATCCTGATTGGTACACAAATGCTGGCGAAAGGACATGACTTCCCTAATCTCACTTTGGTGGGGGTGTTGAATCCCGATGGCGGTTTGTACAGTGCCGACTTCCGCGCATCGGAAAAACTATTCGCACAGTTGACCCAAGTCGGCGGTCGCGCAGGGCGTGCTGACAAGGCGGGAGAGGTAATCGTGCAGACTGCGTTTCCGACACATCCTTTGTTCAACGCTCTACGCGCACATGATTTTGAAGCGTGGGCACAAGTACTTCTTGAAGAGCGCAAGGCGGCTGGATTCCCGCCCTTTATGTTCCAGGTGCTGTTGAGTGCGGAAGCAAAGCAGGAAGGCGAGGCGATGGGATTTTTGAAGCAGGCGCGCGTCGCCGCGCTGGAACTGAAAAGGCAGGTCGAAGTGTATGGGGTGATTCCAGCGGCAATGCCCAAACGGGCGAATTATTATCGAGTGCAATTACTGGTGCAAAGCGATACGCGTAAAGTGTTGCAAAACTTTCTGCGTGAATGGAAGCCGCAGTTAGATGCCATGCCAACCCAGAGCATTCGTTGGTCTTTAGACATTGACCCGCTAGAGTCATAATACCCGACTACCGTTGGGGTATAGAAATCAATTGGTTTTTAGGTCTACACTGCACTCAGTGAAAATTGGACAGTGTAAATGTCGAAAAATAATAACAACGTGATGGAAGCAATGCTGTTTCGAGAAGTGATGGCATTGAGAGTGTTGCCGCAGTCGATAGTCGTAAAGAGGCGGCGCTCAAATAAAAAAGCAGCAATAATTAATTTCCTCCGTCACTGCTATGCAACGCAGTTTGAACCACAGAGTGAAAATTTGCGGCGGGTTGTGTTGCCATACCCCAGATCAACAATTGCCAATCATCATCCCCTTCGTGGCAGCCCTCGTTTCCCAACGCTTAATAAACAGAACGCTTGCTTTGAGGTTGGATTTGCTACGGAACGCATCAATCATCCACAGGTTATGCCTGTTTGGGATGCGCCAGAGGCTGTTGGACAGCCAAGGTCGCAGAGACCTGATGGCACACAGATGAGCCACACCAATTTTTATACGAGTAAATGGGAGTAAGTCATGACGAAACAGCAAGACGAAAAGGTGGATATATCGCGGCGTTCGTTCTTTGCCAGGACGGCTAAGGCGGCGGGTGGTTTGGCTGCGGCCTGTGTTGCGGCAACGGGTTTAACGAAAGCGGTGTCGGCAGCAACTGCACCGACTGCCAAAAGTAAGGCGGGATATGCCCATGACAATCAGCAACAAATGGAAAAGATGTCGAAACAACAGATGGTGCTGATGTCCGACGGCGAAAAAGATCAGATGCTCGATGAAATCGTGCGTCATCACTACAAAGAAACCGCTTAACAGCAACGACGGAGGCTACGATGTCAGAAGAAAAACAATGTGGTTGTCATGGCTCTTGCC
>JAVHQF010000043.1:0-1041 GCA_036170995.1 Sideroxydans sp. | reverse complement strand
TCGGTGCGGATCGTGCCTTGCGTTTGCCGCAGGGCAACGTAGTAAGCCTGCTTGTTTTGCTCGATCACGCTTTCCAACGAACTGAAGGGCACATACACGTAGCCCGCCTGCATCAAAAGCAACGTGGTCAGTATGCGTGAGAGTCGCCCATTGCCATCATCGAAAGGATGAATTTCCAAAAAAACCACCACAAAAACCGCCACGATCAACAGCGGATGCAAAGACTGGCTGCTGCGCATGTGGCGTACCCAGTCAACCAATTCACGCATTAACCTTGGTGTGTCAAAAGGGGATGCCGTTTGAAAAATAGTTGCTACCTCATGCCCCTGTTCATCAAACGCAGCCACGCGGTTTTCATGCGTTTTGTACTGCCCACGGTGGCGCTCATCCTTGCTGCTATAGGCCAGCAAATCCCGATGAATCTGCATGATGTGGTTCTCGTTGAACGGGATGTGCTCCCAGGAGCCAAACAGCAGCTCCATCACCTGCGCATAACCCGCCACCTCTTGCTCGTCACGCGTGGTGAAAGACTTCATCTCAAGCCTGGCAAGCAGCGCTTGCACAGCTTCATCAGAAAGCTGGCTGCCCTCAATGCGGGTGGATGAACCGATGCTCTCAATGGTGGCCACACGGCGCAAGGCTAGTAAGCGCTCAGGTGCCAAGGTGCCCAAAGCGCGCCAAGCCCCCTTGAATTCGTCGAGTCTGGAAATGAGCGCCAGAACGTCAGGCGTGATTTGAATGTTGTTGGTGATCAGCATAACCGTAAATATAGCCGTAAATAGCCATATTCTTCCCGATACGTTCGCAGAAAAGGGACGCTGTCGCCTTTCAGGCGCCGATCAATTGATACCCGCCCAACCCCATGCTGGCGTTTTTGCCCACGTGCAGCCACTGGCCCAGCCAGAGCCAGGGGTAAATTTCTGCCAGCACCTCAGGGGTGCCGTGCAGCGTCCAGCGGCCCAGCACGCCACCCAGCGTCATTTCTTGCTGCTGTCTTGACGAATAACGCGTCCAGTCAAACCAGTGCAGGTCTTGCGTGTC
>JAVHQF010000042.1:0-1047 GCA_036170995.1 Sideroxydans sp. | reverse complement strand
TGCGGTGACCTAGAAACCAGAACCACTGTAATAATGCGGCCTGAAGAGAAAATTGTAGCGGGACAGCTTTCCCCGACTGAATTGCATGAGCTAGGGAATGCATTTTCAAACCAAACGCATTACCCTCCAGCGCCTCGGTCCAAATGAATTGACCAACTTGAGGGCGCAATGGCCTGAGGGCGAGTTGTAGTTCTTCGATAGACTGGAATCGCTGATCAAACTGAATTGCCATCCCACGTGTAACTACTTCAGTGAATACGTCAGGGATAACAACACCCATTTCAGACAGGGAGTGCAGCGATTCGGGTTCAGCTTGACGGTGACGTGAATCGGTAGGGCGAGTACCTGATAGGCAATAATAAAATAACGCGCAAATGGCATAAATATCCGTCCACGCCCCCATATAGGCAATTGCATTAAGATATTGTTCAGGCGGTGCAAAATGTACCGATGTTCCTAGCAATCCCGTATCTGAACCCGGTTCGCGTGATTTGGCGTTACCAAAATCCAGCAGTACCGGACGTCCTTCGTTGGTGATAAAGATATTCTCTGGCTTAATGTCACGATGCAGTATCCCGTTTTCATGCACATCTCGAAGCCCACTCAACACCGGCCAGAGAAGATCAAGCGTAATTTCATAAGGGAGACGCCTTTTTTCCTCCATTAACTGCGCAAGTGATATTCCGGGATAATAATCCATCACAAAATATGCAGTTTTATTTTCTGAGAAGTAGTGACGGATATTGACGATTGCAGGGTGCTTGATTTTGGCAAGCGTTCTGGCTTCATTCAAAAATGCGTTACATTGAATCGAAAATTCACGCTGCTTATTTTCAAATGGTTCTACTAAATTACTACCTGATTCACGCTGTACAGCATCTTGAGGAAACAATTCCTTAATCGCAACTCTCGTATCCAGCGCAAGGTCTTTACACAAGTAGGTAACACCTGTTCCGCCTGGATCACCCAAAATCCTCCCCACCAGGAAATTCCCGTTTAATACTTCACCCTTGGGCAGGCCTGAAGCAAAACGATGTGTTGATTCAA
>JAVHQF010000041.1:0-1048 GCA_036170995.1 Sideroxydans sp. | reverse complement strand
ATGCGCGTGGTGATGCGAACGAGAATTCCGAATTGGATCTGATGGTGATTGAACGTGAATTGCCAAATAAATTCGAAGAGATGATTCGCTTGAAACAAGCGTTACGCTCATTGCATATTCCTGTGGATGTGTTGGTCTATTCCGAAGAGTACGTGCAGGAGTGGGGACAGTTACTAGGTTCGGCACTGTTTTGGGCACTTCAGGAAGGGGAAGTATTGCATGAAGTCCGTGCTTGATTTGGCACAGCGTTTTCTGGAACTTGCAGATCGGGAAATCGTCGCCTTCAACAAGATGAAGTTGGATGCCGACATCCACATCAATACGACGTGTTTCCATGCCCAACAAGGCATTGAGAAACGCCTTAAGGCTGTGTTCGTATTGAATGGTGTTGCGTTTCGCAAGACACATGATTTAGACGAATTGGTCGATCTGTTGATCGCCAATAAGATTCTGCATCCATTTTCAGAAACAACATTAAGTGTGATGAATCCCTATGCAGACTTATTGCGATACGAAGATGCGGAATTTGCTGGCGTGAGCGCCGCAGAGGCGAGCAAGATTGTTTCCTTGGTGCGTGACTGGGCTGGAGAGTTAGTGAAATGAGCGAACAGGAACAACAACTCCCGCTCCTCATCACCCATCCAGTGGCGCACGTGCACGGCCAGCCTATGATGGAGATGCCGCAGGACTTGTATATCCCACCCGATGCGTTGGAAGTTGTGTTGGCGACTTTTCAAGGACCGCTAGACCTGTTGTTGTACCTCATCCGCAAACACAATCTCGATGTGCTCGACATTCCGATGGCGCAGCTCACCCAGCAATACATGGGTTACATCGAGTTGATGGAAAATAATCGTTTGGAGTTGGCGGCGGAATATCTGCTGATGGCAGCGGTGCTCATCGAGATAAAGTCGCGCATGTTGTTGCCGCGCCCACCCAAAGAAAATGGCGAAGAGAGCACGGAAGACCCACGTGCCGAGTTGATGCGCAAGTTGCTGGAATATGAGCAGATGAAACTGGCGGCACATCGCTTGAACGAGATGCCGCA
>JAVHQF010000040.1:0-1052 GCA_036170995.1 Sideroxydans sp. | reverse complement strand
TCACTGCGCATTTTGAAACCGGCTGAAATCCGACATGTTCGGTCCGGCGGCCACAACCCGTACCCTTCTTCGCCAAGAGGGTCTCTGCGTCAGCTCACATGCACGTGTGATTGGTACGTCCGACCGCAAGTGCGCGGTAATCAATGGGTTTGGACCCTGTTGTCTAAAACAGGAAACCTTTCCATTGATCACCTCTTTTCGCAAAGCGCAAACGCATAGGGATGCTTATTGCACCTATAACTGGCACTTCAGTAGACACCAATGTCACGTCACAGACATGTCCCTCGGGCCTCTCCTGCCAAACACAGGCGTTCACGGTGACGTTAGCAAGTTGGCAACCTGGCGGCAACTGGATTCCCAACGCTTGTCCAATCATGCCACGTATCGCAGCCTCCGCCTCCTTCTTGTTGGGACCCGAGTTCATTTGTCCGCAACCGCTCAACGTCAAGCTTACCAATACAATGAACTGCCATGCAAATGATCTTGCATATTTGGTAAGCACTATGTGAGAAGAAAAGTAAAACATAATATCGAAAAGATTTATGGACCGTGTCGGCATCAACTCAACCTAGTTGAAACTATGCACGGTCACCTTCCCCGAAGCTTCGATACAGTTGCCTGGGCTCCTTGTTTCCGCGTCAAAGCTGCAACTTCCTTGTCGACAATGGTTTTGCCTATTGGCGCAAGTGCAATACCCGCAAGTTTGAGGTGTTGAATGCCAAACGGAATTCCTATGATGGTGACGAAACACGCAATAGCCGATAGCACGTGTCCAATAGCAAGCCAGACACCTGCAAAGATGAACCAAACGATGTTTCCTATTAGACCTGTGACCGCCGACCCGAAACTGCCGGATTTCAGCCGGAATGAACGTGCATTTTCTTCGGCTCCCGTTTTCTTCCAAAATAGTTTTTAACGCGTCTTCTTCGGTTCCCCCAACTTCTTCTTCACACTTCGCCTGAGGGCGCGCAAGCGGCCATTGGGGCTCTTGTTCTGGACCCGATCCAGGAGTGGCCATGGCCAAGAGCGGACAACGCAAGTGCTTGAATTGC
>JAVHQF010000039.1:0-1053 GCA_036170995.1 Sideroxydans sp. | reverse complement strand
CCCCCCCCCCCCCGTAAGGTCAATAGGAAATGTGGTTTTTCTTCATCGAAAGTGCCCTAAAAATTGATTGGCTTTATGGTGCTTGAGCACCACGCCTCTTAACTAGGGAAGGTCTGATTAAGTCCGTTCGTGGTGTACCCGCAAGGGGTAGCCGTGGCTGTACGGGGCTAAAGCCCCAACACCACACGCTCAGTGTTTTCCGTTCGCTCCCTCGATACACCGCGCAAGCGCGGCACTCGGGACGAACGGAAAACGCCTCGCAGAGGTTCTCGCACCCTTTGGGTGTATCGAACCATAGCTTTCGGACTTAATCAGACCTTCCCTAGCAGTATTGCGCAGGCTCAAATCAAGGCTTTCGACGCGTTGTCTCGATAAGTCTCAACCAGCATTTCCACAAATCGATTTGCCTGCGGCGACATGAACTTACCTTTGCGCAAGACGAGTCCGTAGCCCCGTTGCGGGAAGTAGTCCGAAAGCGGGATGGATACGAGTTTTTCCTGCCCCGTCAGGCAGATATCGGTGACGATAGAGATACCCATCCCCAGCTCGACATACTTCTTGATGACTTCCCAACCACCGGCCTCCAGCGTCACTTTGAACGACAGTTTATGTTGCTGGAACACATACTTGACCACGCCCCACGTGGAGAGATGTCGCGGTGGCAAGATCAATCCGAACTGACTGACATCCTGCAAGGTCACCTTTTTTTTCTTGGCCAAGGGATGCCCGATGGGCACGATCAACACGGGATCAAAGGTCACCAAAGGTTGATAGGTGATGTCATCCGGCACATCCAACATCGAACCTACGGCAAAATCGATCTCATCTGACTTGAGCATCTTCAAGCCATCGCGCCCCGTCTCGTTGTGCAAACGCAGGTGAATACCTGGATAAGCTTTGGTAAAGCGACTAACCACCTCGGGCAAGATGTAGAGGATGGTGGATTCACCCGCGCCGATGTTCAGTTCCCCCGACTCCAAGCGACCATGCTGAGCTTCAAAGTTGGCATGTAATCCATCTACCCCCTGCACCAAAGGTTCGGCCAATACATAA
>JAVHQF010000038.1:0-1056 GCA_036170995.1 Sideroxydans sp. | reverse complement strand
CCATCGCTTCAACGTAACGCCGCATCGTCGAGAGCAACATGTCGCTGCGCTTTTCCAGCCGCGAGATGGTGTCTTGGCCAACACCCAAGGCAACAGCCAGGTCTTGCTGCGTGTGTTGCGCCGCCAGACGTAAGTCTTTCAGCGTCGCCAGTTCACCCGCACGTGCTTCAATGGCAGTACGCCGTGCCTGTGGCAGGTCTGCCATCAGTTGTTCAAGTCTTTTTGCCATGTTGACGATCCTTTCATGTTCGCGTGTTTTGACCCTTTGAGGGTATCCACCGTAGGCCGCCCCAGACCAGGACCAAAATCCTTCAGCAAAAGAGCGTGTGCCAACAGCTCATCCTGCAAAGAGGCAGGAAATGTTGCGAACTCAATGGCGAAGTCGTCATGAAAAAGGATTTGCCAAGGCATGACGTGATTATGCACTTAAAGCCATAAAATGATTTCAAAAAAGTAAGCAAGACCAACTTCGGCAAGCCGCGGCAAGACGGTAGCAGCCACGCCATTTTCAAGACACGGGCTCGCTCAAAAATTCAATGTCAGCAATAGACAAGAAAGTGAACCCGCAATGCAGCGTTTGCTGACGGCCACGAATACCCGCTTCCGGGAAGTCCAGTTCACTGAGGTGCCACCAACTCATACGTTTTCTTCACTTTGATTTACGAATGAGTTATTGAACACAAACCACCCCCAAAAGTGTGGTTCCAAAGCATGATTGCGTTGTGTCTAGTAAACGACCGTTTGTTTGACGGATATTTCGGGGTGAATTTAGGCATCATTCAGCGCACAGTAGCGGCCATCCATTCTTTGCTCGCCACAATTGCTCTCCAAGACGAAGGATCATCTCTTGGCATGAAACCATCGAGCCAAACCTTGCCAGGGTGATGAACCCAAAGATCCACTCATAGTTACGCAGTGCTGGGTACCTAGAGAGAGCCAAGCCAGCCGTACCGGGATCGGCGTAGGTGTGCTCGCGGGCGCGTGATTTCAAGTTTGATGCCATGCCACACAAGTTCGACACCTTTTCGCCAAATTTTCGGATTTACCGACCCGGAC
>JAVHQF010000037.1:0-21177 GCA_036170995.1 Sideroxydans sp. | reverse complement strand
CTGTTGTACGCAAGAAGCCATACACCGGCTCCATCATTTTCTTGCTGCCCAGCACCGCGCCACCCAACACGCGACCTTGGCCGTCGATATATTTTGTGGCGGAGTGGATGACAATATCGGCGCCCAACTCCAACGGACGTTGCAAGATGGGCGTACAGAAACAGTTGTCCACAGCCAGCAATGCGCCACAACTTTTGGCTACCGCCGCGATAGCCGCGATGTCGGAAATCTCGGTGAGCGGATTTGAAGGCGTTTCCAAGAAGAACAGCTTGGTGTTAGGGCGCACGGCAATCTTCCACTCTGCCACATCCGTTGCCGAAACATATGTCGTCTCCACACCAAATTTCTTGAAGTAGTTGTTGAACGTATTGGTGGTCGCCCCAAACAAACTCCGCGACGCGACAATATGGTCACCCGCTTTCAAGTGCGCCATACAGGTCGCCAAAATGGCGGACATCCCCGATGCGGTCGCCACACATTGTTCAGCACCTTCCAGCGCAGCCAAGCGCTGCTCGAACATGGTGACCGTTGGGTTGGTGAAGCGCGCGTAGATGTTGCCAGGCTCTTCGCCGATGAAGCGCTTGGCCGCTTGCTCAGCGTTATCAAACACGAAGCTGGAGGTCAGGTACAACGCTTCACTGTGTTCATGGAACTGGCTACGCTCGATACCTGCACGCACTGCCAGCGTTTCTAATTGGTAATTTTCTTTCGACATAATCACTCCTCCAAACGAAAAACCCGGAAAGCTTAGCGCCAAACCGGGTTCTCCCGCTTTAGCTGTATTTGTAATGCGCCCGCAAGCTGTTCCTCAAATCGGCGCAGACGGAAAGTAGCACTCTCCCCCACGAACGGTCAACTTACATTGAAGATGCGGCCATCGCTAAATCCAATTCCAACTGATCTTCTTCTGGCTCGGATTCCTTGCCATCGCCGTGGCGTGCCGACTCCACGGCATTCAGATATTCGGGGGTGATGTCACCTGTGATGTAGCAACCGTCGAAGCAAGAGGTGTCGAACACCTTCAACGCCGGGTTGGCTTTAATAACAGCAGATTTCAAATCATCCAAATCTTGATAGATCAAACGATCAGCGCCAATTTCGGCACAAATTTGCTCGTCAGTACGACCTGTGGCGATCAGTTCACGCCGCGATGGCATGTCGATGCCGTACACATTAGGGTACTTCACAGGGGGCGCAGCCGAGGCAAAGAACACTTTGCGCGCACCCGCGTCACGCGCCATCTGCACGATCTCACGGCTGGTCGTGCCACGCACGATGGAGTCATCCACCAATAACACGTTCTTGTCTTTGAATTCGACACTGATGGCATTGAGTTTTTGGCGCACAGATTTCTTGCGCATCGCCTGCCCCGGCATGATGAAGGTACGACCGATGTAGCGGTTCTTCACGAAGCCTTCGCGGAACGGAATGCCAAGATGATTAGCGAGTTGCAAGGCACTTGGGCGGCTGGAATCAGGGATGGGGATGACCACATCGATATCGTGATCCTTCCACTCGCGCTTGATCTTCTCAGCCAGGTACTCGCCCATATACAAGCGCGTGGCGTACACCGAGATGCCATCCATCACTGAATCTGGACGTGCGAAATAGACGTATTCGAAGATGCAAGGATTGAGTTGTGGTTTGTCTGCACATTGCTGGCTATAGAAATTCGCATCAAGGTCAATGAACACCGCTTCGCCTGGTGCAATGTCGCGCAGGAACTTGAAGCCCAGCGTATCTAAGGCGACCGATTCAGAAGCGATCAAATACTCAACACCCGCATCCGTTTGGTTACTACCGACCACGAGAGGACGAATACCGTGTGGATCGCGGAAGGCAATCAACCCGTAACCAGAGATCATCGCAACCACCGCATAAGCGCCCTTCACACGGCGATGCACGCCTGAGATGGCCGCGAATATTTTTTGCGGGTCCAGCTTGTAACTGGTGGCGTTAGCTTGTAGCTCATGCGCTAAGACGTTGAGCAGCACTTCGGAATCAGAACCAGTATTGATGTGACGCAAGTCTTGCTGATACATGACTTTGCGCAGCTCGTCGGTGTTAGTCAGGTTGCCGTTATGACCAAGCACGATGCCGAAGGGGGAATTCACATAGAACGGTTGTGCCTCGTTGTGATCCACCGAAGACCCTGCCGTTGGGTAACGCACATGGGCGATGCCAGCATTGCCTTTGAGTGCTCGCATGTTGCGCGTGCGGAACACGTCGCGCACCAAGCCGTTTCCCTTGTGCAGATTGAACGTTCTGCCTTCCAAAGTGGCGATACCCGCCGCGTCTTGCCCGCGATGTTGAAGCACTTGCAAACCGTCATACAGCAACTGGTTCACTGGTGTGTTCGAAATCACTCCTAAAATTCCGCACATATTTTGTTCCCGTTTTTAGTGAGATTATTCTGACCAATGGGCGCTTCTAAAAATTCAAAGTCTTAAGCAAGACAAGGCGTGAATAAAAAATTGCGACGTGGCATATGTTTGATATGTAAGGAGCAATTTTTTTATGAGCAACGCAGCATTGCAACGAAATTTGGATTTGTAGAAGTGTCCTAATTCTTCAGTGCGCCTTCAGGCACATAGTTCTTCGCATAGAGAGCCGCATCCATCAAAGGCGTACTCGACCACGCACCCTTCCACCACGATTCTTTTGGCAAGTCCGTCAGTCCGCCCAACCAGACCAAGGCCAACACCACCAAGACACCGCGCAACATACCAAACATCACACCGAATTTTCCATCCATGCCAGCTAATCCCGCGAACTTCGCCAACTTAGACATGAAAAATGCAGAGATGGAAGCCACGATCAATATGGCAATGAACAAGGCAGCAAAGGCGACAGAAGTACGCAAACTGGCAGAACCAACCGCATTCGGAATAAAAGGAAACAATTGTGCCGAGAATGAGACCGCCACCACATAGGCTACACCCCAACCAATCAGGGAAAACAGCTCGTACATGAAACCGCGCCACCAGCCAAGTAAGGCTGAGAGCAAGACGATGACGACAACGGCGATATCGAAACCCGTCATCATCTATTCCAAGTTCACCACATTTGGATGCAAGCCTAGTTTTTCCAACTTAGTCTTAATCTTGTCAGCCGCCTCACGCGTGGGATAACTACCAACACGTACACGCACCATGTTGCCCACCTTTTCGGTATAGACATGGAAACCTTCTTTACTCAACCTAGCGTTCATCTGCTTGGCGGTATCCGCCTTGGAGTACGCACCAACCTGCACCACCCAGCCTGTCTTGGGAGTAGTTTTTGTGGCTGGCTTGGCTTCGAGCTTAGGTTTCGCTTCCACTTTAGCTTTTACTTCAGCCTTAGGCTTGGCTTCCACCTTGGCGACTGGCACGACAGGCTCTGCGCTGACCGTAGAGGTGGCGACAGGGGTGATAACTGGTTCGACTACTAGTGCTGGACTGACTGCGGATACTGCAACGGCTTCAACGACTGGCACAGCCGCTGGCTGAGTTGCCAAGGGAGGGACTTTGTCTTTATCGGGGATACGTAGTTCGATGTCGTTGGCAGTGGTTGGAGAGGGTTCATCATCAAACACCATCGGCAAGAAGACCACGATAGCCAGTACCAGCGCCACCGCACCAATCAGGCGACGACGCGCCTGACGTTTCAGGTTAGATTCTTCTTCTGTAGATATCTTTTTTGCCATTGCGAATAAATCGGGAATCTCAGCAGGTATGCATGCCGCGCACCCGCATCACTTCCGCCACCGTATAGAATGATCCGAAGGCGGCGATTCTACACTCTCGACACGGTGCGCGTAAGCGTCCAGTGAGAGAGAGAGTGTCGGGCGACGACTCCCGCAATCGGCTGCTTTGCAGTAACGTGTCGCCATCGCCATTTTCGTCGGCGCGTTTGCTGGCCTCATGCAGTGATTCCGCTATGGAATCGCAGACCACCACCTCGCCACGAACCCCAATATCTTTGAGGACTTGCGACAACTCAGCACCTGTCGCACCGCGCGGCGCATCAATCCCTGCCACTAGCCAAACATCGACCTGCGCATCCAGCGCCTGCACCACCCCCGCCATGTCTTTGTCCTTGAGCATGGCGAACACTGCGAAGGTCTTGGCGGGAGGTAGATTAGCGAGGTTCAGTGCCAGCGAACGAGCGGCATGCGGGTTGTGCGCCACGTCAAGTATCAACTGAGGCTTACCGGGCACAAATTGGAAACGCCCAGTCAACTCCACCTCGCTCAGGCCGCGGCGCACCGCCTCCATGCTCACCGGAGTCTTGTCTTTCAGCGCATCCAATGCCGCTAGCACGGCACTGGCATTGTGTAATTGGAACGCACCACGCAAGGCGGGATGGGGCAAGGCACTGCGCGAACCCACCTTGCTACGATAGTCCCACTGCCCTTGATGGGCAGTGAAGCCAAAGTCGCTGCCTATACACCATAGCTCCGCGCCGATATCGGCGGCATGTGCACGCAAAGCCTGCGGCACATCGCTGTCGGCACAGATCGCCACCCGACCGTGACGGAAGATGCCTACTTTCTCGAAGGCGATCTTCTCGCGCGTATCGCCCAAATAGTCCACATGGTCGATATCCAAACTGGTCACGACAGAGACATCCGCATCAAACACGTTCACTGCATCCAACCTGCCGCCCAGCCCAACTTCGAGAATGGCGATATCTACCTTGTGGGCGATAAAACATTGCATCGCCGCAAGGGTGCCGAATTCAAAATACGTTAATGGAATCTCAGAGAGTTCGTCATTCCCGCGCAGACGGGAATCCAGTTTTGTAACCTTGCGCACCTCTTCAATCGCCTCAAACGAAGCACACAACTCCGCATCACTCGCCTGCTGCTTGGCGATGCGCACGCGCTCGTTGTAATCCAATAGGTGCGGTGAGGTGTAGCAACCGACCTTGTATCCAGCTGCGTGCAGAATAGCCTCCAGCATCGCGCACACCGAACCTTTGCCGTTGGTGCCACCGACAATGATGATAGGAAAATCAGGATGGAGATTCAGCCGCTGTTTGACTAGCGCCACGCGCTCAAGGCCGAGCGCGATGGTTTTGGGATGCAGGGATTCAAGGTGGATTAGCCAGTCGGCTAGCGTGTTGGGCATTCTTCAAATTTGTTTGCTTTGATACAAGCGTCGGCACGCATGATTAAGATCAAAATGGGGCACAGTGAGCGAGCTTCTTTGGCTTACAACTCCACCCCAAACTTGCGAAGCACTGGCAGCATGACCAGATAACAGCCTACAGTCGCTGCAACTGATATCGTGAGACTCATCCAGAAACTCATCCCTTGTCGAATCAGTAATGGAAGCAATAAGAATAAAACCAGCGATGGCAATACCAGCCAGAATATTTGCCCTGAGAGTTCAGCAATACGCGCCGACTCCGCACCTTCAACGTGCATCCAAATAAAGGCCAGTAAGGAAGTCAGTGGAAGGGAGGCGAGTAATGCAGCAAAACCACTGCTACGCTTGGCGATCTCAGTAATCGCCAAAATGATGATCGCAGAAATGGCTACCTTGGCGGCAAGATAAAACATCTAAATTAAGCCGCCTCTAACTTCGTCACCGCATCCTGCTTAGTCAGCAGGGTGATGAGCGTCGCCAGTTGGTCGCGTATCTGGCGACGATCCACAATCATGTCAATATGCCCATGCTCCAGCAGGAACTCGGCACGTTGAAAACCATCTGGCAAAGTTTCGCGCACAGTTTGTTGAATGACGCGTGCACCCGCAAAGCCAATCAGCGCACCTGGTTCAGCGATGATTACATCGCCCAAGAAAGCGAAGCTGGCGGAGACGCCGCCCATAGTAGGGTCGGTCAACACAGAGATGAAGGGCAGACGGGCTTCGCTCAACTGAGTGAGCGCAGCGCTGGTCTTGGCCATCTGCATCAGCGACAGCAGGCCTTCCTGCATGCGCGCACCGCCGCTGGCGGAGAAGCAGACGAAGGGGCATTTCTGTTCCAGTGCGACTTGCACGCCGCGCACGAAGCGCTCGCCCACCACAGAGCCCATCGAACCACCCATGAAGCTGAATTCGAATACGGCCGCGACGACGGGCACAGCATGGATACTACCTTGCAGCACGATGAGTGCATCGTCTTCGTTGGTGCTCTTCTTGGCGGCGATGAGGCGATCACTATATTTTTTCTGATCTTTGAACTTCAGCGTATCGATTGGCAATACTTCTGAGCCGATCTCGAACTGGCCTTCGCTATCCAGCAGCCAATCTAGACGAGTACGCGCAGTGATACGGTGATGATGGTTGCACTTGGGGCAGACGCTGTGGTTCTTTTCTAGGTCGGAGTGATACAACACTGCTTGGCAGGACGGGCATTTGTGCCACAGACCTTCAGGTACATTCTTCTTCGAATCTTCGCTCTCGCGGCGTTTGATCTTCGGCGGCAATAGTTTTTGGAACCAACCCATGATGTTCTCTCCTCTTATTGATCGATTGCATGACGCAATTCTCGCACCAACTTACTTACATTGGCGACGACATTCTGCTCAGTTGAATTCTCTATTTCTTGCACGATGCGGCTACCCACCACCACACCGTCACACAACTTAGAGACCGCCTTCGCCGTGGCCGCATCGCGGATGCCGAAGCCCACGCCGATCGGCAGCTTGATGTGTTTGCGCAGTTGCGGCAATTTATCTTCGATGGCGGACAGGTCGATGCTGCCAGAACCCGTCACGCCTTTCAGCGAGACGTAATATACATAACCGCGCGCCAGTTTGGCGACCTGCTGGATACGCGCTTCATTCGTCGTGGGGGCTAGCAAAAATATCGGTGCGATGTTGTGGCGTTGCAGATGCTCGAACGCATCGTGACTTTCTTCAGGCGGAAAATCCACGGTCAACACGCCATCCACACCCACTTGCGCACAATGTTGTGCGAACACCTCCCAGCCCATCGCTTCGATGGGATTGCCATAACCCATCAAGACTACTGGCGTAGTCGCATCTTGTTTGCGGAACTCATCCACCATACCCAACACGCCGCGCAACGACATACCGTTCTTGAGCGCGCGCTCGGAAGCACGTTGAATGACTGGGCCATCTGCCATCGGATCAGAGAAAGGCACGCCTAACTCCAGCACATCAGCGCCTGCGCTCACCAAGCCATGCATCAGCGGCACAGTAAGTGGCTGCGCTGGATCGCCTGCGGTGATGAAGGGAATGAGCGCTTTGCGCTGTTGTTGCTTCAGCTTGGCGAATGTCGTGTCAATGCGGCTCATAGCGTGATGCCTTTTATTTTCGCCACGGTGTTCATGTCCTTGTCGCCGCGACCGGAGAGATTTACCAGCAATACTTTATCTTTCGCCATAGTCGGCGCGATCTTGATCGCATGAGCCAGCGCATGACTAGATTCCAGCGCTGGGATAATGCCTTCGAAACGGCACAGCGCATCAAAAGCGGCGATAGCCTCATTGTCGTCAGCTGCGACGTATTGGGCACGACCGATGTTCTTCAACAAACAATGTTCAGGACCAACACCAGGGTAATCCAAACCAGCAGAGATGGAATGTGTCTCGCTGATCTGGCCGTTCTCGTCTTGCATCAGATTGACCTTGTTGCCGTGCAACACGCCAACCTTGGCGTTGGCAGTCAACGGGGCGGCGTGTTTGCCGCTGGCGATACCAAAACCACCCGCCTCCACGCCGATGATCTGCACGTTAGGCACTTCGATATAAGGATGGAACAGGCCGATGGCATTGGAACCGCCACCGACACAGGCGATCACCGCATCCGGCTGACGACCGATCAGCTCGGGCATCTGCACTTTAGCCTCGTTGCCGATGACGCTCTGGAAATCGCGCACCATCATGGGATACGGGTGTGGCCCTGCCGCCGTCCCGAAGATGTAGAAAGTTGATTCAACATTGGTCACCCAATCGCGGATCGCTTCGTTGCAAGCGTCTTTCAATGTCTTGGAACCGCTCTCGACGGGCACGACGGTTGCGCCCAGCAATTTCATACGGAACACGTTCGGCGCTTGGCGCTGGATGTCTTCCGCGCCCATATAGACGATGCACTCCATACCGAAACGTGCAGCCACGGTCGCAGTCGCCACACCGTGCATGCCTGCCCCTGTCTCGGCGATGACACGCTTCTTGCCCATGCGCTTCGCCAACAAGGCTTGCCCCATGGCGCTGTTAATCTTGTGCGCACCAGTGTGATTCAGGTCTTCGCGTTTAAGATATATCTGCGCGCCACCAAGGCTCTCCGACAAGCGCTTGGCGTGATAGATGGGGCTAGGACGACCGACGTAATGTTTGAGCTCATAAGCCAATTCGGCCTTGAACTCGGGATCATCCTTAAAACGAAGATACTGCGCAGTCAGTTCTTCCACGGCTGGGATCAAGGTCTCCGCCATGTAAGCGCCACCGAACTGGCCAAAGTGGCCAGTTGAATCAGGAAAGTTGTACGTCAATCTGTTTAACCTCTTTGATGAAGGCCGCGACCTTCGCCGCATCCTTGATGCCTTTGCTTGCCTCCACGCCGCTGGACACATCCACTGCGTAAGGACGCACTTGTTTGATCGCTGCCGCCACGTTACCTAGGTACAAACCGCCAGACAGGATTACGGGCAAGGGCAGATTGTACGAAATGAGCGCCCAGTCGAACGACTCGCCCGTACCACCTTGCGTGCCTTCCACGAAGGCATCCAGCAACAAGCCTTGCGCACTGGCGTAACGAGCCGCGCATTCTACCAAATCCACCCCCGCTTTGACCCGTATCGCCTTCAAATAAGGCTTAGCAAACTGCTGGCAGAACGCTGGCGCTTCCTCACCGTGGAACTGCAATGCATCCAACGACACTATTGCCAATACTTGGCGCACGTATTCAAGTGTTGGATTCACAAACAGCCCCACCACTGTGACGAAAGGGGGAACGTGACGCATCAACTCGACCGCCTGCTGGACACTGACATGACGCGGGCTTTTTTCGTAAAACACCAAGCCGATGGCATCCGCACCGCTGTTTGCCACAGCGCGCAGGTCTTGCTCACGGGTGATGCCGCAGATCTTGATTCGAGTCATAATGCGAAGACGACTAAGAACGGGTTGGCATTGTACCTTGAGGTAGCCCCCACTTCGCGGCATAGGTGATATGGCGCAGGTAAAGACCATCTGGCATGAAAGTCGGTGCGGCGAACTTGCGATTTCGCCCTGCCAGCACTTCTTTCATCCACTGCGGCGGGTATTTGCCTTTGCCAACATAGAGCAGGCAGCCAAGGATGTTACGCACCATGTGATGCAAGAATGCATTGGCAGTCAGGTTAAAGATGAGTGTGTCGCCCTGCTGTTGAATATCGAGCACAGCAAGGTTCTTCATCGGCGTTTTGGCTTGGCATTGGGAGGAACGGAATGCGCTGAAATCGTGTTCACCCAACAGATACTGGGCTGCTTCACGCATAGCATCCACATCCAACGGTGCATGAAACCAGCCAACCTTGGCGTGATGCACGGCACTACGCGACAGGCGATTGATGAGAACATATTGATAACTACGCGCTTGCGCCGAAAAACGCGCATGAAATTCATCCGGAACAGAGTGTGCCCACAACACAGAAATGTCTTTCGGTAGCAGGGCATTCGTACCGCGTACCCAAGCAGACAGCGGCCTATCGATGATCGTGTCGAAGTGGATGACTTGCTCCAACGCATGCACCCCTGTATCGGTTCGGCCTGCAGCGATGATCTCGATACGTTCGCACGCCACACCACTCAACGCTGCTTGCAACGCATCCTGTACGTTGGGGACATCAGGCTGACTCTGCCAACCGTTGTAGCAACTGCCATCGTATTCCACACCCAGCGCGATCCTCATCGCCACGCTCCTATCATCAAGACCGCACACAACATTAACAACGACGCATCGACGAGCTTGAATGCATACACCTCAAGTTCGATGTGCGATGTAACCGATGCGTACGGCTTCAGTGCTGCGCCAATGGACATGCGCCAATCACTTGCCGTGTCTCGCATGGTCGATTCCGCATTCTCCAACGTCAATGCCAAACGCACCGCAAAACGTTCACGCGACAATCCCAACCAAGTGAGTGGGTACAGCAAACTAAACAAACCACTAATCAATCTAGACTGCGGCAACAAAGCCAACAATATGGCAAGACCAGCCAACACACTCAAGAGCCTACCCAACTGCGTCGCACCATCCGACAAGCCTTCCCATGTAGGCGACAACGCTCCAAATGGAGAGAACACTGCAACACCTGCTGTGGTGTAGGCATAGATAAAGAGCAGGACAATCATGATCCAACGGGTGCGCTTAATCAGGCTCAACATGCGCGCCGTACACACCTGGAGCGCTAGCATAATCAACACCATGCAAGTGAACACCAACACAATTCCCTGCAAGCGTTGCACAAGCAACGCGAGCATGACCCAAACGAGTATCTGGACAGCGGGATGGGGTTCGTATCTCATTTTCATCATCTTCAAATGCAAACGGCAGCCTAGATGGCTGCCGTTTCCTCGGTTTGCATGGCTTACAGTTGTTGCATCATCGCTTCAGCATCTGTGCGTTGCTCGGCATCGCCATCGCGCAATACCTCTTCCAAAATCTCTTTCGCACCAGCCGCATCGCCCATCTCTTGATACGCCTTAGCTAGGTCAAGTTTGGTTGCCACCTCTTGCCAACGATCTCCTTTACTTTCAGTCGATGCAGCGGCAGGTGCAACACCCCCTAGATTCAAACTGATGTCCCCTAAGCCAATATCAACAGGGGAAGAATCTTTAACACTTTTGGGTGCGTTGAAGTCTGTAGGGAAATCAAGTGTGAATGCCAAACCGCCCTCATCTGATGGCGCTGGAGTTGCTGCTGGCTTTTCAGCCGCAGGTTCACTTACATGCGTGGTCGTCACATCAAAGATTAGGTCATCAACATTCCCAACTGGCGTATCCGCAGCGCTCTGCGCAGGAATTCCTGGATGGGTCGAAGTGACATCGAACACCATCTCATCCAGATTCATCGCAGAACTAGCAACTCCAACCTCAACCGCAGGGATGCCAGGATGAGTCCCAGTAACATCGAAATCCATCGGTGTCTCTTGCGCTGCGCGCAATTCACTCGCGGTGAGAATGGTCGTGCTCTCGTTGGATGGTGTCTCCAGAACTACGGTACCTTGAAAATCAGGAGCAGCTTGACCAGATGCTGATGTGGAACCAAACCCCAAATCGAAGTCGACTGAAGGTTGAGCCACCGCAGCAGGCTGTTCTGCCGCTGGAGCAGCCGCGATGCCATCACCACCATACAATGGATTGCTTGGTTCCAAAGCCAATCCCATCACAACAGCTTGCGACCATGCAGCGGCATCACCCGACTCCTTAATGACCTTCGCATGAGTAAAGAATGAATTGGTATCTTTTCGCGTGGCGTAGATAGACAACAGTTTGAGTCTTACAGGAACGTTGTTCGGATTCGACTTGAGTGCTTCAGTCAACACCTCTTCTGCTTGAACATCACGCCCGAAGGTCAAGAACAGATCGGCCTCACCAATCGGATCGACCTCGTCAGAATTTGCCTGAGTTGTGGCATCAGATATGGCTGTTTGTGTGAAATCACCCGTATCGGGTGAAGGCATCACTGGAGCTGCGATACGCCCAGTCGCCCCACCGATATCCTCCACTTCTGACTTTTCTTCAGCAGCTTTCGCTTTACCACCCGATTTCTTGTTGCGACGTGTCAACATGAATCCAACACCGCCCAAAGCGAGCAAACCCACGGCGCCAGCTGCTAACATGACGGGGTCATCCAACAAAGAAGCTTGTTCGACTATTTTAGGCTCTGGCGCTACGACCTTAGGTTTTGTCGCAACTGGTGCACTCGCAACTACCGCAGGTGCAGAAGCACCACTTGACGAGGCAGCCGCACCCGCTTGCTTCTTCAATTCTGCCAACCGTTGCAGGTCTTTTACATTCCTCTCCAACAGTGCGGTACGATCTTGCGCCTCTTTCAATGCCTTGTTCTTAGCGATGGTTTCTTCTTCCTTCGCATTGGCTTTCTCTTGCGCAGATGCCTTGCCGCCCCCCGCAGCCTTATCACCTGGAGCCTCACCTTTGGATAGCTTCAACACTTCTTTAGCAGGCGCCTTGCTTGTCGCACTTTCAGCGACCGCAGTATTGACCTTACCAGACGACACTTGCTTGGCTGTATCGCCACCCGCCTCAGTCTTAACTGCAGCAAGCTGCTGACGATAGACGTTCCAATCAGCCACTTGAACACGAACCACTTTAACAGCCTCCGCTTGTTGGACAGCATCAAGATCATTCGCATCTGGCAAGCGAATAATCTTGCCTGTCTTCAGCCGATTCATATTCTTGCCTGCGAAGGCATCGGTATTGGCACGATACAGCGCAACCAACATACGCTCCAAACTCACATCCGCAGGTTTGCTCTTGAGTGCGATCTTGCTCAAAGTGTCACCGCGCACGACCGTCAAAGGCTTTGCTTCAGGTTCGGCAACTGGGATGGCTTCTTCCTTACTCAGTGCATCGGCAACAGGTGCAGGGGATGATTCAACAGGCGACGCCTGCTGTGGTGCAACTTGTTGTACGGGTACAGCAGCTTCAGGTTGAATTGGTGTCTGTTTGGGCGTGTTTGGTGTCTGTTTGCGCGTGTCGACAGGTGTAGGAGCGACTGTGGGAATAGGGGCGATTTGCACAGAATGAGCCTGTGCTGGAGTAGCTATCACAGGTTCTGTCATGGGCGCTACAGAAGCAGGTGCAACAGGTGTCGCTGCAATAACAGGAGTTGAAACTACAGGCGCGATAGTCTTCACCTGTGCGGGTTGTGGCTCTTGAGCTTTGAAATCAACAGGATCAAGCAAGAAGGTGTATTCGCGCAATAGCTTGCCCGAAGACCAATTGACTTCGATCAACAATGTTACAAAGGGATCATTGACTGGCTGAGTGGTAGTCAGTTTGATAGAAGGGCTGCCGCTGTTGCGGTTGATGACTTCAAATTTGAGTTTCGGCAGTGAGTAGGGATAGTCAACACCCGCACTCTTGAATGCTTCGGGGGAGGCCAGCTTTGCGGAGATACTTGAATTGTCAGTGTTAGCAACTGAAACCAGTTCGATCTCTGCCTTAAGGGGTTGTCCCAAACTAGAACTGACGTTGATACCGCCCAAGCCCGTCGCCGAGACCATGCCAGACCATGCCAAGACGGCGATAAAACCAGACAATTTATAAATCGATTTCAGCACGCTGCCACCCTTTTCTTTCCCTGACGTTATTCAGACTAACATCAGAGGGTTAGTGATGCAAGTTCACTTCCCCTCTAACTTCATGCACTAACTGACGGTTATCAACCAGTTTTTTTACTCTTTACTTGCCAAGCAAGATGCGCAACATACGGCGCAGAGGCTCAGCTGCTCCCCACAACAATTGGTCACCACAAACGAATGCACTTACAAATTCTGGGCCCAACTCCATCTTGCGCACACGCCCTACTGCGATTTCCAACTTGCCTGTCACAGCAACAGGTGTCAGCTCTTTGACACTGATGGCACGTTCGTTTGGCACAAATTTGACCCAGTGATTACCGCCCTTGATGAGCGCTTCAACCTCATTCAATGGCACATCCTTGTTCAACTTGATGGTGAGCGCCAAGCTGTGGCAACGCATCGCACCGATACGCACGCACAATCCATCCACGGGGATGCGTTGCGATGTACCCAATATCTTGTTAACCTCGGCCTGCCCCTTCCACTCTTCTTTGGATTGACCGTTGTCGAGTTGCTTGTCAATCCACGGAATCAGGCTACCTGCCAGTGGTGCGCCAAAATTCTCGGTCGGCATATCCGACGAGCGCAATGTCTCTGCAAGACGGCGGTCAATCTCAAGGATGGCCGACTTCGGATCAGCCAACAAGTCAGCGACGCAGGCATGCGCCACCCCCATCTGATTCAGTAGCTCACGCATGTTCTGCGCACCCGCGCCCGAAGCCGCTTGATACGTCATGGACGATACCCATTCCACTAGCCCCGCATGGAACAGCCCGCCCAAGCCCATCAACAAAATACTGTTGGTGCAATTGCCACCGATGAAATTCTTGCCGCCATTCACCAGCGATTTCTTGATGAGATCAAGATTGACTGGATCAAGAATGATGACCGCATCTTTCTCCATGCGCAGGGTAGAAGCCGCATCAATCCAATAACCTTGCCAACCCGCCGCGCGCAGCTTGGGGAACATCTCGGTCGTGTAATCACCACCTTGGCAAGAGATGAGGGTATCCATCGCCATCAATTCTTTCAGGTCGTAAGCATCCTTGAGCGATGCGCCACGTGCTTCAACAGGCGCTTCACCTCCCACGTTTGAAGTGGTGAAGAACACCGTCTCAATGAGGTCAAAATCCTTCTCCTCACGCATACGTTGCATGAGTACCGAGCCTACCATCCCGCGCCAACCGATTAGTCCTACTTTCATTCTGTTACTCCAATAATTCGTGAAAAGTGAAAGGTGAAATGAAGAACCTGGCTACGCTCAAGGCAGCACGTTTCCCATTTCACGTTTCACATGCCTTACAAGGCAGCCACCACCGCATCACCCATCGCGTTGCAGCCAATTTTAGTCATGCCCGGCTCATAAATGTCTGCGGTGCGCAGTCCTTGCTGCAACACTTTGCGCGCTGCACCTTCGATACGTTGCGCATTGGCTTCGTCATTAAAGGTGTAACGCAACATCATCGCCACCGACAGGATGGTCGCCAATGGATTGGCGATGTCCTTGCCAGCGATGTCAGGTGCAGAACCGTGGCTAGGCTCGTACAAACCTTTGTTGTTGGAATCCAGCGAAGCAGAAGCCAACATACCGATAGAGCCTGTCAACATTGAAGCTTCGTCCGACAGGATGTCGCCGAAAATGTTGCCAGTGACCACTACATCGAACTGCTTGGGTGCGCGCACCAGTTGCATCGCCGCGTTATCCACCAACATGTGGGTCAATGCGACCTCTGGATATTCCTTGGAGAGCTCGGTCATCACCATACGCCATAGCTCTGTCGTCTCCAGCACGTTGGCCTTATCCACCGAGCACAGCTTTTTGTTGCGTTTCATCGCAATGCCGAAAGCAACGTGACCGATACGAATAATTTCTGATTCAGAGTAACGCATGGTGTTCACACCTTCACGCTCCCCATTCGGCAAAGTCGTGATGCCGCGCGGTTGACCAAAATAAATATCGCCCGTGAGTTCGCGCACGATCATGATGTCTAGGCCCGAGACCACATCTGGCTTCAACGCGGACGCATTGACCAACTCTGGATACAACATAGCCGGACGCAGATTAGCGAACAAATTGAGTTCTTTGCGGATGCGCAGCAGACCACGTTCTGGACGTTTGTCGCGCGGTAGCGTGTCGTATTGGTATCCACCCACCGCGCCCATCAATACCGCATCAGCAGCTTTCGCCAACTTCTCAGTTGAGGGCGGGAAGGGGTCCCCTTCCGCGTCATAAGCTGCGCCACCCAGATGCGCGTATTCCATCTCGACCTTCATACCGTCGCTACGCAATGCTTCCAACACCTTCGTTGCCTGTGCAACGATCTCTGTTCCGATGCCGTCACCCGGCAAGACTGCGATCTTCATAGTTATTTTTTAATACTTTCTGAGTAAGTTAAAGAAATAAATTGTTTAAGTTTTTGCAACACCGCATAAAGAAAATTTGCCTGCATTAACAACTGATCAAAATGTTGCGCTTTAACCGCATCAGGCTCGGTGTAGTCATGTGTCGCTGCATTGCGCAAATCGCGTATTTTTTGCCAGTCACCAATGTTGTTCAACACACCCATTTGCGTCATGTAATTCAACACATAAGTAAAAGCGCGCGTATCCTGATTTTCGATGTTAGCAACCATATTCATTGCTGATACGATGTGGGCTTACAACTCGGAAAAACGTGCCTTATAACGCCGCCAAAGAAACCAGTTGTTGATCATTCCACTGCGCAAAGGGTGTATCTACCTGCCACCAATTCTGAAATCCTGTTGTGAATACATCAAGTGTGACTGCATCCTATCCAAAAGCCGAATTTTTTCGTGCAGTGCTTCTATCAATTCTCCACTCACAAAATCACTCCCATTTTCAGCGCAATGCGATCAATCGGGCGACTGGCTTCTGGCTCTGCCACCACCAAATCAACTGGCTACAGCAACGCCTGCTCCAGCCGCCCCAAACAAACAACCCGCTTGCTAAATAGATCATTACGCTGCACAGGTATGACATACAAATCTACATCGCCACCGCGCTTGCCATCATCGGTGCACGAACCGAACAACCTGAACTCTGAATCTGCACCAAAAACTTCTGCAACGATGCGTTTAATGCTAGCTCGCTCGTCTTCAGTCAGACGCATAATTTATGCAAATAACCACGGTTGCGCAGCGCGATGCTTCGTTTCGAATGCACTGATGTCGGCCTTATGTTGCAGGGTCAGACCGATGTCATCCAAGCCATTCAACAGGCAATGCTTGCGGAACTCATCCACCTCGAATTTATATTCCGCGCCATCTGGCGTCGTGAGCGTCTGCTGCACCAGATCAACATCCAAGGCATAGCCGATCTGCGCACCTACCGCCTTGAACAATTCGTCCACCTTATCCGCCGCCAGCTTGATCGGCAGCATGCCGTTCTTGAAGCAGTTATTGAAGAAGATGTCGGCGAAGCTCGGGGCGATGACGACGCGGAAACCGTAATCTGCCAGTGCCCACGGCGCATGTTCACGCGAAGAGCCGCAACCGAAGTTCTCCCGCGCCAACAACACCTGCGCGCCATGGTAGCGCGCTTGATTGAGAACAAAATCCTTGTTCAGCGGACGTTTGCTATTGTCCATCCCAGGCTCGCCATGATCCAGATAGCGCCACTCATCGAAGGCATTAGGTCCGAAACCTGAGCGTTTGATGGATTTCAAGAACTGCTTGGGAATGATGGCATCGGTATCCACGTTGGCTCTATCCAACGGTGCCACCAAGCCAGAGAATTTTTCGAATTTTTGCATCTTCTATCGTCCGTAATTTAAGCGTTCATTTGAACGTCTTGTTGAGCGCGTCACCAATCTCACCCGCCGCACGCTCAATGGTCTTGCCTGCCACTGCCGCATCTTGCTTGGCGCCACCCGCGACTTTTGAACCTGTCGTATTGCCACGTGCTGCTTGATAAGTATTGCAAGCAGACAACACCAAAACCAAAAGGATCAGGGCAACTCTCATTGTTTGCTCACATCCACAAAATGACCTGCAATCGCCGCTGCCGCCGCCATCGCAGGACTCACCAAGTGCGTGCGTCCGCCTTGCCCTTGGCGACCTTCGAAGTTGCGGTTGGAGGTCGAGGCGCAACGTTCGCCTGACGATAAGCGATCATCGTTCATCGCCAAGCACATCGAGCAACCCGGGTCGCGCCATTCAAAACCTGCGGCGACAAAAATCTTGTCCAGACCTTCCTGTTCAGCTTGCGCCTTCACCAAGCCAGACCCTGGCACCACCATCGCCAACTTCACGTTCGCAGCCACCTTGCCGCCTTTGGCAACGGCGGCGGCGGCGCGCATGTCTTCGATACGCCCATTGGTGCAAGAACCGATGAACACCTTGTCAATCTTAATCTCGGTGATCGGCGTGTTCGCCTGCAACCCCATGTACTGCAAAGCACGCTCTGTATCGCCGCGCTTAACCGCATCCATGATTTTTGCAGGGTCAGGCACGATGCCATCCACGGGCAATACCATCTCGGGCGAAGTCCCCCAAGTCACTTGCGGCTTGATCTTGGTTGCATCCAAGGTGATCGTGGTGTCGAATTTTGCGCCCGCATCACTGTGCAAAGTCCGCCAATAAGTTACCGCCGCATCCCACTGTGATGCTTGTGGTGCGAAAGGACGACCTTTGATATAGGCAAAAGTAACCTCATCTGCCGCCACCATGCCCGCGCGTGCACCCGCCTCGATAGCCATGTTGCATAAGGTCATGCGAGCTTCCATGCTCAAACCGCGAATGGTGTCGCCGCCGAATTCGATGGCGTAGCCCGTACCGCCCGCCGTGCCGATCTGACCGATGACCGCCAGCGCGATGTCTTTCGAGGTCACACCATGCCCCAACTTGCCGTCCACTTTGACCAGCATGGCCTTGGATTTCTTCGCCACCAGACACTGCGTCGCCATCACATGCTCGACTTCAGAGGTGCCAATACCATGCGCTAATGCGCCAAACGCACCATGCGTGCTGGTGTGTGAATCGCCGCACACTACGGTCATACCTGGCAAGGTCGCGCCCTGCTCCGGCCCCATCACATGCACCACACCTTGACGAATATCGCCCATCTTGAATTCAGTGATCCCCAACTCATCGCAGTTCGCATCCAGTGTTTCCACTTGCAAACGCGAAATCGGATCGGCAATTCCTGCCGCACGATTGGTGGTCGGCACGTTGTGATCGGGTACAGCCAGAATAGAACCGACGCGCCAAGGTTTGCGCTGCGCCATGCGCATACCCTCGAAGGCTTGCGGGCTGGTCACTTCATGCACCAAGTGGCGATCAATGTAGATCAAAGCCGTTCCATCTGGCTCAGAGCGCACCAAATGACTGTTCCAAAGTTTGTCGTAAAGCGTTTGAGTGTTCATTTTTTTATCTTTCGCAGGGCTACAGATTATGCCACAGCAGGCTCTATCTACGCCAAGGTTGCGCGGGTAGGGGCAGACGTGTCGGTCAGTTTCACCAAGGCGTATTCCAAACTGTCGGACAGCGCATGCCAACTGGCATCAATGATGTTGGTACTTGCACCCACTGTCGTCCACACATGACCACCGCCTTGAAAGGTGATGAGTACACGGATGGCGGCAGAAGTACCGTTGGCGCTATCCAAAATACGCACCTTGTAGTCAATCAGGTGCACGGTCTTGAGTACGGGATAGGCCGAGGACAAGGCGCTGCGTAAGGCGGTGGAGAGTGCGTTCACGGGGCCATTCCCTTCAGCCGCCATAAACTTCACCTCATCCCCCACCTTGACCTTGGCGGTCGCTTCCGACAACAAACCTCGGCTCTGACGTCGCTCGGTGATGACGAAATAATCAATCAACTCGAACGGCTTTTGATATTCGGGTCGCAGGCGATGTAGCAGCAATTCCATGCTAGCTTCGGCCGCTTCAAAGGTGAAGCCGTCATGCTCCAACTGCTTGATGTGGGTGAGCACCCTCAGCGCAGCGTCATTATCGAGTTCAATGCCCAAAGATTTCGCATGGAACTGGATGTTGCCGCGCCCAGACAGTTCGGACACGACCGAACGCATCTCGTTGCCGACCAAAGCGGGATCAATATGCTGGTAGGTATCCGCCGCCTTCAACATCGCCGCCACATGGATGCCGCCCTTGTGTGCAAAGGCGCTGTGACCGATGTAGGGCGCGTGGTTGTAGTGCTTGAGGTTGACCACTTCGGCCACGTAATGCGCAAGCGAGGTGATCTCACGCAACTGCGCAGGCGATACCGCTTGCTTGTCCATCTTGAGTTGCAGATTGGGGATGATGGTGGTCAGGTTGGCGTTGCCGACGCGCTCGCCGTAACCATTGATAGTGCCCTGCACTTGCAAGCAACCCCCACGCACTGCCGCCAGCGAATTCGCCACACCACAACCACTGTCGTTATGACAATGCGCGCCGAGCGGGGTGCTGATATTACGCTTCACCTCGCGCACGATCTCTTCCACTTCCCACGGCAACTTGCCACCGTTGGTCTCGCATAACACCAGCCATTCCGCACCCGCATCCGCCGCCGCTTGCAAGGTCGCCAGCGCATAGTCTTTGTTCGCGATGAACCCGTCGAAGAAATGCTCGGCATCAAACATCACCTCGCGCCCCTTGGACTTCATGTAGGCCACGCTGTCTCGGATCATGGCGAGGTTCTCTTCCAACGTGGCGGACAACACCACCTTCACGTGGTAATCCGAACTCTTACCCACCATCGTAACGACAGGCGTCTGTGCATCCAGTAGAGCTTGCAGGTTGCTGTCTTGCTCGCATTGCAAACTCTTTTGGCGGGTGCGTCCGAACGCGGCAAGTTTGGACGCCCCCAAGTCTAACTTCGCCGCACGCGCAAAGAACTCTGCATCCTTGGGGTTAGAACCTGGCCAGCCGCCCTCAATGTAGTGGAAACCAAAATCGGCCAGCCGCTTGGCGATGGCCAGCTTGTCGTCAACGGAAAGGGAGATGTCCTCACGCTGCGTACCGTCGCGCAAGGTGGTGTCGTATAGGAATACTTGGCTCATAGGATTGAATTCTTAAAAGGGTTGAAGCTCGCCGTGTAGGCACTCAAAATCAAGCGTGCACTGCTTCTTTAAGTACATTAGCCGCCCATTGATTAAGGCTTAAACCTGATGCCTGAGCTGCAATCAAGGCTGCTGTATGTACTTCGCTTGGCACGCGCAGCATCAGTTTCCCAGAGGCTGGTTTTTGCGGAGCGGGATTAGTAGTGAGGTAAAAATCAATCGCTTGGCGAAAGTCGGCACGTAACGCCGCAACGGTGCTGCCGTGAAAGCTAATCACATCTGCGATGCCGAGCACGCGTCCAACAAAAATATTGTCGCGATCATCAAACTCAATGCGGGCGGTATATCCTTTGTAAGTCATGGAATTTTTCATGGTTGTATCCCCATCGTTAATAACCAATCACGCATGTTCTCAACTTGGTAGCGCTTGGCTTCTTTGCCTGGATGCGGACGGTGCGCATCCATCCGTTTCCCATTCAATATAAATGCCATGCGCGAACCATTGCCTTCAATAATTTCACCGCCCAATGCAACAACCAATGCTTCCATATCGGAGAACACCAGTGAAGCCAAGGTTGGTTTGGAAAATACGGCACTAAGTGCCTTAACATGCTTGGTCTTCATGGCGGGGATGATAGAAAGTTAAATGAGATAATGCAATCATTTTTTGATTGCATTATCATTGAACACCTGCGCCATGCGCAGCTTCCACAGCATCAGTAACAAACCGAGCAATGCCATACCAGAACTAAAGGTGTACAAGGCGCTCGCCCCCCAGTGTTGCCAGATCGGCCCGCTCGCCAAACCGCCCAGCACACCGCCCGCACCGTAGGTAAAACTGCCGAACAGCGCTTGCCCCTTGGATTGATGCCGCCCTTTGAAGAACTCATGCACCA
>JAVHQF010000036.1:0-1060 GCA_036170995.1 Sideroxydans sp. | reverse complement strand
AGTGCATGGGAACGTGTAAAGATGCACCTATCTTGGCGATCAACAATAAGAAGCTATGTGGTCGTTTAACCAATGAAAAGATAGACCAAATTTTGGCGGAATTGGACCAATTATGAAAGACACTGGCATGAGAGGTCCAGTTACCCAAACCACGATGGATTTTGACCAGCCGTGGACATTAGAGAACTATCTTAAGGTGGGTGGTTATCAGGCACTGCGCAAAATATTGACGGAAAAAACACCACCTGATGCCATTATTGCCGAAGTCAAACTTTCGGCCTTGCGTGGTCGTGGTGGAGCAGGTTTCCCAACTGGGCTCAAGTGGAGTTTTATGCCACGTGGTTTTGCTGGCGACAAATATATTGTCTGCAATTCAGATGAAGGTGAGCCAGGTACTTGCAAAGACTGGGATATTTTGTTGTTTAACCCCCATTTGCTGATTGAAGGTATGGCGATTGCCGCTTACACCATGGGTGTCAAGACTGGCTACAACTACATTCATGGCGAAATTTTTCAAGCTTATGAGCGCATGGAAGAAGCCTGTGAACTGGCGCGTTCCGCTGGCTATTTAGGTGAAAAAATACTGGGTTCTGAGTTCAGTTTTGATTTGCATAATCACCTCGGTTACGGGGCTTATATCTGTGGCGAAGAAACTGCGCTGCTGGAATCTATCGAGGGTAAAAAAGGTCAGCCACGCTTCAAGCCGCCTTTCCCTGCGAGCTTCGGTTTGTATGGAAAACCCACCACGATTAACAATACTGAAACTTTTGCCAGCATCCCTTACATCATCAATCATGGTGGGCAAGCGTTTCTTGAGTTAGGTAAGCCTAACAACGGTGGAACGAAGCTGTTCTCTGTATCTGGTCATGTGAATAATCCAGGTAACTTTGAAATACCTATGGGTACGCCTTTCAGTAAGTTACTGGAAATGGCGGGTGGTGTGCGTAACGGACATAAGCTCAAAGCGGTCATCCCTGGCGGCTCATCTATGCCTATTTTGCCTGGTGAAATCATGATGGATTTGACTATGGATTACGATTCGATACAGAAGGCGGGTTCA
>JAVHQF010000035.1:0-1064 GCA_036170995.1 Sideroxydans sp. | reverse complement strand
GCCGAAACCTTCGACACCGGCATCCGCAAAACCGTGCAGTGGTACCTGGACCACCCTGACTGGGTGGCGCATGTGCAAAGTGGCGCCTACCGGGAATGGGTGCAAAAGCAGTACGCTTGAGTGACCCCATGCGACTGACACCCGACCAACTCCAAGCGATACGCTCTGCCAGCATCGCTGCGTTCAGCCCGAACGTGAGCGTTTGGTTGTTTGGGTCGCGCGTGGACGACCGCAAAAAGGGCGGTGATATTGACCTGCTGGTGCAACCCGACCCTGCTGCCAGCGATCAGCTTTTTTCCAGAAAAATCAGGTTCTTGACCAACTTGGAACGCCATTTGGGCGAGCGCAAAATCGACGTAGTGATTCAAACCCCGAATGACACCCGAGCCATTGTTGACGTGGCTCAGTCCACGGGCATCCGTATCGTATGAAAAACTCACCCACTATGCTGGCACTGAAGCAAAGCTTGGAGCAGTGTCGGGCGCATGCAGATGCCCTGAATGATGCGTTGGATGACATGCGCTTGCATGCCTTCACGTCAGACACCATGGAAACCTTGTCCAAACCCGACCGACGCTTGCTGGATCAGTTTGCTTACCGCTACACCCGCCTACAGGACGACATGGGCGCGCGATTGATGCCTGCTGTCTTGCATGCCCTGGGTGAAGAAGTGACTGCCATGCCAGCACTGGATCGTTTTGCGCGATTGGAGCAACTTGGCTACTTGTCCAGTGCGGATGAGTGGAACACCATGCGCCAAATTCGCAACGAGTTTGCACACGATTACCCAGACTCGGCGCAGGAGCGTTTTGAGCGCTTGACTGCCGCCATGGGTGCGGCTAATCAGGCCATGGCAAGCTTGCAGCATATGGCGGCAAAACTCGAACTTCGCTTTGGCAAATAATGTGCCCCAAAATCCTCCTCCTCGGCAAAAACGGCCAAGTCGGCTGGGAGCTGCAACGCAGCCTCAGCGTATTGGGCGATCTCATCGCACTGGACCGCCACAGCACTGGCTTGTGCGGTGACATCAGCAACCTGACTGGGTTGGCGCAAACCGTGCGCAC
>JAVHQF010000034.1:0-1067 GCA_036170995.1 Sideroxydans sp. | reverse complement strand
AACTGATCTTGTCACCTTTGCGGTCGCGCAAGGTGTTGCGGTCAGTCGCATTATGACAATCCAGACACCAGAGCGCGCCCCGTCCGTGTTGCAACTGTAAAGAGTCTTCCACAATATCCTGATGCATGCCGAGCGCTCTAGGCTTATTGTTCTTGGGAACTGGCACGGTCTTGCCGTCATGGCAGGCAGCACAGTGCTTGTCGGGATCCATGTTGAAATATTGTAGGTGCGGCTCACGAGGTTTGACCACCGCATTGGCAAAATCAGCGCGTGTGCTGTCGTTCGCATCCAGTGCGGGCATATCGCCCATGGGGATCGTGCCGTCAAAAGGATCCCCCCACCACCAGACCTTTTTCGTCCTAGGTGAACATTTCACATTGGGATAGCCGTATTTTGGAACGGCATTCTCAACCCGTGTGACTGCTGTGTAGCCTTCCCTGCTTTCATAGCATTCTGTCTCTACGGCCTGCGCTTGATACTGTGGGTGCAGTCGTGTATCCACAGGCTCTGTCACCCAAGCAGTGAAAGCAAGGATGGCCACGGCAAGTAGCACCGCCACTGCAATGTACCCAATGAAAAGTTTGGGTGATTTTTGTTCCGAGTTCATGCGAACTCCTCTCTTTGGAAATCCTAATTAGTGTTGAATTTGTGCTGGTTCAGCCAAGACTGCCGCGCCCTGCTCACGCCTAGAGTAAGCAATCTCTCCCACCAGAATGCCCGTCGCTGCCTTCAAGGTCAGGGTCAGAGTCATGAAGCAGAATGCCCAAACTGCCAATATGTTGGCCATCTCAATGAAGGTCGGGAAATACACGGTGTACTCTC
Source organism: Sideroxydans sp. (assembly GCA_036170995.1). Lineage (GTDB taxonomy): Bacteria > Pseudomonadota > Gammaproteobacteria > Burkholderiales > Gallionellaceae > Sideroxyarcus. Next base: position 245 of record JAVHQF010000034.1, on the reverse strand, counting down.
CAAGAGGCGAGGGGCTGAAAGAAGGGAACATCAGCATCATCGGTTTTTCGACCAATACCGAAACGGCCACAATCACACAGATTAGCGGCAGATAGCGGTTATAACTTTTGCGAACCTTGGGAAACAGTAGCGCAAAAAATGCTCCCACGAAGCTGCCCATGATGATCCAATACCAAGGCACATAGGTATTCAGACCGTTGTGGCCAAACATGGTGAATTTCAACGATGCCCCATGTTCGGTGCTG
>JAVHQF010000033.1:0-1068 GCA_036170995.1 Sideroxydans sp. | reverse complement strand
TGTGCCACCGCTTCGGTGACGCAAGGATGAGGAATGAGAGTCTAAAGTTGAGATTCCAGTTATCAAAATTGCTGAAATTAAGTCTGGATTATCTCCGCAAACAAAATACTCGTCTAAAAAGTTGGACGAAAGATTCTTGTTGAAAAATGGTGATATGTTGTTTTGTTGGTCTGGCCAGCCAGAAACTTCAATCGACACGTATTTATGGAGTGGCCCTGCTGGCTGGTTAAATCAGCATATTTTTAAGGTTACCCCTAATAGCGAATTTGTTCAGTCAGACTTTTTCTATTACCTACTGAAGTACCTCAAGCCTACTTTTGTGAGCATAGCTGGAAATAAGCAAACCACGGGCTTGGGCCATGTAACCAAAGCCGATTTGCGGCGTATTGAAGCCTCATTTCCATCATTTGAAATCCAGAAGAAAATCGTTGAAAGCATCAAACCTATCGACGACAAAATCAACCTACTACGTGAATCGAATGCCACACTGGAAGCTATCGCGCAAGCCTTGTTCAAATCGTGGTTTGTGAACTTCGACCCCGTGCGTGCCAAAGCCGAAGGCCGCGAACCCGAAGGCATCCCACCCGAAATCGCCGCGCTGTTTCCGCGTGAGTTTGAGGATTCAGTGTTGGGCGAGATTCCGAAGGGGTGGAAAGTCAAGCGCGTTAATGATGTTCTGGAGCTGGCCTATGGAAAGGCCCTCAAAGCAACAGAGCGTACTGCTGGAGATGTACCGGTGTATGGTTCAGGTGGAATAACCAGATACCATAATCAACATTTGGTAGAAGGTCCTTCGATTATCGTGGGGCGAAAAGGAACGGTCGGGAGCCTCTATTGGGAAGACCGTCCATTTTTCCCAATTGATACAGTTTTTTATGTGAAACCTCGTGCCCCACTCACGTTTTGTTATTACCTCTTGCAAACACTTAACCTGGATGAAATGAACACTGATGCGGCTGTGCCGGGCTTGAATCGTGATAATGCTTACAGGCTTACCTTTGCATTACCTTCTGACGATGTGCTGCAAACATTCGATGGTTTGGTAAAGCCGTTTCGTCAAAAAATATT
>JAVHQF010000032.1:0-1070 GCA_036170995.1 Sideroxydans sp. | reverse complement strand
AGGTCAAGTGCGTTACACACTGTTAGCGGGCGAAGTCGTTTACCAAGCGCAGTAATTAGGTGGCGCAGCGCACTTGCTGCATGACCAGTTGTTTGAGTTGCACCATGCGGCCGTGGAAAAAATGTCCTGCGCCGGGCAACACGAGGATGGGTATTGGAATAAATCTTCGCTAGGCTAATTTTGTATGATTTGTGCCACAATTCGACGACTAAACCGTTTGAGCAGAAGGAGAAAAGTCATGAATACTGTTGTGATTGAACATGTCTCACTGAATGAATTACCCGCCGCTTGGCGCGCCCAATTATTCATTGCACCGAGCACTCGTTTCACTGTCCGTATCGAAGAAGAAACCGCCCCAGCCCTTGCTAACACCCCGCCGACTAATCCGCTCTTTGGCATGTGGCAAGACAGCGCAGAAAAAGCCGATGTCAACGCTTATGCACGCCAACTGCGCAATCCACGTTACGCACTCAATAACTCACTAGGCGATGAGTGATGTTAATTGATACCTATTTTTTGTCGCACGGTATGCAGCTTGGTGATGCGCTGATTGCGGCAACGGCTCTCGAGCATGGCATCACGGTACTCACCGCCAACGCCAAACATTTCAACGCCGTCGAAGGCTTGGCATTGGAAGTCTTTATCCCCGAATAAATCGCCGCCTTAATATCACGCATCCGAGAGGTGCATGGCGACGATTTGATAGGAATAAATTTGCTCGTTTCCCACGTAAAAAGCCGACCTGATTCATCATCAGATCGGCTTTTTATTAGCTTGCGAAACGTGAATACGGATTAACTCAAGCGATACTTTTTGAGCTTTACTGGTGGGCTAGTATCTATGCTGAGATGCCGCTGCTGCAATCACGACAGCGGCGATGAGGATGATAACAATCCCAGACACGAAAAGTAGCACACCCCAGAACGACCATTTGGCTTGTACACGATTGAAGTGTTCAACGCTGTCCCAATGCGTATTTTTCCACGCCCATTCGCGCCCTTTGATGCCGAGAATAATCGTAAGCGCTCCATGAAGCACGGTCTGTTCAGTTCACCATTTCGCTGGTTAAA
>JAVHQF010000031.1:0-1070 GCA_036170995.1 Sideroxydans sp. | reverse complement strand
CAAATGCCCCCGCGCAATTGTTCACACCGGACGCATTTGATTTTAGGCAGCATCACGCTGCGTTATTTGCACTTGGTGTTTGAAACCGCCCCCCTATCTTGCTTCAGTCACCCACGCAAATTACGGATGAACCCTTTTTATGATCCTTCGATACGGGCTTCGCCTACTCGGGACGAACGGGTAGTGGTACTCAATAAGTCCGTTCGTAGTGTTGTGTTAAATTATTTTCGATTGTTGCTGCGACCGTTAGTATTCCAATATTGGAACTCTTCTTCGTGTATCTCAATATCGAGTTCCATCACGCGTGCTTGAAGTCTTTCTTGCGCATCGGCGATGGCCTTGTTGTAGACCGATGAACCGATCTCTTTCAGGAAGAAGTCGAGCAAGGCTTCGGCAGCGATATTGCCCAGCTTTTGATCCATGTATTGCTCAAGGTTCTCCTTGAAATAGCGCTCGATGGAGGCGATGGCTTGCGTGCGGTCTGGTTTGGTCAGTTCGATACTCATAGCAAAACAGCCGCGACCACTTTGCGGTCTTCGGCGACAAGTATGTTGTAGGTGCGGCAAGCGGCAGGGGTATCCATGAACTCGATGCTAATGCCAGCGAGTATGAGCCTGCTGAACAACTCGGGGCGGGCGAAACGTTGCTTCGCACCTGTTCCTAGCAGTAACACTTCAGGCTTCATTTCAAGGAAGTAGTCGAAGTGGGCAGAGGTTAAATCATCAAAGCCACTTGGTGTCCAATCGCTACGCACGCCGTTTGCCGTCACCACCATGGGGTGATGAAAACGCTGGCCGTTGATGGCGACGTAGTCCGCACCATGCTCGGTGAACAGCTTCTGGTTGGTGTTGGTTTGTAGGTGTAAAGCCAATGCATAGCCTCCAATTGGTGGCCGCATAGGGTAAAATCGCACCCCTTGCGGAAGTAGTTCGTTCGCGTCGGATTCTAACATCCGCCGAGCCTGCGATATCCCTGACGAAAATAGAGAATAAGCGTGAAACCCATACTGAAATCGACCAAGCTCTCCAACGTTTGCTACGACATTCGCGGCCCGGTGATGGAACGCGCCA
>JAVHQF010000030.1:0-4982 GCA_036170995.1 Sideroxydans sp. | reverse complement strand
AAACACCTTTTTCAGGTGGTAGTTGATGGTCTGGGTTTCAACGGCATAAAGAACGCCCATCATTTTCTGGGTGAGCCAGACGTTTTCGTCGGCATACACCGCCTCGATGCCGCCCTGGCCGCTGGACGCAATAAAGGTCAGATACTCGGCCGCCGATGAACGAACGATGGAGACCTCGTTTTTCTTGGGAGACAACGGTGATTTGTGCTTGCTCAACTCAACATCCTTTACGCTACCGTGATCTGGCCGTTCATCAGCATGGGCAGGAGCCAGTCACGAAGTCGAGTGAGATGCTGGTTTTCCATGCTGCGCGTAAAAACCATTTGGTTATAGACCGAAACAATTTTGTCGTACGCCATAAGTAATTCAGTCGATGGATAGGCCAAGGGCAACGAATGCAGATCATCCTTAGTAATCGAGCCGAACGTGGTTCCCTCGCTGTTTCGCCTGTCGAAAATGGTCTTGAAATATTGCATGACATAAAACAGGAAGCCATCGAAACTATCCTTGCTATTCAGCGCAGCCAAACCACGCCCGATGCAACAGTCAATATTTGCAATGTTCATATCTCCAACTGGTGCCCGGACGCTGAGCAGGATGTCCCCACGTTTAGCCATGCGGGCAGGCTGAGTCGTGTACTGGCGAACCGTCGGAAACTGCCAACCGAAATCTGTGGAACCTTGAAAAAATTCGACCCCGTCTCTTGTCGCATTCAAAGACCCTCCAAGCGGAGACTGTCCCATCGTGATGTTGGCAATTTGATCTAGCCTCTTAGGTTTCCACCCCGCCGGAATGTCGCGTTTCAAAGTCGCGTCGTGGGTCATCTTGCCACCGGAGGATTTGTATGGTTTGCCGTTGACATTGGGGAAGTCAAACTGGATAAACCAGTAGTCGTACAGCGTCTTGGCCATTGCCTCCAATTCGGTGTTGATGCGGTTGTTGCATTCGATCTTGGCATCGATGACTGAGAGGACAGCGGCGATTTTGTCTTGATCATCCTTATGCGGTATCTTCAACTTCAGACTGGTTAGGTACTCAATATTGATGTTGTCTTGAATACTGCCAGTAGCAGAGTTTTGGATAGCACGTCTGATATAAGTAAAAACATAGTGCATGAACAATTCTGACGACTCTTTCGGATAAGCGTTGAACCCGACAACGCTATCTGGAAAGCACATGGGGTAGCCCAATAACGCGGTTTCGGCTATGTTGGCTGCAATGGTGATACAGAGAGTGTTTGTGGGCCAAAGCTTACTTTGAGCAAGACCAAAATCGTTGTAGGTCGCACTATGTTCCGTGATAAATAAGTTGGCCGCTTTGATTTCTCCAGTCTGCACTAAAGGGTGATGTCCACCTGAAAATAATGCCACATCATTTCTGGGGCGATGACGTGACTTGCCACGCTGAAAATCACCCAACTCGTTCAGTGTCTTATCTTGCCAATGTTGGTTATATTTGGATGCGTTAAGCCTCATATCGCAACCCCCCCATTTGTTTTTTGATCTCCTTTTCCAGTACAGCTGATTCTTTAAACAACTTGTCCAGACTGGCTGTGTAAGCTTGCAATTTCGTGGCGAACTGCGCCGGTGTCAGGTCGGTGTACTCGATCTTCACTTCAAAATATTGGCCTGCACTCAATGTGTAATTCTTGGCGGCGATGTCGGTGTAGCTGACCACCACCGAAAAATCTTCCACCGCCTGCCGCCCGGTGAAGGTGGCGATGATGCGGTCTTCCTCGGCAGCGGAAAGCACCGTTTTCTGGTTTTTCCCGTCCTTTACCTTGGTACCCAGGTTGGATGCATCCAGCAGCACCACACCTTGCTTATTGCTGGCGTCGATGAACAGGATGGACACATTTGTGCCTGTGGTGGCGAAGATGTTGCTGGGCATGGAAACTACGCCAGCGAGCATTTGGTTGTCCACCAGATGCTCTCGAATCTTTCGGTCAATGCCGCTTTGTGCGGTGATGAAGCCAGTGGGCACCACCACCGCCGCCTTGCCGCCGGGTTTCAGTGAAAAAATGATGTGCTGCAGAAAGAGCTGGTAGATGGCCATTTTGTCCACGGCCTGTTTGGGGATGTTGGGCACCCCGGCGAAAAAACGCTCGTGGTGTTCCTTGGTATCCAGCTCGTTTCTGAAATCGCTGAAGTCCATCTTGAACGGTGGATTAGAAACGATGCAGTCGAACTTCTTGAGCGCCTTGCCATCCCGGTGATACGGGTGGAGCATGGTGTTACCCTGGATGATGTTGGGGATGGAGTGCACCAGGTTGTTCAAGATCAGGTTAAGGCGCAGCAGGCTCGATGATTTTTGCGAGATGTCCTGTGAATAAATGGAGCACCGTTGTTCACCGATGGCATGGGCCAGATTCATCAAGAGCGTGCCCGAACCGGCCGAGGGGTCGTAGCAGCTGACATTGCTCAGCTTGCCGCGCATGGCTTCGGGCACCAAGATGGCCGCCATGATTTTTGCCACCGCGTGTGGGGTGTAGTACTCGGCGTACTTGCCACCGCTGTCTTTGTTGTAGTCCTTGATCAGGTATTCAAACAAGGCCGCGTAAAAGTCGTACTTTTGGGTGAAGATGCGCTCAAAACTGAATTCCACCAACTTGTTGATGACAGCACGACAAAACGCGTCGCGCTTGGATGTGTCGGTGATGTACTCACTCACCCTGTCGAACAGCGTGACCTTGGCACCTCCGTCGGTCTTGACCGCGAAGATGTCGTTGTTGGTGATGGCGATGTCGCGCAGGGTGTCATCAAATAGCTTGGCAAATTCCGGCGCGTTCTGGCGACCGAACAGGTGCGCAATGAAATGCTCTGGTTTCAGGCGAGCTGTGTCCGGCCCCATTTGCAGTTGCAGCATCTCTCGCTCGTCAGCGCTCAACGCCGCGAGTGCCTGTTCCCAGTTGTCGGCCTGTGCCAGTTCTGGCCGGATTTTCTTGGCTTCGAAAGCGAACTTGTCGTTGAGGAACTTGTAGAGAAAAACCTGGGTGATGATCTTGAACTCATTGCCATCGTTGCCAAGGCCGTAGGCGGCGCAGATTCCCTTGAGGCTGTCAATCAATTGCCGGGTGCGGTTTTCAAAGTCATGGGTTACCACGTGCGTATTCCTGTTCTGCTGCCTGAGGCAAATTCATTCACATATTCGGCTACCACCAGTTGGTTAATCAGGTGCGAGGCATCCGGGGTGAGTTTGATTTTTTGGTGGGTTTGAAACTCGCTAATCACGATGGGCATCATCATCCGCTCAAAGTAGCTTTCGTTGGCGAGTAGCTGGGCGTTTTGTAGCACTTGGCTGTCAGCCTGCTGCTTGACACCAGACAGTGCATCAAAAACGCGCCGTTCGGTTTCCGAAACCGCACCTCGTTCCCTCAGCCGCTTGTGGACGCGCGTGTACTTGGCATCGCCCTGGTACTTGGCGCGGATTTGGTTGTTTTGCCGATTTAACTCCTTGACCTTGTCATGGATAACGTTGAGTGCGCCGATGTTGGCTGTCATCTCGTCCTTGGTGACTTCATTGAGATTCTTTTTCTTGAAAAGGCGCTGCAGTTCTTCCTTGAGCGTGACGAATTGGGGGTCCAATTGGTCAAAGTTGTCAGCCAAGGCCTCACGGGTCTGGCGCAAGGTGTTTTTCAGTTTATCGGCCAGCACTATCTCGCCTTCGCCCACCTTGGTGAACATGAACAGCACTTCTTCAAGGGCTACATTGAGCAGATTGCTGGCATCGGCGCTGGATTCGATACTGTCCTTCAGGTTGAGCAATTCAAGGTGATTGCAGGTTTCGCGGTAAAGCTGATTGAGCTTATGGAAATCGAGTTGCTGTAGAGCGCTGTAGTCACCCTGCAGGCGGATCAGGTTGTAAAGGCTGCGGGCATCGGCCAGTGCCTTTTTCAGAGCCAGTACCGTGGTGCGATCCTGAATCTGGCTGATTTGCTTTGAAAAGATTTCGGCGTTTTCGATATTGAAGCGGAACAAAATGTCCTTGATATCCTCAATCTCCTGGGTAATCTCTGCAGCAGACTTGAACAGGTTGGAGTAGTGTTCCAGTTCATCCCCCAACTCGTCATTGAGCTCTTTCAGGTACTGCTGGTTGGTCGCTTCAAACTCTTTGCTGATATCAGCAAAATCGACCACATAGCCGTATCGAAAATCCTTGTAGGGACGGTTGACTCTTGTGAGTGCCTGAAGCAAGTTGTGCTTGCGGATGACCCTGCCAAGGTAGAGTTTTTTCAAGCGTTTGGCATCAAAACCGGTGAGCAGCATGTTGTAAACAAACAGCAGATCAATTTTGCCCGCCTTGAAATCCTCCACCCACGTTTTGCGTTCATCCTTGCTGCCCACATCGTGCAAGATCAGTGCGCCAATTTTGGCCCTGTTTTCAAGCAGGGTTCTGGCGGCGTAACTGTCGGGCTTGCGGGCTGCTATGAACTCTTGATGTGAGTCTTTTAAGGTGTACTGGGGCGGGTTCTGATCTGCATAGACCGCATTGAATATCTCGAACATCTGTCTGGCCTGCTCGGCGCTGTCGCAGATCACCATGCCGCCGATGCTGGCATCGCCCAGCGCACTGCGGCTTTTTTCAAAGTCGCGGACGATGTAATTGAGCATCGGTTCGACAAAGCGAGGGTGTGCGTAAATGAGCTTGCGGTCGATATCGCCTTGCTGGAGTTCTACAGCGGCGAGCGCCTCTTGCAACGAGAGCTTGTAGTTGGTGGCGATTTCCTCGCGGATTAGGCGCAGGGTGTAGCCGTCGGCGATGGAGGCGTTGTAATAGTATTTGTGGATGTAATCGCCAAATAGGGCGCGGGAGTTGTAGTCGTCACCCAGCAACGGCGTGCCGGTCAGGCCAATCTGGATGGCATTTCGGTCTGATTGACTGAGGTTGGCGAGGAAACTGCCCTTGGGGTTGTAACTGCGGTGCACCTCGTCGAGAAAGTAAACACGCTGAATGCTGACATCGTAATCTTCGGTGCGAACCAC
>JAVHQF010000029.1:0-1073 GCA_036170995.1 Sideroxydans sp. | reverse complement strand
GGCGTTCATGGTTTCTTTCAGCATCGCAGCGCGCAAGATAAACGCTATTCGTTATAGACCGTCTGTTTCGTTGTTGTCTTGGTTGAGCCGTCTGTGTTGGTTTCAGTGCTTACCTCAGGCTTTCCCTGAGTTGTTGCAGGCCCGGTAACTGAGGGGGCTTCGGTCTTGACTGTTTCGCCCGTTACTTCCTGAGCTTGCTTGACCGCTTCGGCCACGTTTGACCCGGAAGGCCAGCCGGATTTAGCGGCGATGGCATCCTGCAGTTCTTGCATGGAAGAAGGCGTATTTACGGAGACAACGGAACCAGAGCCCGCAGGTTCCATGGCAAGAAACTCATGAGGGCACGAACCGTCGTAGTAACAAGAAAACTTATCCCAGCCCCAGTAATAGACCCCCGTAGGTTGTTTTTTGCACATCCAAACAGGTCCCCAACCATCGCCAGGGTAACCATAAGGCGCAACTGAGGGAGAACAAACAACGGACCCGGGCGACTGCTTGGAAACCTCAACAGAGCCATTAGGCAAACGGGCCACCTCATAACCCAAGCCTTTGAAAAAATCATAGAGCGCAATCCCCGTGCCGAGGTATGCAACAAACGGAAGCGCCTTTATCGCCAGCGCCCCCACAGCCGCCGCCCCTACTTTTGCTTTGGCCGTGAGCGCCAAGGGGTTACCAGCGGGATTGGGCACCGTAGCTGTGCGGATGGAATAAAGCGACCCATCAGCCTCTAATGCGAGGTTTGCAGACGCATTGGCTAACACAGGAGTACCACTGCCGCCAAAGGTCACAGTTTGCTGATTCGCGCCCGTTGTGGCCATCATAAAACGATCAAAGGCCGAATCCGGCACGGTGACCGCTTCGGCAGGAACCCACGCCAGCAGCAGCACGAAGAAGGCGAAGGTTAGCGATTGAAGTTGTTTTGTCATAGTCAGACCCCTATCCATTACGGCCCGGAGCTTTTGAGCGGAGCCGTAACAGGCAGGACACTGCAAGGCCAAATTAGGCCGCGCCGCGAGAGCGTTTGATCCACTTCACGCCGATCAGGATACCGACCGATGCGACAGCGATGCCGA
>JAVHQF010000028.1:0-1073 GCA_036170995.1 Sideroxydans sp. | reverse complement strand
CACCGAGCAGCAATCTGCACGAGTCACAGACACGATGCATTATATACTTCTGCCGCGTCTAACTTTTTCGAATGAGGCTCGCGGTGGAAAGCAGTGCCCAGTCATTACGCTCAAGTAAGTTTGCGCAAGTGCCGGCTTACCCCCGTATGAGGCAGTTGCGACAAGGCCGACACCTCCACGTCGGCCAGCTCCTTGATCGCGTTGAGCAGACCGCGCGCGATGGAACGATAACGGCTCGTGCTCCGGCAGTGCTCGCAACTGAGGGATTCCCGCCAGAGAGCGACATCGTTATAGAGGAAGCGTGTTTCATTCCCACAAACATTGCAGCGCCCGGAAATATGCTCAAATCCATTGAAAACCCCGGGAGGGGGGATTCGTGTCTGTTCGGATTGTGTGCGGTATCCATTTTCCCCATTTGGCTTCATAAACAGCCTTGTTCTGTTCGAACAGTGCTTGCCGCTCATGGCTCTTCAGCTTGTTGAACGAAGCGGACAAATGATGGTGGATAAACACATCCTCCGCGCAAACGATGCGCAGCCCCAGTTGTTCTACGCGGCGGCAATAATCGTCATCTTCGAAGAACCCTCTGCCGAAAACCTCGTCGAGCTCGCCAACACGTTGATACACATCACGGTTCAGCATCACGCAGAAAAATGCTGCTGTCCGAAGCGGGAATGTTTGCCCGATGTGCCGCCGGGTATAGTCGGCCGCTACCTTGAGCATTTCATCCATGCTCTTGTAGGCGATTCTGATCTTGGCTTCATTGCCGATGTTGTTGGTCACCGGGCCGATCAGGCCAATGCCGTTGTCTCGCCGCAGATGGTTCAACAAAGTACACACCCAGCCCGGCGTGACGTAGGTGTCGTTGTTCAGCAGCACCAGATATTCACCCGATGTAATAGCCAATCCCTGATTGTTGGCTGCAGCGAAGCCTTTGTTCTCGTCATTAAAAATGATTTTCCGATTCGGCGTAGCCATGGCCCATTCGGCCAGGAACTCCCTCGACCCGTCTGAGGAAGCGTTGTCGACGACGATGACTTCGTAATTCGGATAGTCTGTGTCGTTAAAAACGC
>JAVHQF010000027.1:0-5003 GCA_036170995.1 Sideroxydans sp. | reverse complement strand
GTGGAGCCGCAGCTCCGTTAATGTTGCTTCGTTACCTGTTACAAACACTGCCGCAGCAATGTCTGTTCACAAGCGGGCGCTAATGTAGTGGAATAGGCACAGTCTTGGCAAGCATTTATTAGGCAAACTGTGCCCAGCGGTAGTCAGATTGCGACGAACGGTCTGCTTACAGTTTTTCGATTTATGCCATCGAATAGGCCAGCAACACCAAGGTATAGAGGCTAGCGATGAGCAAGATGAAGCCTACTTGACGGGTGTGGTGCTGCACGTATCTGTCTAGGTTATCGCGCGGTACTTCCATAGGTTTTAGGGCTTTACGCAATGACAACCACTGATTGGCGCTCCCTTCAAAACCGCGCAATAAACTAGGTCGGAACATCAGGCACAACGCGACAAAAAGTGCACACAGTGCGCCCAATAATGCACTCAAGACCAGCGCGTCCAATAAACCGCCCACGATAGCGGGGGGGTAACGCAAATGGTTCGCCACGCCTTGGATGACAGCGGTTTTCTCCATCGTCACCGTGAAGTAGTACAAGACAAACAAAGCGCCCAGCAAGATTGCCGCACCTGTCCAATGACGATGGCGGTACATCCACGGATCGAGCGAGAAACTGCTTTCCAATGACTTGTCCAAAGCGCGGGTGGATACCCAACGGTTGAGCGCCCTGCTGAGCGCATTAAAGAGTTGCGGTCTAAATATCAACAGTGCGCCAACCAGCAAACCCGCAATGCTCCCCACCATCAAAAATATAAGTGCTGATTGCAAGAACCAAGATTGGATGAGGGGATGCATCTTTATTCCAACCAATGATAGGGCTGAGTCGGTTCAAACAAGGTGGTGACCAGTTCTTTTCCCGACTCGGGTTGCCCCAGCCGCTTTTCATAATCAAGGTGAACGTGGAAGCGTATCCAAGGCTTACCCTCGGTACTTGGTTTGAAATAATCGGTGCGATCAACAACGTAGATGAGTTCACGCGTCTTGAGGTCGAACATCCAATTACCCGGCGCGATAGAACGCGGACTGGGATCGTAGTATTCGCCTTTGTAATTCGGTGGCATTTTCTGTAGCCACGTGATGGGATTGTCGGTTGCCAAGATGCTCAGTTCGTTGTCATTCGCCGCACCGCGCGTCATCAGTGCGCCGTAGCGCAACACCAAGGCGCTTTGGAGCGCCCCTTCCACCTGTTGCATGGCGGCCTTCTCGGCTTGCGCTTGATAGAAAGGTATGCGCGTGAGAAGGATACCCGCCAGCACCACCACGATGATGATGACTACGATGAGTTCAATCAGGGTGAACCCTTTGGAGGATTTAGGATTTTGGATTTTGGATTGAGGAATCACCCTCTCCACCGCCCCCTCTCCCGCAAGTGGGAGAGGGATGACTCCCCCCACTGCATCCCGAATCCTGAATCCTGATTCCTGTTTCATCATCTGTGCAACGCCGCTTTGCCCAAGTCCCACATCGGCAGGAAGATGCCCAACGCGAGTACCAGCACCATCGCCCCCAAGCCAACGATCATAATGGGTTCAATCTGCGCACTCAGGTTCTTGACTTCATATTCCACATCGCGTTCGTACATCCCAGCCACTTCAAACATGAGTCCGTCCATATCGCCCGTCTCTTCCCCCACGGCGATCATCTGCATCACGGTGGGATTGAATACGCCTGTGGCGTGCGCTGTGCGCAAAATACTTTCGCCACGCTCTACGCCATCGCGCATCTGCTCTACTTTGCTGCGCATGTATTCGTTATCCACCACCATGCCGACGGTATTGAGCGCTTGCACGATGGGGATGCCGCTCTTAAATGACAACGCCAAGCTACGCGCGAATCGTGCCAATGTGGCTTTTTTGATGATGGGGCCAGCGATGGGCAAGTTAAACTTGTAGCGATCCCATTTGTAGCGGCCATCCACTGTCTTCACCCATGAGCGGAAGACAACCACCGCCCCGATGAGTATTGCCAGCAGGAGGGGCCAGCTTGCCACCATGAAGTGCGAGAAACCCAGTAGTACTTTAGTCATCATCGGTAGTTCGGTATGAAATCCCTCGAATACTTTGGCGAAAGCGGGGATCACAAACAAATTGACGATTACCAAGGCAATCGCCATCGCAATCACCACAAAGGTGGGATAGCGCAAAGCAGATTTGATCCGCTCACGCATTTCTTTTTCAAATTCCATATGCTCGTACAGACGCAGGAAGGTCTGATCCAACATGCCGGTCATCTCACCCACTTGCACCATGCTCACGTAGAAATGGGAAAAGACTTTGGGATGTCGCCGCATCGAGGTGGACAGTTCGCGTCCACTATCCAAGCTCTCGCGCAGGTCTTGGATCATGGATGCGAACAATTGATTCTGGGTGGACTCCTGAAGTCCGGCCAAGGCGCGCATGATGGGTACGCCTGCCTTGAGCAGGGTGTACATCTGGCGCGAGAACAACATCACCTCTAGCGGATCGACGCTCTTGTCTTGCGACAATCGCTTCCACAGACTCACCCCCTCCGACTTACTCGTGCTGCTGCGCGCGACTTTGATCTCAATCGGCGTGATACCCATATTGATTAGCTGATCGGCAATCACCCCGCTATCAACCCCTTCTAGCGAGCCCTGCACCAAGTCACCGCGACCACTCCGGCCTTTGTAGGTAAAGACTGACACGCTTAATCCTCGACTTGGTTACTAATCCGCATCACTTCGGCAATGGTGGTATGTCCCAATTTCATTTCACTCAGCGCCGCATCCACCAAGGTCTTGCCTTTAAGGTAGTTGCGCGCAGCTTGCATGAAGTGGGTATTGTCGTCATGTGCCGCCGCATCCACCAAGGTTTGGTTCATCTCCAACATCTCATAAACGCCCATACGCCCATGATAGCCAGTGCCGTTGCAGTGCGAGCAGCCGCGTCCATGCATCAAGGTGCCCCAGTCGCCGCGTGCCACGCCCTCCGCTTCTAACCACTCAGTTTCTTGGGGGGTGGGCTGATGCACTTCGCTGCAACTCTCACATACGCGGCGCAACAAGCGCTGTGCCAACACAGCTTGTACCGAGGATGCCACCATGTATTTCGGCACATCCATATCCACCAAGCGGAACAAAGTACCCGCTGAATCGCGCGTGTGCAGCGTGGAAAATACCAAGTGACCCGTCATCGCGGCACGCATACCAATCTGCGCAGTTTCGGCATCGCGCATTTCACCAATGAGAATGACGTCTGGGTCTTGCCGCAAAGCGGAACGCAAAACTTTGGAGAAAGTGAGTTCGATCTTCTCGTTCACCTGCACTTGGTTAATCCCTGGCAAGCGATATTCAACAGGGTCTTCGACAGTGATGATTTTTTGATCGACGGTATTGATCTCGGCCAAGCCCGCGTACAGGGTTGTCGTTTTACCTGACCCCGTAGGGCCGGTGACCAACACCATGCCGTTGCTGCGCTGGATAATCTCGCGGAAGCGTCTAAGCATCTCGGGTGGCATACCCAGTTTGTCCAGCGTGAGAAAGCTGCCACTCTGGTTGAGCAGACGCATGACGACTGACTCGCCATACTGGGTCGGCATGGTGGAGATACGCACATCTACCGCTTGCTCGCGCACTCGAATATTGAAACGTCCGTCTTGCGGCAGGCGTTTCTCGGAAATATCTAGTCCCGACATTAGCTTCAAGCGCAAGGCAATGGAAGAAGCAATCTTGCTATCGGCTTCTGTCTGTAAATGTAGCGCACCATCAATACGGAAACGAATGTGTAGGCGTGCCTCTTGCGGCTCAATGTGGACATCGGAAGCGCCGACCTGCGCGGCATCTTCGAACATGGTCTGTAGCAACTTAACCACGGGCGCTTCTTCGGTGCCCACCGTATCGCTCAATGCGCCGAAGTCAATGTAGCCTTCGCCCAAGTCTTCGGAGATTTCGCGTGCCAAGCCGCTGATTTCGTCGGTACGGCGATACACGCGATCAATGGTCTCCAGTAACTGCCCCTCGGTGACGACCGCCACGTCAATGTCGCGCTTAAGAATGCGCGAGATTTCATCGAAAGCAAACAAGTCTGTGGGATCGGTCATGCCGATGAGCAAGACTCCGTTGCGTTCCTCAAGGGCGATTGCGCGGAAGCGCCGCGCTTGGTTCTCAGGCAAGCGACGCACAATCTCCAGATTGGGGTTGTAGTACTTAAGATTGATGTAGGGGATGTTGAGTTGCTTGGCCAGTGCCTCTGAAATCTGATCTTCAGTGATGAAACCGTTGTCCACCAACACACGCCCCAGTTTGCGACCCGTGCGCTTCTGTTGTTCCAACACGAATTTCAGTTGATCGAGTGAGATCAGTTTTTGCTGTACCAGCAAATCGCCCAAGCGGATTTTTTCCGGACGCGCCATAATTCCCCCTGAAATAAAAATGCACTACAGCCAGATGTAGCGACTTATTCGCCAGATTACTTTAGCTTTAAGAAACGACGGGGCGGAAGTTAGCCGTTTTCCAATTGCCTGACAAGGTTTTCCTCATGTTCGAAGTCATTCTGTATCAACCCGAGATACCCCCCAACACAGGCAACATCATCCGCCTGTGCGCCAATACGGGCGCTCATCTGCATCTAATTCGTCCGCTCGGTTTTGCTTTGGATGACAAGCAATTAAAACGTGCTGGGCTGGATTACCACGAGTACGCCTCGATGAAAGTACACGATAGCCTAGGAGAGTGTCTGCACAGTCTGCCACAGGCTAGGCTCTTTGCCTTCACCACCAAGGGCGCCCATCCCTTTCATGAAGTGCGCTACCAAGTGGGCGATGCCTTTTTGTTCGGGCCCGAGAGTCGCGGTTTGCCTAGCGAGATACTTGAATCCTTGACGCCCGCACAACGTTTGCGCTTGCCCATGTTGCCTCACAACCGCAGCTTGAATCTTTCCAACACGGTTGCGATTGCAGTTTATGAAGCGTGGCGACAGTGTGGGTTTGAGGGTGAAGGGTGAAGGGTGAAGGGTGAAGGGTGAAGGGTGGGGGTTTCCCCCTC
>JAVHQF010000026.1:0-5023 GCA_036170995.1 Sideroxydans sp. | reverse complement strand
CGACGGTTATCACCATGACCTGAATGTTCTGGCTGGTAGCGAAGTTTCTGACCTGCCCCAACTTTGACGAGTCGTACAGGAAAAAATCAAACGGCACGCCTGCATAGAGACTGCGGAAATGGTCCTGCGTGATTTGCAGCGTCTTGTAAACACCTTCTTTGATGGCAACCGACGGCACCACAATGACAAACTTGGTGAAGCCATACCGCTTGTTCAACTCAAAGATGCTGCGGACATAGACATAGGTCTTGCCCGTGCCTGTTTCCATTTCGACGGTGAAGTCACCCGAAGCCAACGACGCGGATGGACGCAAGCCATTGTGAAGCTGGATGTCATTCAGGTTGGCTAGTAGCTCGTCGTCAAGCAAGGTCAGACGGTTGCCGACACCCAACTCGTTTTGCACAAGGCCCAATTGGCCCTGTGTGAAGCTGCCTCCCAATGCCAATTCACCTTGGCCAGGTACAGCCCGCCCGCCCTGACTAGACACTGTAAATTCAGTGCGGCAAATCTCCTGCCCACGGAACAGGTCACATACCGACTCTATGGCCGCATGCTGGTAATCCAGATTGGATTCAAAGTGCAGTTTCATGACTGCCTCACAGACTGCGAACGTTTTCGAGCCCGTTCTGGGCAAGGATTGCGGCCATGTTGGTTTTGGCAACATCGTCGGCAAACGCACTGTCGCGGAACACCACGGTCGAATCGCCAGCAGGTGCAAGTTCTTTGTGCCATGACACGATGCCAGCGGCAACCGTCTCAATTTCTTTGGCCGTAATCTTTTCGGCCAGACACAGCATTAACACACCGCCACCAACGGCACCGACGGTCTTGCCTGCTACGGCTCGCGACTCAATCGGAACGCACAAATCAAGGCCCAACTTCAACAAAAGTTCATAGACGATGTCAGCCTCTGTTCTACCGTCCAATATGTGCTCTTGGTGGTCGAGCAACGACTGAGAAAGATTCTCTTTGTCTGGATTCCAAGCACGGATGTTTGACGTGTCAAGCTTAAAAACTTTGAACCCAAGGTCGAGCTCGCTTCCTCCTGCCTGAGTTTTTATACTCTGCCCCACTCTTCTGAGTCGCTCTTTTGTGAGTTCTGAAATTACGACTGGCTTACCCAATTTTTCCAAAAATGCAATTGACGGCTTGGTGCCCTTTGCCTTAGGGTTTATGGGCTCCGGCAACTGTACTAAAACATAACGAATTGATTGCTGCGTTTCGCGATTGAGCTCCATTACGGCGTGCCCAGTCGTCCCAGAGCCCGCAAAGAAGTCCATAACAATATCGTCGTCCTTCGCTCCAACATATGCAATCCATCTAGCAATGACTTCCCTGTCTTTTGGATTATTGAAGACCTTTTTTCCGAAAATTTTGGTTAGTTCTGTGCTTGACTGCAACGCACTACGATAAAAGTAACTGCCAGCTACCTGTATTGGAAGGTCATCTTCCTCCTCGCTACTCGCATCCACTTCGTCCGCTTCATCATCTTCATCTACATCATCAACCTCAACCAAATAGGTCTTCCGAATCGGCGGCTCGGTGTGGTCTTCTCTAAATACCACCTTGCCTTTCTGAATCATCTCCTGCATTTTTTCAAAGGTTGAGTATCGCCATCCACCATCGGGAACTGCACATGCTTCATTTGTGACAGGGTGAAGAACTTCAAATGTTGGACCACCTCCGCCGGGCCATGACATGTTGTCATCACGCCAAACCCCCTTATCGTCCACTTTGTTGTAGCGAGCATGCTTTTTCGATGGATGCGTTTTGGAAAGTTGTTCGTAAAATTCGCGAATTCCCTTTTCTACCGCCGGATTGTCGTTGCCGTGCTTCTTACGCAAGGAAATATATTCGTCCAGAATTTCCTTAGCACCTGGCTTTGCCTCCCGCCACTTAATCTTTGCTTCCGCAAAGTAAGACTTTCTTTTCGCAATGACCAGCATGTATTCATGACCAACCGATACCAACTTTGCATCATTCTTTCTACCTTTCTCCCAAATCAATGTCGCAACAATATTTTCTTCCCCAAACACTTCGTCACACAGTTGCTTCAAATTTGGGAACTCAGCGTCATCAATGCTGATAAACATCACTCCATCCTCACGAAGCAGTGTCCTTGCCAACCTGAGTCGCGGATACATCATGCTTAGCCAAGCGGTATGAAATCGTCCGCTGGTTTCCGTGTTCGCAGAGACTTTAACTCCGCCCTCGATTTGACCCGTAAGCTCCAAGTAGTTTTTTATGCTGTCTCTGAAATCATCTGGATAAACAAAGTCCTTTCCAGTGTTGTAGGGGGGGTCGATGTAGATGACTTTGACCTTGCCTGCGTAGCTCTTCTGCAATAACTTCAAAACTTCGAGGTTGTCGCCTTCAATCATCAGGTTCTGCGTGGTCGCCCAATCAACACTCTCATCGAAGCAAGGACGCAAAGTGCCGATGCTAGGAGTCAAAGCAATTTGCCGTGCCCGCCGCTTACCGTGCCAGTTGAGGCCATACTTTTCGTCGGCCTCATCTACTGTGCCACCCAGCAACTGGCGAAGCGTGTCGAATTGAATCTTGCCTTCGCTGAACGCTTCGGGAAACAGTGATTGCAATTGCGACAGGTTGTCGGTCACGATGTCTGCGGATTGGGCTGCGGGGTCATTGACTTCAATTTTGTTCATGGCGTTTTCTTCACAAGGGTTTTTTTGCTCAGTGGTCAGCGAGTGCGGATTGATTGGCGGTCAGTTGGAGTTCCAGCCGCTTGATTTTGGTATTCAGTTCAACGAGTCGGTTCATTTGCTTTTCTTTGACTGCTTGTGTCCGCAATGCGGACAACTCATTGAAAATTTGCGAATGCTGAGCAACAGACTCACGCATGCGGTGTGTTTGCTCGGGCGACTCTGGCAGGGAAAAATGGCCCGTAATGCTGGCCGCTGCAAAGCCCACAATGCCATTCATCCAGCCTTGATATAGCTGAAACAGGTCACGGGTTGGCAAACTTGACAATACAAGCGAACCCAAGAACGCCTGCGTGGCCGGAGGTGGCACCGCGTTAAGTGCCATGGGTGCCGTGGTTAGTATTTCATCCACCACGAACTTGCCTGCCTCGTTCTGTGCAAATCGCTTGTGTGCTGCCGAAACGGCAATGCTGTCGGTATCGCCATCGCGGAATGACGACACCAACAGCACTGGATAGGGTACGGCCCGATGGATTAGCTCGGTGAGCCGTACCACCTTGGCGTTCTGTCGGAAGACTGCCGTCAGTACCGCCACTTCAAGGTATTCGCGTTCGGCATCGCGGTACGCAGGCACGGCGATGTTCGTGGGTTTCAGGGCTGCAACCCATTGAAGTTCTTCAATGCCGTCCTGAATCTGCCGCTTGTCCGCTGCCGTGGGTGCTCCCTGTTCCACCAATAGTTTTTTGGGGATGCGTTGTTCGACCTTGGCATTGGCAGGTAATGCCAGTGCATCGAGAACCATGGTCAGGCTCACGCAGCCGTCTCCGACAGAATGGCAAGCCACGCAACCACTTCAAAATCGTTGCTGCCTGCAAACTCGCCCTTCTGGGCGTGTGTGCCACCAGCGGAGAATAGGCTGGCAACAGCCTTTTCTTCCTTCTTGCCGACTACTGACGCAATGGCCTTGGACAAAAGGTCTTGGGCTTTGCCCATGTCCTTGCCGTCGCGTGTGGTTTTGTCAAATCGGACGCAGGCCGAAACGTCGGGCATATCGCGGCCCACACATAGTTTTTTCAAGCGGTCAAGAATCTGCTTGGGTTGGTTGAACGGCATCAGTACCGTGCCATCGTCAGCAACGTGCACCAGATAATGGGGTGCCAGTGGATAGCCAGATTCGGCAACATTGGCCCCTGCTTCGCCGACTGCTCGTAAACAGAACACCATGCCCGCAGGGATTGCAGCGTCTCCAAGCTCCAATGCTGTGGTGACTGCGAATGAACCCAGCGGCAATGCATCGAGCATTCCTGGATGTTCCCGCAACTGGCCCGCTAGGTCGATGCGAAAGTCATTCAAGGTAAGGTCGGCAATGGAAACGCCACTGGACAGGTCTTCAAGGTCAATGACGGTGTCTTGCAGCTTCAACAATTGCTGGCGGCGGTATTCCAAATCGTTCATCTGGTCACCCGACTGCTGCTCAATTAGGTTTTCTTCACCCGTAGCGGAAATATCGAGCAAAACCATCTTGCCACTGACCCGCTGTTCGAGGTTGATGTATTCCTCCAACTCCATGTTGGGCCAAAAGTTGGCAAGTTGGATGCAGTCATTGGGTGAACCAATGCGGTCGATACGCCCGAACCGCTGAATGATGCGTACGGGGTTCCAGTGGATGTCGTAGTTAATCAGATAGTCGCAGTCTTGCAGGTTCTGGCCTTCCGATATGCAGTCGGTGGCGATAAGCAAGTCGATGTCGCCCTCGCTGGCATATTCAGCGGGCCGCTCTTTGGAGCGTGGCGAAAACGCCGTCAACAGGCTGGCAAGGTCAGTACGCAACTTGGTTTGATTGGTCTTGTTGCTGCCTGCCCCAACTATCACTGCGGAATGAACTCCGAGTTCTTTCTTGGCCCAGCCAGATAGCTCGTGAAAGAGGTACATCGCGGTATCGGCAAACGCAGTGAAGACGATTACCTTCTTGTTGCCCGCATTGATAGGCTGGGTGGCCTTGGTCAATATGAGTTTGCGAAGTGCCGCCAGTTTGGCATCCCGCTCGGCGGATATTTGTTCGGCTGCTGAGAGTAGCGTCGCCAGACGGTTGCGGTCTTCCTGCAAGTCTTGCCGCCACCGCACCCTGTCAACGTCCTGCAATAGCACCTTGACCTTGCGACCCACTAGCAGCGATTCATAGGTGGGGTCGTCGATTTCAATATCGTCGATGTCCAGCTCTTCGACTGAATCCTCGTGGGCATCAATACGATTGAGCAACGCATCCACACCAGCAAGTTGCCGCTTCAAAGTCAGAGCAAAGGAGACGACGGAACTCTCCATGCGTTTCAACAGGTTGACCCGAATCAGTTGAACCAGAC
>JAVHQF010000025.1:0-1084 GCA_036170995.1 Sideroxydans sp. | reverse complement strand
CATTGGATCGAACTGCTGGACGAGGCCTTGGTAAACCCTAGGCCAAACGAGCCGAAAAATTGAACCCGGTCTCACTCCCTCCCCCAAAGGCGGGAGGGAGCTCTTTAGAAAACACCACTTGCGGCTGGTACGGCTTGGGAATAAGCGCTTGTGCCGGTTTTGCTGCAAAGTCTGCCAATTCAGACACGGCTGAGGCCGGGTAATTGGGTCAGGTGACCGGGCTTTGGGGCGAAATGCGTGCGCCTCGCAGTGCGGGGCGTGCTTGAGGCTTCAATTTCGCGCGTGCTTTCGCCCCAAAACCGCACGCGCCTGATCCAGTCGCCCGGGCGTGCGTCGATGTCTTGTCGTACACACACTTTGAAGCGCACCCGATGGGTCTGTGCAGGAGTGCCGGGCAGCACAAATCGCGGCTAGCGCCGCTCTTGCAAGGAGTGAATGCACAGCACAAGTTTGAATTCTTCGCATGATTTGCAAAGATTGAACTTGTTAGGTCTTGTAAAGCAATAAGTGACTAAGCGCCTCAACCTGGGCGGCGAAATTCGCCAGACTCCGACAAATGTAAATAAATTATTACGTCGTCATGTGTCAATAGAATTTAGCCGGAACACTCATTTATTGACAAAATTGCCCTCGTCCTGAATCTTGCTACAGACCGCGCGGCACAGCGCCGGGATGCGGTCGTCAAAAATGCGGTAATAGATCTGCACCCCGTCTCTGCGTTTGGCCAATACGCCGTTTTTGTACAGTGTGTTGAGGTGCTGCGACATATTGGGTTGGGTGGTACTAATTTTTTCGAGCAGTTCAGTCACATTTTTTTCACCACTGCACAGACAACTGATGATCTTCAGGCGCATCGGTGCCGACAGCACCCGGAACAGTTCAGCCGCCAAGTCAAAAACCTCATTGGGTCGATCCAGCTCCGATGGAATCGGGCCCGGCTGGGATTGCATCATTGAATGGTCTCCTCACGGGCGCTGCCACACGTCCTGTTTGAATATATTTTTAATAGCACCTCGTCCTTTCCATTAACCTAAGCCGGACGAGCCGGAAGTGGTGTTTTCTGAATGGCTCCCTCCCGCCTTTG
>JAVHQF010000024.1:0-1087 GCA_036170995.1 Sideroxydans sp. | reverse complement strand
CAAGCATTGTGGGCCACCTGCTGCCTGGCGGGGTCCTCAGCTACCGTAGCGGCTATGACGCAAAGCCCTTCGATGGCCGTATTTATGTGACGCGCGGTGATCGGCCGCGAACCCTGGAGTTGCCCGGCCTCATCATCAAGGTGATTCCAGGATCAGGCGCTGTTGAGGGTGACACGCCCTACAAGGGACTTTTCCTGGCCAGTCAACCGCGCTGGTTGCTGGAAAACCTGGCGAGCGGCCGCGGTGTCGGTGAGCGAGTTCTAGCCCAGCCAGCGCTTGAGGCTGAGCTCGACAAGCTTCTTTCGATTCGTGGTGAGTACCGATTCAATCAACTCCGGGATAGCTGCCGCACGCTGGCGCAAGCATTGGGTCGGGAAAAGGAATTCAAGCGGCTGGACGGCATCATGGGCGCCATGTTGGGGACCCATGAGAGCAAAAAGCTGCAGGGCAAACAAGCCCTAGCCCGCGCCGCTGGACGCCCCTATGACCCAGACCGTCTGGCACTTTTTGACACACTTTTTAGTCATCTGCGAACACAGACCCTGCCGGAGGTGCCCTCCACGGCGGATGCGGGGGTCTCACGCGAAAATTTCGCGTTCTTCGAGTCCTACTTTTCGAACTACATCGAGGGCACCACATTCTTGGTCAGCGAGGCCGAGGAAATCGTGTTTGAAGGCAAGCTCATCGCAAACCGGACAGAGGACTCCCACGACATTCTCGGAACCTTCCAGGCAGCCATGCGATCCCCCTGGCGCGACCAACCGGCCAGCACGGCGGACGATTTCCTGGCTTGGCTAAAGAACGTGAATGCGTTGGTTATGCAGTCCCGACTGGACAAGCAGCCAGGGGAGTGGAAGGACCAGAACAACCAGGCAGGATCAACGCTATTCGTTGCCCACGAGCTCGTGCAGGGCACGCTGAAGGAGAGTTTTGAGCGGATTTTGGCGCTGAAGGACCCTCTCGCGCGCGCGCTGATGACCATGTTCGTCATCTCAGAAGTTCACCCCTTCAAAGATGGCAACGGCAGAACGGCGCGCCTGGCAATGAACTGCGTGCTCAGCGCAGCGGGTCTGTCACGCATCATCGT
>JAVHQF010000023.1:0-1090 GCA_036170995.1 Sideroxydans sp. | reverse complement strand
TGACTCGTCCCCACCCAAGCCTCAAAGCAAACCGGCTCCAAGCCCGTCTCGTCTTTTTCGAGCATGCGCCCAGTTTTTTTGCCCGCAGCATCAAATTCCGGTATTTGGCGTTTGTAGGTGGGGCGCACGAAGCGGTCGAAGTTCCAGGATGGATGCGCGTCGCGCTGCTTGGTGCTGTTGCCTTCCTCGTAGATGTCTCTTATTGCATAGAATTCCCCGTGAAATCCGTCTTTGACATTTAGGGTTGGTAAACCTGCGTATTGACACCCCTTTGAATTACGCGGCCACTCGTGAGTTATTCGATACTTGTCCAAAAACTTAAACTGGTACGTGTCGTACACATTTGTCATGCGGCGGTCCAAAGCTCCAGGTTTGAGTAGCCGCTCTTCACGCGCCTTGTCAGCAAGTTGCTGACCTACAAATCCGCAAGCACCCAAAGATGCGAACAGCGCCAACGCGCCCAGCAAAAGCACAAGTTTACTTTTCATAGCAACTCCTTATTTGTTGACCGGGTTGTTATTGCTGTCTACTTGCTGACCGCCTCTAAATTGAATGAGCTGGCTGTTGTCCTGTACCGCTCCTTGTGGTGAGTTCGGCGTCAATATCTCCACCTTCCTGCACCCCGAAGCGCCAGTGCCATAGCAACTGTGCGCGCTATTTGAGGTTTGCAGCACTTGCCAGAACTCCGACAGGCTCAATACGCCCGGATTGCCTCCGGCAACCACAGGAACGGGGTCGTTGGAGAAATAGTTGAAGGTAATATTTTTCTTCCCGTCAGATCCCGTCACCTTCGCCGCCGCATCCGTGAACACCTGCGCCCCCACGGCCCCACCGACACCGCGTACAGCAAGGTTGGAATTGGTGAAACCCTGATCGGCCAGGATGGTGTTGGCGTTGGTCTGCACAATCGTTCCCCGACTGTGACCCAGACTTACCGTTTCTTCATTGCCTCGGGCCTGGATGGCACCGGCATAGGCCTGGTCCTGGTTGGTGTAGCCCAGTGTGGAGGCTAACGATTTCTCGTAGGCCGCTACCAGCAACTCGCTGATGGCGTTGTTGGCAGGGATGTAGTGCATCAGGTAAATGGTGG
>JAVHQF010000022.1:0-1092 GCA_036170995.1 Sideroxydans sp. | reverse complement strand
GCCGAGGCATCTGCATGGTTTGGATTGCTTGCTTATCTAGCATACGGCGGGGTTGGGATATTCTTGCTACTGCGTCAAGGCCGCTTGGCCCTGTTTGGGCTAGCCATGCTATATCCTTGGATGTTATTTCCAGTTGAGTTTTCCGCCATCAGAGTGCAGGAGATATTTGTGCTATATCGAGCGTACTTGTGGATGCCTGGATTTATGCTTTTCTGGGTGCTGCTGGTCACGTTGCTGCCGACGGCTAGGTTTATTTGGATAAGTTCGATGGTGTTGTTGGTGCATTTACCTTTTGCATGGAATCGCCTATGGGTGATGTCAGATAACTATCGCTTGTGGGATGACGCAGTTCAACTATTGCAAGGTGAAGACCGAATCGGCGCGCAGCGTGTT
Organism: Sideroxydans sp.; assembly: GCA_036170995.1. Lineage (GTDB taxonomy): Bacteria > Pseudomonadota > Gammaproteobacteria > Burkholderiales > Gallionellaceae > Sideroxyarcus. Next base: position 699 of record JAVHQF010000022.1, on the reverse strand, counting down.
TATTATGGCCGTGGCTTTGCATCGGCTGAGAAACAGCATTTTGATACAGCGATAGACGATTTTAGAAAGTCGCTCAGTCTTGATCCAAGTAATGACAAGGTTCATCTGATGCTCGCCAAAACACTCTACCAGTCTGGGCAATACCAGGCCGCAGAAGTAGAACTATCGCGCATCATTGAATTGAATCAGAAAAATGGAGAAGCATTTTTTAGACGCGCGGTGACACATAAGGTATTGGGTAATATGGTGTTGGCGGAACAGGATTTGCGACGCAGTTGTGAGCTGGGCTATACCTTTGCCTGCGCTGCTATCAATATTTCGAAGCTGAAGCGGAGTGATGCTAGGTGAACAGATGACTGTGTTCACAATGATTTGAAGTGGATTCAGATGAAATACCCCCACATTTTTTTGAAAAACGCTCAAGTTTTTTCATCCCTAGCCGATAGGTATTCGTGCGACCCAATGTGTCCCCTCGCAGAAGGTCGTGCACCCCGAGTCGCCCCTACTCAATAATCGCCACGAGTGGGGGCGATTCGCCTTTTTTGTAGGTGTTTTTCCTACACCATAATCAGAATTCCTCTGATTTCTCCGTTTCCCTTCCTCCCCGAGAATGCAACCGTCGAAACAAGACGTTTAACCAAATTCTGAGGGGATTGAAATGAACACCATTCAAGTACACGAAGAGATCAAAGAAGCCAA
>JAVHQF010000021.1:0-1093 GCA_036170995.1 Sideroxydans sp. | reverse complement strand
TTCCAACTGGCGTAGCTGGCGAGTTGCATCATCTGGGCACTGGTCAGGCCGGTTCCGCTTGACGAAGCGGTCAAACCCGAAGTCGTCGTATCCCAGAAACTGTTGACAGCGGCGTTGCCATAGCCGATTAATCCATTCCCATTACACGGACTGGCGGTTGAGCAACTGTGGGCACTGCCGGTTGAATAGCTGTTGCTGACCGTGCCCCCGTTGTAGCCCACCAGGCCGGCCGCTGCCGCATTGCCCATGTTGCTGACACTGCCCGTGGCATAGCTGTTGGTCACCGTGCCGCTGGTGTTGTACCCGACCAAACCGCCACCGGCAAAATACATATAGCCACCATTGCCGCCAACCACGTTGCCAGTGGCATAGCTGCCACTGATCTGGCCCGTGTTGGTGCCAACCAGTCCACCAAAGCCAGCGCCGGTAACGTTGCTGCCGCCAGTCACATTGCCGGTGGCGTAGCTGTTGCTGACCGAGCCTGCGTTGTACCCGACCAAACCGCCGGCCGAGGCGCTGGTTGATTGAACGCTACCGCTCGCATGACTATGGTTGATGCTGCCTGAATTGATCCCCGCCAACGCACCCACGTTGCCAGTCCCCTTGACGCTGCCCCCGAGCAGACCGATGTTTTGAATCGTGGCAGTTGCGCTGGTCACGCCCAGCAAGCCGACGTTGGCAGTACTGGGGCGGTTGATACTGAGGTTGCTGACGGTATGACCCAAGCCATCGAGCGAACCGGCAAACGGCGTGCTGGCATTGCCGACTGGGGAAAAGCCAGCATAAACCGGGCTAGCAGCACCATCGCTATTCCAGCTTGAGGTACCTGCCGCATCGACGTCGTTTGCCAAGACGTTGGAACTACTGAGCGCGCTGCCCATGCCTTGAACACCGTAGATATCGGTCAACTGATATGGGGTGGTGCTGCCGCCGTCGCCACCCAGCGCACGCACAAACGTGCCGCCGGTAATTCTGAAATCAGTCGCAGAAAAGCTTGGCAAGGTAGCCGCCACTTGACTCCAGGTGCCTGCGGACTGTAGGTAGTTGGTGGTTGTCACCCCTGCGCTGGCGTTGATCGTGCCGCCGGTCAGGT
>JAVHQF010000020.1:0-1102 GCA_036170995.1 Sideroxydans sp. | reverse complement strand
CAAGTCCGCCGCCAGTTTGTCGCGCGTAGCAATCACTTCGGGGAAGTTATGCTCGGTGTCAATATGCACCAGCGGGAAAGGAAACTTCGCTGGACGGAACGCCTTCTCTGCCAAGCGCAACATCACGATGGAATCCTTGCCTCCCGAGAACAGCAAGGCTGGATTCTTACATTCCGCAGCGACCTCGCGCATGATGTGGATGGACTCGCTTTCCAGCGTATCCAGATGTGACAGTGTGTGTGTGCTCATATTTTTCTCTACCAGTTTCATTTATAAATCCCTCTCGTTTCCTGAGGGAGTCGCTGATTTATTCGGTTTTATCGTTCCCGCGAAAGCGGGAATGACGAATAAATCTGCGCCCCCCTAGATGGCAGCCCCTTCGGTCAGCACCAATCTATCGTCTTGTTTCTTTCGATTGACGTGCAATCCGCATTCCTTGTGTGCAGGGTCTTCCCACCACCAACGCCCTGCACGGATGTCCTCGCCCGGTGTGATGGCACGGGTGCAAGGGGCGCAGCCCAAGCTGGGGTAGAACTCGTCGTGCAGTTTGTTGTAAGGCACGTCGTATTGTCGGATATAGGCCCACACCTCATCGTTCGTCCACTCCAACAAGGGATTGAACTTTTGCAAGCCGTTGTCCGCATCGAAGGAGGAGACCTCCAGCGTGCCGCGCGTCACCGCTTGATCGCGGCGCATACCAGTAATCCAGGCATCTTTTCCTTTCAATGCACGGCGCAACGGTTCGACTTTGCGCACGAAGCAGCACGCTTTACGGTTCTCCACGCTATCGTAGAAACCATTCACGCCATGCTGTGCGACATACAACTCCACTTTGGCCGCATCGGGGAAATAGACGACCAAGGGCACGTTGTAGCGATTGCGCACCTGTTGCATCAGGTCGTAGGTCTCTTGCGGCAAACGGCCTGTGTCGAGACTAAACATGTCTATGTTGGGTTGATGTTTGGCGATCAGATCGGTGAGCACCATATCCTCAGCCCCCAGACTGTTAGCGAAAGTCACTGGCGAGAACTCGTGTACGGCTTGCTGTAATATCGCAACGGTCTGCTCTATTTTGTGTTGTAAATCACTCATGCTGCGACTC
>JAVHQF010000019.1:0-5185 GCA_036170995.1 Sideroxydans sp. | reverse complement strand
TCATCGGGCGTGTGCACGGTCAAGGCGACGTGTAGCCAACTCTTCACTGGAAGTTGTTTCAACTTCTCGGGTAGTTCTTCGGATTCGCTACGTTGCAACTGCGGATACCACACAGCGTACGTGCCGTTGGCGAAGCGCTTCAAGCCATCTTGCAAGGCAGTCACTACACGCTGGTAGTCGTGCTTCTCTTCGTAAGGCGGGTCGATAAGCACGAGCCCTCTGCGCGGCGGCGGTGGTAACAAGGCTTTGAGCGCACCGAATCCATCAGCCTTTTGCATCAACACATGCGTGCCGTGTTCGGCAAAATTCTCTTCGAGGATGGCGTGATCGGTGGGGTGTAATTCGAACAGGCGCATGCGGTCTTGATCGCGCATGGCGTGCAGGGTGACCAAGGGAGAGCCGGGATACAGTTTCAACACGCCATCCGGGTTGAAGTGTTTGACCATGCGCACATACTCCGCCAATGCTTCTGGCAGGTCATCCGCATCCCACAGGCGCGCGATGCCGCCCTTGTACTCGGCGTTCTTCTCGGCGTATTCACTATCCAATTCATAACACCCCGCACCGGCGTGGGTGTCGATGTACCAGTACGGCTTGTCCTTCTGTGCGAGGTAACGCAGTAGTTCCAACTCAACAAAATGCTTCAACACATCGGCGTGGTTGCCTGCGTGGAAAGCGTGGCGATAACTCAGCATACAAACTCCATTACAAAAAAATATCTATTCAGCGTGCAACGCCTCGACCGGATCGAGCCTTGCTGCACGCATGGCAGGTGCGACACCCGCTGCTAGGCCGATGGTGATGGCCGTCAATTCTGCCAGCACGGCATACAACCAAGGCGTATGCACTGGCAGTGCTGGGATGAGCAGATGCAATCCCTGTGCGATGCTGACACCGATGAGCAGACCCATGACGCCCCCCAAAGCGGAGAGCATGATAGCTTCGCCGAGGAACAACATGAGCACCTGATTCTCGCGTGCGCCCAGTGCACGTAGCAAACCGATCTCAGCGGTACGTTCAGTGACAGCCATCGTCATGATGGTGAGAATGCCTACCGCTCCGACCAAGAGCGAGATGCCACCCAGCGCAGCCACGGCGAAGGTAATGACGTTCAACACAGAACCCAAGACTTCGAGTGCTTCCTCTTGCGAGATGATAGTGAAGTCCTCGCGCCCATGACGCTCGATCAAACGTTGTGACACGAGTTTCTTCACCTCATTCGCATCGATGCTCGGGCGATAGCTGACGTTGATCTCCATCAGACCCGGACGGTTCAACAACTCCATCGCTCGCGCAGCGGGGATGTACACCGCATCATCCAAGTCCATACCCAGCACTTGCCCCTTCGACTCCATCACTCCGATGACACGATAACGCTGTCCACCCACGCGTAGATATTCACCTAAAGGGTTCTGCCCTGCGAACAGCTCTTGCTTCACTTTCGCCCCTAGCACGACGAATGCGCGCGCCTGTTCGTCGTCGGCGTCAGGCCAGAATGTGCCGCTCTGCACCTTCATGGTAAAGGCTTGGGCGAACTCGCGCCCCTCACCGAATATGGTGGTACGGCGGGTCTTGCCATTGAACCTCAACTCAGCGTTACCCATCACCGATGGGTTCACACTCTCGACATATGGCAAACGTCGTAAGGCATCCGCGTCTTCCAACGATAGCTGACGGGACGATCCGAACACACCCACATTACCACCTTGAGTCTGCGTCTTGCCTGGTTGGATGGAGAGGATGTTGGTACCAAATTGGGAGAATTCATCAAGTACGAACTGGTGCAATCCCTCGCCGATGGAGGTAAGCAAGATGACCGCCGCGATGCCGATGGCGATACCCAACCCTGTGAGGAAACTGCGCAACCTGGATGTGAGGAAGCTGGAAGTGGTGAGCGTGAGAAAGTCGCGGTAGTACACGCTTATCTCCCCGCCAACGCCGCCACCGGATCGAGCCGAGCAGCACGTCGTGCAGGCCACACACTGAACAAGATGCCCATACCGAGCGCCGTACCGCATGCCGCGATGACCGCCCACCACGGTGGAGAGACAGGAAGACTTGGATAGACCTGCCCGATGATGGTGCTGCCCACATAGCCAAGCACTAGACCAGCGATGCTGCCGATACTCGAAAGCAAGGCCGCTTCCGCAAAAAACAAGGAACGTATCTGTTTGGGTGGTGCGCCCAATGCCTTGAGCAAGCCGATCTCTTTCACACGCTGCGCGACCGCGATGAGCATGACGTTCATGATGAGCACACCGGCCACCGCCAGACTGATGGCGGCGATGCCTCCTACTGCCATGGTGAGTGCGGTAAGGATGCGATCGAAGGTGGCGAGTACCGCATCCTGCGTGATGACGGTGACGTCCTTCTCACCCGCATGACGCTGGAACATGATGGCTTCGGCATCGAGTTTCGCTTGCTCGATGGAGTCACGACTCTTTGCTTCGATGAGAACGCGAAACAAGCCAGAGGTATTGAACAGTTGATGCGCCGAGGCGACAGGAATGATGACCAACTCGTCGGTACGCATGCCCATAGATTCGCCTTGCTGCGACAACACGCCGATGATGCGGAAGCGCCTATCCCCCAGTCGTACCCACTGCCCCACCGCTTGCGCGTTGCCAAACAGCTCTTGCTTCATCTGGTTGCCCAGCACACACACCGAGGCGCTTGCGTGGATGTCACCTGCGGGCAGGAACTTGCCAATACCGATGCTCATGTGGCGCACTTCGAGCAGGTCTGAAGTTGAACCCAACACCACCACATCGCGGTTCAGCGCATCGCGCGACAAGGTGGCCGAGCCAACGGTGAGCGGCGCGATGCGTTTGACAGCGCGGCTGGCGGTAATGGCTTGCGCATCGTCCAGCGTGATCTCTTTAGGTATCTGACCGACCAACATGCCGGGACCGAGACCTGCCGTCTCAGTACGCCCCGGCAACACGATGACGAGGTTGGTGCCCAATGATGCAAACTGATTGACCACATAGCGGCGCGCGCCCTCGCCCAATGCGGTGAGCACTACCACCGAGGCCACGCCGATGGACATGGCTAGGATCATCAACAAAGTACGTGTGGGACTTCCACGCAGACTGCCAGAGGCGAATTGCAGAGTGTCGGTGAGTTTCATGCTGTCATTCCGGCGTAGGCCAGAATCCAGTTACTTGAAAAACCCCTGCGAAGCTGGACAAAAAACAAAAGCATTTTGAATAACAACACTGGATTCCGGCCTACGCCGGAATGACAGGAAAATGTTTTACGCTGAATCATTCTATGTGCAGTTCGTCGGAACGAATCGCGCCATCCAGCATGTGAATCTGACGATGCGCACGCGCGCCGATCTCGGTGTCATGCGTCACCACCACCAAGGTGATGCCTTGTTCCAACAAGCCTTCCAGTAGCTTGAGCACTTCCCATCCCGTGGCGCGATCGAGATTGCCCGTGGGTTCATCTGCCAACAACACGGTGGGCTTCATTACAGTAGCGCGTGCGATGGCAACGCGCTGACGCTGACCGCCTGAGAGTTGGTCTGGCCTATGGTCTGCGCGTGCGCCCAAACCATAGTTCTGCATCAAGACTTCCACGCGCTGCTTGCGTTCTTCCACCGGAATGCCCGCAAGGATCATCGGCAACTCGACGTTCTGCGCCGCCGTGAGACGCGGCACCAGATGGAAGGATTGGAACACGAAGCCGATCTTCTCTCTGCGTACTTGAGCTTGCTGTTCATCGGTGAGATGCGTGACATTGCCCCCATCCAACAGATACGTGCCTGACGATGGCCTATCGAGCAGGCCGAGCAGATTGAGTAGGGTGGATTTGCCAGAGCCAGAGGGCCCCATGATGGAGATGTATTCACCCGCATCCAGCCGCAAATTGATGTCGCGCAACGCGGAGACTAGCTGGTCACCCACGGTGAAGCTACGGCTGACGTCTTGCAGTTCGATCATTGCGCAGGCTTAACTTTTTCTTCAATGACCTTGGCGCCCGCCTTCACGCCCGCCCTATCCAAAGACGACACCACTTGCTCGCCTTCCGACAAACCAGACAACACTTCTGCGAACTCCCAGTTGGAAAGCCCAGTAGTCACTTTCCGTTCTTCCAGCACACCATCATTAAGCAATAGGACGCGATTGCCTTCGAGCAGAGTCTGTGTCGGGACACGCAACACCTGATGGCGTGCGTCATACACGATCTCGACATCGGCGCTGTAACCCACCAGCAGTTTTTCGTCCTGCGCCAACTTGTCGAACTCGACTTCCACCTCGACGGTGCGCGCCTGTTTCTCTAGGTCGAGCACATAAGGTGCGATGCGACGTACCTTGCCGTTAAAACTGCGCCCCTTGATGGCATCCAAAGTAATGCGACTGCGTTGGCCTATCTTGAGTTTCGCGGCATCCACTTCGTCAATGGGCGCACTCACATAGAGGCAACTATCGTCAATCAGGTCAATGGCGGGAATGGTCAAAATACCTGGGGGAGAAGGCGTAGCGTATTCACCCAATTCGCCACTAATGTCTGCCACCACACCATCGAAAGGTGCGCGCAAAGTCATGCGTTGCAAGGTGGCTTGCGCCATCGTTATGCGCGACTTGCTTTGGTCAATATCTCCCTTCGCAGAATTACACGATGCTTTACGCGCTGCCGCTTCGGTCATTGCCTTGTCCAACATCTGCACCGAGATGAAACCCTTATCGCGCAACTCCTGTGAGCGCACCGCCTCACGCTCGGCTGCCTCGGCCAAGCCGCACACTTCCTGCAAGCGACTCTGCGAGACCTTTAATTGCTCCTGCGCTAACCCCGCTTGCGCGTGCAAATCGTCATTCCACAACTCCAACAACACCTGCCCCGCCACTACCCGATCACCCTTCTTCACGCGCAATTTGGCAATCTGTCCGCCCGCTTGTGGCGACATCTTGGCGCGTCGGCAGGCTTTCACTGTACCTGCACGGGTGTTGCTGACAGCGGCTTCCACATCGCCTCGCGCAATTTTTTGCAAAGTGACGGGAATTGGTTTCACCCCGCCGAAGACCAAGAGGGCAACGGCAATCAAGACCGCAACAAAAGCGGCAATGACAATTTTTTTATATTTGGAGAAGGTGCTACTCAGTTGCGGGGAAGTCATTGCTGCTCCTGACTATGCGCGATGGTATTGATGGAGGGATTGGTGCCGATGACCGGAATCGAA
>JAVHQF010000018.1:0-5193 GCA_036170995.1 Sideroxydans sp. | reverse complement strand
GCCGGGCTGCATTTGATGCCATGATTGACGCGCAGGAGCTGGATGAGGGGGATGGATGGCTGTTGAATTAATGCATGGGCAATGACGACTGCGCTTGAGCAACCATGGCCAGAATGACATCTGTCATTCGTTTGGTGGCTTGCCAATTCAAGTTCTTATGGGCTTTTATGGGGTTGGCTCGGCTAAGTCGAAGGTCAGACGGGCGCATTAAGTCTGGATTGCTCACCACATGATCCTGCCAATCAAGGCCAAGTGCCTGGAAGGTGCCCGCAACAAAATCTTTGAGGGCATGAGTTTCACCGGTGGCAATCACATAATCTTGCGGTGAATTTTGTTGCAGCATCAAAAACATGGCCTCAATATAGTCAGGTGCCCATCCCCAATCGCGATGAATATCCAAGTTGCCCAATCTCAAAATTTCTTGACTGCCCGCCGCAATGCGGCAAGCGGATTTGACAATTTTTTGTGTCACAAATCGCTCTGGGCGCAAAGGTGATTCATGATTGAACAAAATACCTGAACACGCGTGCAAGCCATAGGCTTCCCGATAATTGGCAACCTGCCAAAATGCAGCCGCTTTGGCCACAGCATAGGGGCTTCGTGGTTTGAACGGTGTTGATTCATCCGCGGGAAGCCCTCCCGTATCACCAAAGCATTCGCTTGATCCGGCGCTATAAAAACGCGTTGGATGACCCAAAAAACGGATTGACTCCAAAAGATTCAGTGTGCTTAAGCTGATGCTTTCAAGAGTTTCTACGGGTTGTTCAAACGAAAGCCCCACGGAGCTCTGCCCTGCGAGGTGATAAATTTCTTGTGGCTCAAAACGGCTGAGCACCTGCACAACACTTCGAAAATCATTGGTGGCCATCGATGCGAGCTCGACGCTATCTCTGATGCCAACACGGTCCAAATTTTCAAAATGGCCCATTTGCGCATCGCGTGAAGTTCCCACAACACGGTAGCCCTGCTCGATCAATAACTTTGATAAATACGCGCCATCTTGCCCTGAAATGCCGCAAATCAAAGCAACCGGCTTGGCTTTTTCAGTGACCTTGCCCATTTCATTCCTTGGAAAAAGACACGTCGTAGCCATGATCTTTCAGCAGTGCATGCTGCTTGGCCTGCTGAAGATCAAAGGCCACCATTTCTTTCACCATCTCATCCAAAGTGATTTCGGGAACCCAGCCGAGATCAGCCTTTGCTTTAGATGGGTCACCCAGCAGGGTTTCGACCTCGGTAGGACGATAGTACCGGGGGTCAACCCGAGCAATCACATCGCCCACTTTCAAGGCCGGAGCATTGCCACCTGTAATCATTTTGACCACTGCAAGCTCTTGGTCAGCCACCCCTTCAAAGGCAACGGTGACACCTAACTCTGCTGCGGCCTTTTCAATGAACTGTCGCACGCTGTATTGCACGCCGGTGGCAATCACAAAGTCTTGGGGTTTGTCTTGCTGAAGCATCAGCCATTGCATGCGCACATAGTCTTTGGCGTGACCCCAGTCACGCAAGGCGCTCATATTGCCCAGGTACAAACACTGTTGCAAGCCTTGTGCAATGTTGGCCAAGCCACGGGTGATCTTACGTGTGACAAAAGTCTCGCCTCTGCGGGGACTTTCGTGGTTGAACAGGATGCCGTTGCAGGCATACATGCCGTAGGCCTCGCGGTAGTTCACGGTAATCCAGTAAGCGTAGAGCTTCGCCACAGCGTAAGGGCTGCGCGGATAAAACGGGGTGGTTTCACGCTGCGGAATTTCTTGCACCAGTCCATACAGTTCGCTGGTAGACGCTTGGTAATACCGCGTCTTGTGAGTCAGCCCCAAAATACGAATGGCCTCCAGAATACGCAGCGCACCCATGCCATCGACATCAGCGGTGTATTCGGGGCTTTCAAAACTCACAGCCACATGGCTTTGTGCGCCCAGGTTGTAAATTTCATCGGGCTGCACTTGCTGGATGATGCGCACCAGATTGCTGGTGTCAGACAAATCGCCGTAATGAAGTGTGAGTTTGGTGTCATCTACATGCGGGTCGTGGTAAATGTGGTCAACCCGCTGGGTATTGAATGAGCTGGCTCGGCGCTTGATACCGTGCACGTGGTAACCCTTGTGGATCAATAACTCAGCAAGGTAAGAGCCATCTTGGCCGGTGATGCCGGTGATGAGTGCGACTTTTGGAGTGGGCGTGGTCATGTCAGAAACCTAAAGACCAAGCTTAATTGAACTTCATCGTATCGCCCACAGGCAATACTGGCAACGCGGCTTGCAAGGCCTTGGCATATGCCATGCGAGCAGTCTGCAGCACTGCGGTTTGGGCTTGCATGCGGGCTAACTCTGTATCAACAAATTGCAGGCTGGTGAGTTGGGCTCGGGCATCATCAGAGAGTGCGTCGAGGTCGTAGTTGTGATTGTCTATGGTGATAGTGGTCATGACTGACTGGATTTTTAAATATGAATTAGTATGAAATAAATAGCTGTTATCGCTTTACTTATAAGCGACTATGGTCATATTAAGTATGAAATTATGCCACCTTGCGATCACTTGGCTTTAGCCGAAAAAACCGTCGTCATTCAGGATGGTTCGCACCGCTGTGAGCTTCACCACACCCTCGCCAAAGCTTCCACCCACCGGATTAAAGACGTCCAGATAAAAAAACTCATTGTGCTCTGGTATAGCGTCCCCGATGATTTCAACCGGAATGACGGCTTGGTTTTCATTAGGGTAAAGTTTAAGTGTACTGGTCACGCTCAAATAGTCATTGCCACCGAAAGCTGTCCCATCCCGGGTGGCATAGTCCACGCTATAAACCTGATTTGGGTCGCTTCGCACCCCCGTGAACTGCAACAGGAAATAGGCGTAACTGGTACCACCGTTGCCCTCCGAAACTTCCCTTTTAACATCGTCTGGCTTGGTTGGTGCATTCGGGTAGTTGGCGCGCAGGCTCTGGTCGATCCACTGCTGGTAAGCGCTCACTCGTTGCCAAGCGGCAATTTCACCAAAACTGCTGTTGAGGCTGGTGTCAATGTCGGGCGCAACACTGCTAGTGCTCAGGCTTGTGGTGTAAGAGGCTACACCGGCAATATCACCATTCAGAAACGCAGGCCCACCACTGTCGCCCGGTGCAATCAGCCCTTCGTCAAGGCCTTACCCTAGGCCGTTGCGGTATAACAAGCGACCCAACGCATCGTGGGCGGTTGTGCCGTTGTCGAAGTCTGCAACCAGTTGCGTGCCAGCCAACGGCGACCAAGTCATCCCCGAGCTGAGAACGCTCTTGAGAGTCGCAGTATCGGCGTCGAACGCGTTGGTGGCCTTGAGTCTGATGGGACTGGATGTGCCGGTGCTGGTTGCGCCAGTATTTCCTGTACCGGTTTGGCCATAACCTACCAAGGTGAATGGCTGCCCAACCTCATCATTGAAACGGTAAATATCGTAACGGGTGGCAGCTTGCGGGGCTGAGCCAGCAAGCCACACAATGGCCAGGTCGTTGTTACTGCCCGCGTCATAGCCTGGGTGCTGAAGAATTTTGGCGACGCTGCTTGTTTGCGTACCCGAACTGGTTTCAAACATCACACTGGCGGAGCCGCTACGTGACGCAAATAAATGCGCGGCCGTTAAAATGGCATGACCACTGAACAGCAAAGCACCGGTGCCGTAATAGCCGCCGTAGCTCACACGCACTACTCCGTCAAAGCCCTCATCCGGATTGGTGCGGTAGCGGGAATCGGTGTAGTAGGCAGTTGTTGTTACCATTTTGGCGAGGTCATGATGGGCATTGCCTCAGACCATCTTATTTGTATCAGTGTGTGCTGCTGAACCATCGAGCTTTGATGGCCAGCCCCGATGGCACGTCAGACATCGGCAAAGATGGGTGCGGTTTGTTCGAGTGTAGAGGACTTGGTGGGCTTCAAGCAAAGGCGGATGCAAGTCTGAAGTGCACCCTTCAATTGATTAGTTGGTGGACACGCTCGGGTGGACGTGTGTCACGGCCTTGAGCCAGGTTCAGGAAAGTTTCACCAATGACCTTGAGCCTGTTGTTGGCTCGCTTGGTTTTGCAGTGCACGTAGAGTTTAGCAGTAGGAAATTAAAGGAGATAAAGGAGATTAGGAGATTAGGAGATTACTACTGCTTGTGTGATCAAAAATTCAAGTCGGGTTTGAGTCAGTGCCGCCATTCTTTTCTGCAAACTGCGCTTCGATGTCCATCGCACCATGCATCACGCGAACAATCCGCACCAAGCCGGGTTCCTCGTAAAAAGAACCACGTAATGTCCGTGGGTGCATGAGGGCTGCCCCTGGCTCAATGGCGTGGTGGAACGGTTCAATCGAACGTTGACCGAAGAACTGCTCAAGCACATCATTCCCATCAGCGTCCAGCACCTCAATCGGCTGTTGAAGCAGTACCAAAGTTTGCTCTCAGCAATGATATGAAATGCATAGCTGAAACCGCTTTATTTATAAGGGCTAAAGCCCTATTTCTTATAAATTATGCAGCCTTGCGCTCAAACATTCTCTTGGCCGCTGCCAGCCCACGCAGGGCGCGTTGCTGGCGTTGGGCGGCTATTTCTATCAGCTTGGCTGGGGTGCCCACGGCGCTGGCAAAGTCTTTGAAGAAATGGTCTGTGGCGTTGATGAAGGCTTCTGCGTCCATACCCAAGCGGGTCAGAATGGGCGGGGTGGTGGCGGGCATGGCGCCGCGCTTGGTAGGGTGTACCGCATGGCCCATGGTATCCACCAGATCGATGTATTCTTGCAGACCAAAGGGAATGGCTTGCTCGAAGCGGCTGGTCACGTCAAACGGCATCAACGGCGCCTCGAGCAGAGTTGCCAGCTCTGCTTCTGCTAGCAGGCTGGGCAATACTGATGCGGGGTGCAGGTCATTTGGCTCTGCAAGTTTTGCCGCTTCTGTGACTGTCGGGGGGGCGGCATCTGTCACGATGGGCGTGACAACCGGTGCCAGCACCGGCTCAAAGGCTTGGCCTTGTATCTCGTCCAAGCGGGCTTTGATAGAGGTATGCAAACTCTCAGGCAAGCTCTGGGCCATGCCGGCGCGAATGGGGTTCAGATCCACATAGGCCATGGCGGCCAGCAGGGCTTGTTCATCCAATAAGGCCTGGCTCTTGAAGCGCCCTTCCCAAAAGCGGCCGGTGCAATCGTCCTCGGCATTGGCCTGGCGGGCAATCGACTCGTTAAGCAC
>JAVHQF010000017.1:0-1112 GCA_036170995.1 Sideroxydans sp. | reverse complement strand
GACGTAATGCAAAAGGCCAGTGAACGGGCGCGCAGCCTGCTGGAGGAACGGGAATGGGAATGGGAGCACGGCAAGTTATGGGATGTTCGTAAGGTACCGAGTCGGAAATTACCCTGGATACTGGCTGAAAATCCGTGGGAGGCGCAGTTGCATGACGCCATGACTTTCCTGCATATCTGGCGAAAAACGCATTTCATCGGCATCGAGTTCATGGCCGACGGCTGGATCAAACCTCACGACATTACCTGCATGCCATTCCCAGTGAGCGTACTGGGCGTGGGATTCAAGCTCGAAGCCAACCTCGAAATCATCGAGCGCTACCGGGTGAGCAGCAAGAAAAACCTCGAACAGAATATGCTGTTGCTGGCCGACATGCTGCGCGAGTTGCGCTTTGGCATGAGCCCCTACGAGATGATGATGCGGGTTTCGGCGGCAATGCCCAAGCCTCTGGATATGGACGCTGTAATGCGCCGGATATACAAGCGCCGGGATAAGCGAAAATTGCCTGCGAGTGAAACGCCTGCAAGTACCGAGACTACAGGAGTTGATCGCGATGTCACCTCCTACACTCAAGAAGAAGTCGATGCCATGATCGCAGACATCCCCACCGAAACAATAAAAGAATTGATTGAAATAATGAAGGATTTGCCGCTGTTGTATGAAGATAAAATCGCCGACGAGGCGCTTCCCAAGTCCGATTTTCTGACACACGAAGAAGTGGCGGCTCTATTGGCGCCCGTCAAACCAAAACGCAAAGCCGCCAAACCGGAGACCTGATCGCGGTCGTCGGATTCATACACTATTTAATTCAGCCTCATCCGGCACAGGGAGAATACGATGAATGCAGACAACAAGCAGGAACAAAAATGCGAATCGGTTTCACGGCTACGCGCTGAAACTGAAGCGGTGGATTATCAATGCAACTATTGCGGCAAGAAAATCGGCGACTATGCCGCCGTGTGCGGATCCTTGCGCGAACCCGGTGTTAGTGTCGATAAATTCGATCGCGTTTATTGCAGCGACGCATGCAGCACCAAGGCGTTTATGCATCCTTCGCGTAAAGTGGACCCCTCAGTCAAGACAATAATGCACCGAGTTTAAGAGGGTCGCCT
>JAVHQF010000016.1:0-5207 GCA_036170995.1 Sideroxydans sp. | reverse complement strand
AGTGGTTCATGGCGCGGCTGATGGAGGCTTCGATGTCAATGGCGGGGTAGTGCCCCGATTCGGCGAGTCGGCGCGACAACACGATGTGGCCGTCCAAGATGGCGCGCGCGCTGTCGGCGATAGGGTCTTGTTGGTCATCCCCTTCGGTGAGGACGGTGTAGAACGCCGTGATCGAGCCGCCGCCTTCTACGCCATTCCCTGCGCGTTCCACCAGCATAGGCAACTTGGCAAATACGGAAGGGGGGTAACCTTTGGTGGCAGGCGGTTCGCCGATGGCGAGGGCGATCTCGCGTTGCGCCATGGCATAACGCGTAAGTGAATCCATGATGAGCAACACGTTCTTACCTTGGTCGCGGAAATATTCGGCGATGGTAGTGGCATAGGCTGCCCCTTGCATACGCATCAGCGGGCTGGTGTCGGCAGGGGCAGCCACCACCACGGAACGTGCCAAGCCTTCTTTGCCCAAAATGTCGGTGATGAATTCTTTAACTTCGCGTCCGCGTTCGCCGATGAGCCCGACCACGATCACATCGGCGCTGGTGTAGCGCGCCATCATGCCGAGTAGCACGCTTTTACCCACACCCGAACCCGCAAATAATCCCATGCGCTGACCGCGCCCCACGGTGAGGAGCGTGTTAATGGCACGCACGCCTACATCCAAGGCTTCATTGATGGCGGCACGGTCCAAGGGGTTGATAGGGCGACTTTGCAAGGGAGCGGTGAGTCCTTCAGCAAGTGCGCCAAATTGATCGAGCGGACGACCCGCACCGTCGAGTACGCGACCGAGTAAATGTTCACCCACTGGAAGGTGACGTGCCAAATCAGCGGTGCGACGGCGGAAGCGTAATTGCTGACCAACCTTGACCGGTGTGCGTTGCTGCTCAGACGGCACGACGCGTGCGCCAGGCACTAAGCCATGCACATCGTTCTCTGGCATCAGAAAAAGTTTGTCGCCAGAAAAGCCGACTACTTCGGCTTCGATGCGATTGCTAGGGAGTTCGATTAGGCAGGTACTACCGACTGCCATGCGTAAGCCAACCGCTTCCATCACCAAGCCAGTCACCTTGGTGAGACGTCCACTCACTAGGAGTGGACTGCTCTGCATCACGATGTCGCGGTTCATTTGCAATACTTCTTGCCAGCGTTGATGGTGAGTCGCTACGCTCATGATTTGACCAACCATTTTGATTCTTGCCCCATTGCGGAGATTACGCGATTCCAGCGTGCTTCTAGCGTCGCATCGACTTGGCTGTTGGCGGTCTCTACGCGCGCATCGCCACGTGCCAAACGTGGATCTTCTAATATTTTCCAGCCAGAATGGGTGAGTTGTTCTCCCATGTGTTCGCGCACCATGGCTGCATCTTCTGGATTGAAGACGAGGTGTGCTGCCTGGTTAAACACGGGCAATTTACTAATGGCTTCGCGCACCATACCGAGCAACAGATCGGGTTGTACTTTGATTGCTTGTTGCAAAACCTGTTGTGCGATGTCGAGTGATAAGCCCATCAAATCTTGAGTGACTTTTTCGTCCATCTGCGATTCAAGCAACTGGGTCAATTCGGCAAGACGAGCCTTCTCTGCGAGAGCTTGCTGCATGCCCTCTGCATAGCCCTGTTCACGACCCTCGGCATATCCCGTTTGATAAGCTTCTTCATGCACTTGTTGTTGCATCTTTTCGACTTCTACCGCAGTGGGTAGCTTGACGCTGCGTGCGAGTTCACGCCCAGTCTCAAACGCGGGGAGTTCCCAGCGTTGCCATGCCGATAGCTGCTCTGGTGGTGGAACTCCCACGACATCGGCATCAGACATATGCGTCCTCACCCTTTCCGCCTAGCACAATCTGACCTTCGTCCGACAGGCGACGGACGATCTTGAGAATTTCTTTTTGCTCGGCTTCCACTTCGCTGAGTTTGACTGGGCCTTTCGATTCCAAGTCTTCGCGCAACATTTCGGCTGCGCGCGACGACATATTCTTGAATATCTTTTCGCGCATCTCTTCGCTGGCTCCTTTGAGCGCGACGATGAGAGATTCAGATTGCACTTCGCGCATGACCAGTTGGATACCTCGGTCATCCACTTCCAGAATATCTTCGAACACGAACATCTCGTCCATAATCTTTTGTGCCAACTCGGGGTCATTGGCGCGCACCGATTCGATAATGGATTCCTGTGAGCTGCCAATGTAGTTGAGAATCTCGGCAGCGGTCTTGATGCCACCACGGATGCTCTTCTTAGCGATGGCATTGCCTGACAGCAACTTGGTCAGCACGTCGTTAAGTTCTTTCAAGGCGGTTGGTTGCACGCTATCCAGTGTGGCAATACGCAACAGCACATCGTTGCGTGTACGTTCGGTCAACTTTCCCAATACAGCCGAGGCTTGGTCGGGTTCTAGATGCACCAAGATGGTGGCGATAATCTGCGGATGTTCGTTGGTGACGAGGTCGGCGATGGAGCTAGGATCCATCCACTTCAAGCTTTCGATACCACTGGTGTCGCTGTTGTGGAGGATGCGGTCGAGCAATCCTGCGGCCTTGTCGTCGCCTAAGGCTTTGTTCAACATGTTGCGGATATAGTCGCCGGAATCCATCCCAATAGTGGTTTTTTCGGCGGCACTAAGGTGAAACTCTGCGAACACTTCGGTAATCTGGTCGCGTGTGAGATTGTTCAGTGCCACCATTGCGGTACTGATCTTCTGCACCTCTTTGGGTTCCAGATATTTCATGACCTCTGCCGCCTCATCCTCTCCCAAGGTCATGAGCAGGATGGCGCTTTTGTTGATGCCGATGTCACTCATCTTTGTTCACCCATTCCTTGACCACGGTCGCGACGATTTTGGGATCATCCTTGGCCAGTTGTTTGGCTAACTGTAAATTAGCTTCATAGGAAGCCACCGTACTCTGCGCCCCCGATGTTTCGCTGCTTACGTTGGGATGCATCAGACCATCAGCCCCCATCTGTTCACCGACTCCACCGGATGCGCCCGCTTCATTTGGTGAGCTATTAGGCGCGGCAGAAGCATTCTTGAAAGCAGGTTTGATGATGCCGAATAGTAAGTAAAAGATGCCGCCGCCGATCAATAGATATTTGAAGACCTCTTTTGCTAGGGCGATCATGTCAGGTTGTTTCCACAACGGTATTTCTGGCAACACTTCGCTGGTGTCGTTGAAGGCGCTGTTGAGTAGATTAAGCGTGTCGCCACGTTTCTCTTCGAAGCCAACCGCTTCTTTGATGAGCAAAGTGATCTGCGCCTTCTCATCATCGGTATAGGGGGTGGAAACCACTTTGCCATCTTTGTCGGTGACACTGCGATTGTTCAACACCACTGCCACGGCGATGCGCTTGATGTTGCCAGTGGGCATCTTGGTATGTTGGATAGTGCGATCCACTTCGTAGTTAGTGGTTGTTTCCTTGTGTGAGTTGTTCGCAGTCGTAGCCTCGTTGGTGGGAGGGACTGCACTGGCGGGCGAGACAATGGGCGCTGTCGCGGGCACAGGTGGTTGATTGGATAATGCACCTGGCACCCCTCCCGCTGTTTTGATTCCGTCTAACGCTTCCGAGCTTTGCAAACTGCGCACCGCAGCTTCATTGGGGGGCTGATTAGGTTTGTACATCTCCGAGGTCTGTTCGCTCACGGCGAAATCCAAACTGGCGGTGACTTGGGCGCGGATGTTCTGGATACCTGTGATGGGCGACAGGATGTCTTCGATGCGTTTGACGTAATCCGTTTCGACCTGGCGTACATATTTCAATTGGGTCGCATCCAACATCTGACCCGTGCCATCACGGGCGGCGGAGAGCAACGTACCGCCTTGATCTACCACGGTGACATTCTGCGCGGGCATGTCGGGTACGCTGCTAGAGATGAGGTGCACGATGGCGTTCACTTGGCCTTCGTCCAAAGAACGACCTGCATTTAATGCCAGCACCACGGAGGCACTAGGTTTCTGTTTTTCTTTCACGAATATGGTCGGTTTTGGGATGGCTAGATGCACGCGTGCATTGGCTACGGAAGCTAGGGTTTGTACCGAGCGCGCCAACTCGCCTTCCAAGGCGCGTTGGTAGTTAATCTGTTCGAGAAACTGGCTGGTACCAAACTTTTGGTTCTCCATCAGTTCGAAGCCGACGGTGCCGCCTTTGGGCAAGCCTTGTGCGGCCATGCTCAGGCGTACTTCATGCACCTTGTCGGCAGGCACCATCAATGTGCCGCCTTCGGAGAACTTGTAGGGTATGTTTTGTTGTTGCAATGCCTCGATCACAGCACCACCGTCACGCTCGGACATATTGGCATAGAGCACACGGAAGTCTGGGGTCTGTCCCCACATCCATAAGCCAGCGAGTAGCGCCACCGTGGCGGCCACGGCCACCATCAGCCCCAGCTTCTGTTGGCTGGGCATGCCCAGCATCTGCTGGGCCATGGAGGGATGCATATTGATGTCGGTATCAGCCATTTTTTCTCACCTACTTGGGTCTTGATTCACTACTGAACGGTGCAAATTATCTGCTTGTGTAGCAAGGGCGATATTTGGAAAAGGAGGGGAAATAGGGCGCTTTTCCTACGCTAAAGACCTTGCGCACGCGCGTACAGTGGCGGCCATGAAAGTAGTGCAAGGAGAGCTGAAATGAGCATGAACGTGAGTAATGTGGACAACCTGTTGGCTCAGATGCGTGCAGCAGTAGCCGTTGCCCAAGGCCAACCAGCCACAGGGGTAAAGTCCACCAGCGGCGCAGATTTCGCCAATGTCTTGAAGACTTCATTGGACGGCGTGAATCAACTGCAACAGCAGGCCGAAGACATGCAAAAAGCCTTTGTGCTGGGTGACGACAAGGTGAGCTTGAGCGACACCATGATCGCCATGCAGAAAGCCGACATCTCGTTCAAGACCGCCGTTCAAGTGCGCAACAAGATGGTGGCGGCTTATAACGACATCATGAATATGCAGGTGTGAAGACGTATCTGACCAATACAGAGATTCAGTATTTACCTCGCCCCCATTTGCTAATACTTAGGACAAGTTGCCCTGCGGGTAAGCATGAATCCAGTCTTAAGCTGGAATAATACTTCACCTCCAACAATTCAATTGACGAACGGTGGGGCAGGCCGCCGCCATATCTATGCCATTCACTTAGGGAAGTTATGATTAAGTCTCACTCGGTCATTCCCGCCCTTCGACAAGCTCAGGATAAACTGGCTTGCAGCCAAGCGGGAA
>JAVHQF010000015.1:0-5217 GCA_036170995.1 Sideroxydans sp. | reverse complement strand
GTAGTCTTTGCTGCGCTGGTCTTCGTTGCGGATGAGCAAGGCGATGGGCGTGCCGGTGGTTTTTCCTTCAAATACGCCAGACAAAATTTCCACAGTATCCGATTCGCGCCGTTGCGTGACGTGGCGCGAGGTACCTGGTTTGCGGCGATCGAGGTCAAGTTGAATGTCGGCTGCGCTCAGTTCCATGCATGGCGGACAACCATCCACGATGCAGCCGATGGCCGCGCCGTGTGATTCGCCAAACGAGGTAACGGTAAAAAGAGTGCCTAAAGTGTTTCCAGACATGGTGTTGTCTCGCTAAATTGATGTGGCGAGTTTAACATAGCGACATTTTCTAAATGCACCGCCATTCCCGCACTACGTGTGTTGTTGGGGCTTTAGCCCCGTACACCCAAAGGGCGCGAGAACCTCTTCGAGGCAACCACGGCGTACCCCTTGCGGGTGCAGGCGTGAATGGCAGTCATTAGCGACGGCGAATAAGGAAGATGAACTCCTCGCCCTGCTTCGTCGATGACAGAAGTTCGTTACCAGTCTTGCCGCAAAAGTCAATAAAGTCTTTGGGAGAGCCTTTGTCGGTCGCCACCACTTTCAGCACTTGGCTACTCGTCAGCGACGACAGTGCTTTTTTGGCACGTAGGATAGGCAACGGACACGCCAGCAGCCGCACATCCAACACCACATCAAATGCCATCTCGCTCATGCGACAACCTCGCCACCCGAGTGATACCAAGCGGTTATACCGCCTTGTAGGTTGAACACCTCCCTACGACCTTGTGCCGCAGCAAACGCAGCAGCTTGCGCTGAACGGCCTCCCATCTGGCAATAGAACACGGTGCTCTTTTGTGCATCCAACTCATTCAATCGCAACGGCAATAGATGCAAAGGCAAGCTGATCGCCCCTTTGATGCGACCGCGTGCGATCTCGGCATCGGTGCGCACGTCCACCAATTGCACGTTGCCGCTGGCAAGGTGGTCGAATAATTCAGCTACGGTGATGTTCTTAAAATCTGACACTTCTACTTCTCCCCATAAATAACACATCAAATTTCCTCTCATCATGGGATAGGGTTAGGGTGAGGGCGCACTTGTTGGGAGACTCCATCATCCCAGCCCTCTCCCAAAGGGCAAGGGAGTAAATTCGGTCAGACCTTAACTTATTGCTCGTCGCCGTGGTCGCTGAGCAGCCGCGAGATGCGCGTGTTGGCCACGCTTAAACGTCTCACCAACATGCGCAAAAATGCTTCGGCAAATTGGAAGCGGCAATTGGCTGTCGCCAACACAAACACTGCGGGGTCAATCTCAATGAGTTTTACATCAGACTTGGCGAACACATCGGTCGTGCGTTTTGCGTCCTTACCTGTCAGGTGTGCCATCTCGCCGAAGCAATCACCTTTGTGCAACAGGCTCAATAACCTTCCCTGCTTCACGATGCGTACCGAACCACTTGCTACGATAAAAAACTTCTGCCCCTGCTCCCCCTCGCTAATAATCTTCTCGTCCTTAGGTACTTTGCGCCATTCGCTGATGCGCAATACTTCCCACAACTCCACGTCGCTGAAATCGGCGAAGAAGGGCAGCGCACGCACGGTATCGAATTTTTCGGTATCGAATATCTGCTCCTGCTGCGGCACTTCGTAACTGATGAATGCCACCAGATCGCGCGCAAATTCATCCCACGCTTGATAACGGTGCGCGACATCCTTGCACATGGCGCGTTGCACGATAGCATCTAGCGCAGGTGGTATTTCTGGACGGAAGGTACTGGCTGCGGGCGGTTCGATGTTCATGATCTGGTAGATCATACTGAAATTGTTGGCGGCATCGAAAGGTAACTTGCCAGTAAGCAAGCGATACATAGTCACCCCCAACGAATAGATGTCCGTCTGATGCGATAGTGTCTGCTCTTTGATTTGCTCAGGCGACATGTACGCGGGCGACCCCACGCCGCTCACCTGCGTGGTCTGCTGGTTTTCCAACATCGCCGCGCCGAAATCGGAGATTTTGATGTCGCTGTCACCTTGTATGAGGATGTTGGCTGGCTTTATGTCGCGATGGATAACGCCCTGATACTGAGCGTATTCCAGCGCCTTACAACATTTGTAGATGATCTCGGCGATGCGTCCAAGGGACAGCAAATTATCTACCTCGGCATAACGTTCCAGCGTCTCTCCCTCGACGTACTCCATCACCATATAATTCTGTTCACCCTCCATCACCGCATCGAATATTTTCACGATGTGCGGATGCGATAGCTTGCCCGCGAGCGATGCCTCAGTAAGCAATAATTTGCGGAAGGCTTTGCCGCTGCTCCCGTTTTGCATCACCATCGGTTTGAACAACTTGAGCGCCACCTGCTGACCATTGAACGAGTCGAGCGCCAAGTACACGGTGCTGGTCGCACCCTGCCCGAGTTCTTTCACGATCTGATATTTGCCGATGGGATCCATGTGGATTTTAGTTTTACCAAGGAATGCGCTGATTAAGTCTCAATCCGTCATTCCCGCGAAAGCGGGAATCCAGTTAAAAAATAAATTCCCTTGCAAAGCAAGGACCAAGCCTTTTTGATAAAAGCGCTGGATTCCCACCTGCGCGGGAATGACAACTTAATCAGAGCTTCCCTAGTGAACCATTAATCAAACGCCGATATTCTGCGGGTTTGAGGCATCACTGTCCAGTTCGTTTGCACTCCAAGGAACCTAAACGAGTGGGTGTTATCATAGCCGCCATGCGAAAAATATCCTTAGCGCTACTCCTACTCTTCCCCCTGCAACTGAAAGCGGACGGCCTGCCCGATCTGGGTGATGTGTCGCAGACCATGGTGTCGCCGCAGATGGAACGCCAGATCGGCGAGCAGAGCATGTTCCGCATCCGCGCCAGTGAAAACTATCTGGACGACGCCGAGATCACCGATTATCTGAACGCCTTGGGCGAACGCTTGGTGGCGAACAGCAGTGAGCCCAGCCAACCTTTCGAATTCTTCGTCATCAACGACAACGTTGTGAATGCCTTCGCCTTGCCTGGCGGATTCATCGGTGTGAACACTGGTCTCATTTTGCTCACACAGAGCGAATCCGAACTCGCCTCTGTGTTGAGCCACGAAATATCGCACGTGACCCAACACCACTTGGCGCGCATGGTATCGGGACAAAAATATGATTCCCTTGCCGCCATGGCCACCATGGCCATCGCTATCCTTGCCGCACGTAACAACCCACAGGCCGCTAGTGCGGCCATCGTAGGGGCACAAGGCGGCATGATGCAACGTCAACTCGATTTCACCCGCGAACACGAGAAAGAGGCCGACCGCATCGGCCTAGGTATTTTAGAAAAAAGCGGCTTCGACACGCGCGGCATGCCGCTCTTCTTCGAGCGTCTTCAAAAGGCCACTCAACTACTCGAAGGCGACACCCCCACCTACCTGCGCACTCACCCGCTCACCACCGAACGGGTGGCCGATGTAGATGGCCGTGTACAACAGATTCCTTTCAAACTTGTACCCGACAGCCTCGAATTCCAACTGATGCGCGCCCGCGTGCATGCCCTGCAAAAGACACCGCGTGATGCCGTCGCCTTCTTTAACGGCGCATTAGGCGAACACCGTTTCGGCAACCCTATCGCGCAACGTTACGGCCTAGTCATTTCACTAATGCGCGACAAACAGGACACGCTCGCCATCCAAGAATTCCAAACCCTCCACAATAGCGCGCCACACAACGCCAGCATTGAAGCACTGGCGGGACAGGTTCAACGTTTGGATAAAAAAGACAAAGACATTTCCGATTTCTATCGCCAAGCGTTGAAAAAATTCCCGCGCCATCGTGCCCTCATCTACGACTACGCGGAGCTGATGCTGGAAGAGAAACAATATGTGAACGCGCTGAAATTACTGGACTACGAAGTGCTGCTCAACGGCAACGACCCTAAGCTATACGAGATGCAAGCACGCGCCTACGGCGCGCTAGGCCGCCATCAAGAAGAACACCACGTGCTGTCTTACTACCATATCCTGCATGGCAACCTGCGCAGCGCCATCGAACAACTGGAACTCGCCAAGCGCGTGGGCAACGATTACTACCAACTCTCCACCATCGAGACCGAGTTGAAACAGTATCGCGAGATCATCCAAGCACAATCTAGTAAGAAGAAATAAAACACACCATGAGCGAAAAACGCCTAGAGAACATCGAAACAAAACTCAGCTTCCAAGAAGACATCGTGGAAGAACTGAACAAAACTGTGTATCAGCAACAACAAAAGATCGAACGACTGGAAGCCCTATGCCAATCACTCGCACAACATGTGCAGTCACTCTCCGCCGCAAGGAATGACGGCGACATGCTGACGAATGAGAGGCCACCACATTATTGATTCTCAGCTCTTATTGCATTGAAATCATTCAAACGCCAACGATGAACTGCTCAATTCTCGACGGTTCGCCATGCCTAGCATCCACAATAGAAGGCATTTTTAATGGTGCAACGCTTTATCTAGCGAGTGATAAAACTTCTCGGTATCGTTCTGGTTGATGTGATATTTCACGGTGGGGCCAGTCATCAGTTTGGGGCAGGAGTTCACCAACTCCATGTCAATAGGATATTTGCCAACGGCGATAGCTTGTGTAAGGAAAGTGAGCCGATTGTTTGCTTCTTCTAGCGTGAGGCAGAAGTGATGTTCTTCATCGGTGATGCTGATACTTTTGATGCCTGCATGAATGACGGCTTGGCAGTGGAAGCGTTTCTTAGCCATACTTTTCTCCTGTCCATGTTTTGAATGCGCTGCAGTCTGCGCGCCGCCACGAGTGGTGTCAAAGATTCTGTCTTACCTTTGTGAGGGTACGTTGGAAAAAACAGTGCGCCAATTGGCACATAGGCGTATTTTACGCATCTGCATTCCCCATTCATTTTTGATGTTCAACTTAGACAAAGGAGTGAGTCATGGCTAAAGATAGTGTTTATCGCATCACCGAGATCGTGGGAACAAGTAAGAAGTCGTGGGAGGATGCCGCTGCGAACGCGGTGACGGTGGCCTCTAAGACTTTGCGTGATCTGCGTGTAGCAGAGATCGTGAAGTTGGATATGGTGGTGAAGGACGGCAAGGTGTCCGCATATCGTGCGCGGGTGGCGCTGTCTTTCAAATACGATCCGAAGTCATAAGTCGTTCATTTCGGCACTTCAAACAAAAAGCCTCGCAGCGCTGCGAGGCTTTCGTTTTTGGTGG
>JAVHQF010000014.1:0-5229 GCA_036170995.1 Sideroxydans sp. | reverse complement strand
AAGGCGGCAGGCTGGGATACGGCGGCGGCTACTTCGATAAATTGTTGGCACACTTGCCGCACCAGCCAGAGTTGATCGCAGGTGCGTTCGCGATGCAAGTGCTTGCAGAGATTCCACAAGAGGGCACCGACCACAAGATAAATTGGTTGGTGACAGAAAATGAAACAATACGTTGTAATTTGGAGAAGGAGTAAAGATGGCTACGCAACAACCTGACTACGATCCACAAGAAACCCAAGAATGGCTGGATTCGCTGCAATCTGTATTGGATAAAGAAGGCGGCGACCGCGCCCACTTCTTAATCGACCAGCTCATCAACCATGCGCGCTTGGCAGGGGACGATCTACCGATCAGTGCGACCACGCCGTATATCAACTCCATCCCGCTGGATAAGGAAGAACGTTCGCCGGGCAACTTCGACATGGAACACCGCATCCGCGCAATCATGCGCTGGAACGCGATGGCGATTGTATTGAACGCAAACAAAGAGTCGTCCGAACTGGGCGGACACATCGCCAGCTTCGCCTCTGCTGCCACCTTGTATGACGTGGGCTTCAACCATTTCTTCCATGGTGCAAGCAAGGATCACGGCGGCGACTTGGTGTATTTCCAAGGCCACTCTTCTCCAGGTATGTATGCGCGCGCCTTCATGGAAGGTCGCCTCTCCGAAGAGCAACTCTACAAGTTCCGCCAAGAAGTGGATGGCGGCGGTCTGTCCTCCTATCCGCATCCGTGGTTGATGCCGAATTTCTGGCAGTTCCCCACGGTATCCATGGGACTCGGCCCGCTGATGGCGATTTACCAAGCGCGTTTCATGCGCTACCTGCAACACCGTAATCTCGCTAAGACCGATGGCCGCAAGGTGTGGGCTTATCTGGGCGACGGCGAGACCGACGAACCCGAATCTCTGGGTGCGATCTCGATGGCGGGGCGCGAGAAGTTGGACAATCTGATCTTCGTCATCAACTGTAATTTGCAACGTCTGGATGGCCCCGTGCGCGGCAATGGCAAGATCATCCAAGAACTGGAAGGCGTGTTCCGTGGCGCGGGTTGGAATGTCATCAAGGTGGTATGGGGTGGCAAGTGGGATCGCTTGCTGGCCAAAGACAAAACCGGCTTGCTGTTGAAACGCATGGAAGAAGTGGTGGATGGTGAATACCAGACCTATAAATCCAAAGACGGCGCGTTCGTGCGCAAGCATTTCTTCGGCAAATATCCAGAGCTGCTAGAGCTGGTCGCCGATATGTCGGACGACGAGATCTGGCGCTTGAACCGTGGCGGCCATGACCCGCACAAAGTATTCGCCGCTTACGCTGCCGCCAGCAAGCACAAGGGACAGCCCACCGTCATCCTCGCCAAGACCGTCAAAGGTTACGGCATGGGCGAAGCGGGTGAAGCGCAGAACCCGACCCACCAACAAAAGAAGATGGGCGAAGATGCCCTGCGCAAATTCCGCGACCGTTTCAACATCCCCGTCACGGACGAACAATTGCCTAAGCTGCCTTTTGTGCGTCCCGCACCCGATAGCCAAGAAGCTAAATATCTGAAGGAACGCAACACCGCGATGGGTCACGTGCCCGCGCGCGACCCCGTTGCGCACCCACTGAACATCCCCGGGCTGGATGCATTCGACGCGCTGTTGAAATCGAGCGAAGACCGCGAATTCTCCACCACCATGGCGTTCGTGCGCTTGCTGGGCGTGCTGGTGAAAGACAAGGCCATCGGCAAACAGATCGTACCTATCGTGCCAGATGAATCGCGCACCTTCGGTATGGAAGGCATGTTCCGCCAGCTCGGCATCTTCTCGCAGGTGGGGCAGCTGTACACCCCACAAGATGCCGACCAACTGATGTACTACAAGGAATCCGAGTCGGGTCAAATCTTGCAGGAGGGCATCAATGAAGCTGGCGGTATGGCTGATTGGATCGCTGCGGCGACTGCTTACGCCAATCACGGCGTGGCGATGATCCCGTTCTACATCTACTACTCCATGTTCGGCTTCCAACGTATCGGTGACATGGCGTGGGCGGCAGGCGATCAGCGCGCACGCGGCTTCCTCGTCGGTGGCACAGCGGGACGCACCACGCTGAATGGCGAAGGTCTGCAACATCAAGACGGCCACAGCCATCTGATGGCAGCCACCATACCCAACTGCGTGTCCTACGATCCGACCTTCGCTTACGAACTCGCAGTCATCGTGCAGCATGGTATGGAGCGCATGTACCACAAGCAAGAAGACGTGTTCTATTACCTCACCGTGATGAACGAGAACTACACCCACCCCGCCATGCCGAAGGGCGCGGAAGCAGGCATCATCAAGGGGATATACAAGTTCAGCGCAAGCAAAGCGAAAGCCAAGAACAAAGTGCAGCTGTTGGGTAGCGGCACCATCCTGCGTGAAGTCATCGCGGCAGGCGAATTGCTGGAAAAAGATTTCGGCATCGCAGCCGACATCTTCAGCGTGCCCAGCTTCAACGAATTGCGTCGCGAAGGGATCGACTGCGAGCGTTGGAACACGCTGCACCCAGAATCGAAACAACGCGTCAGCTATGTTGAGCAATGTCTGGATGCCGAAGTGCCCGTCATCGCGGCGACCGATTACATCCGCGCCTATGCCGACCAGATTCGCCCTTACATCAAAGCGCAATACAAGACTTTGGGCACCGATGGTTTCGGTCGTTCCGACACGCGCAAGAAGCTACGCCACTTCTTCGAGGTGGATCGTTTCTACGTCGCCGTTGCAGCATTGAAAGCTTTGGCGGACGAAGGCAAGGTGGATGCGAAGGAAGTCACGCGCGCGATCAAGCTGTATAAGATCAACGCGGACAAACCGAACCCAACCACGGTGTAATCCATAAAAAAACAGGCCGTTCGTGGTGAGCATGTCGAACCACGAACGGCCCTTCGACAAGCTCAGGGCGAACCGTTCTTGAGCTTTGGCTAGGAGGACAGAATGGCAGAAATCAATAAAGTACAAGTACCAGATATCGGTGGCTTCAAGGGTGTGACCGTAATCGAAGTGGCGGTCAAAGCAGGCGAGACGGTCGAGACTGAACAAACCCTCATCACCCTTGAAACTGACAAAGCGACGATGGATGTGCCTGCGCCCTTCGCTGGCGTGGTCAAGGAAATGAAGATTAAAGTGGGCGACAAAGTGTCTGAAGGCGATTTGATTGCGCTCATCGAAGGGGGCGCTACCGTAGCAAAAGTGGCTACACCCGTTGCCGCAGCACCTCAAGCCTCCGCACCCGCTGCGGTTACACCTCGACCTGCCGCTGTGGTTGCACCTGTTACAGCGCCCGTGGTTGCGGCCGCCCCAGCGGGTGGCAACGCCCACGCCAGCCCATCCATCCGTCGTTTCGCGCGCGAACTTGGGGTGAATCTGACGCAAGTCGGTGGCAGTGGTGAAAAAGGACGCGTCACCAAAGAAGACGTGCAGAACTTCGTCAAGCAATCGCTCGCCAAACCTGCGACAGGTGGCGGTGCATTGCCAGGACTGTTGCCATGGCCAGACGTGGATTTCGCCAAGTTCGGCGAGATCGAGACAAAGGCGCTGTCACGCATCAAGAAGATATCGGGAGCGAACCTGCATCGCAACTGGGTGATGATCCCGCACGTGACGCAGTTCGAAGAAGCCGACATCAGCGAAATGGAAGCCTTCCGCAAAGAACTGGGGGCGGAATATGCGAAGCAGAACCTGAAGATCACGCCGCTGGCCTTTATGCTGAAGGCGTGCGCCATCACACTGAAACACTTCCCTGACTTCAACGCTTCGCTGGACACGAGCGGTGAGAATCTGGTGCTGAAGAAGTACATCCACATCGGCGTCGCCGTAGATACGCCGAATGGCTTGATGGTACCCGTCATCCGTGACGTGGATCAAAAAGGCATCGTGCAACTGGCGAAGGAATTGGGCGAAGTCAGTGCCAAGGCGCGTGACCTGAAGATCAGCGCTGCCGACATGCAAGGCGGTTGTTTCTCCATCTCCAGCTTGGGCGGTATCGGTGGTACCGCGTTCACGCCCATCATCAATGCGCCTGAAGTCGCCATCTTGGGCGTATCGCGCTCCAGCATGAAGCCCATCTGGAAAGACGGCGAGTTCGTGCCGCGTCTGATGTTGCCGCTGTCCTTGTCATACGACCATCGTGTGATTGACGGCGCAGCCGCCGCGCGCTTCACCACCTACCTCGCGCATGTGCTGGCAGACATGCGCAGACTGGCGCTGTAGTTGGCGAACATCGCACCCATCGGCATCCTAGGGGGGACGTTCGACCCCATCCACAACGGTCACCTGCGCCTCGCGCAGGAGGCCTTGGAACAATGCCGTATGCAGCAGGTGCGATTCATTCCTACAGGAACACCACCGCATCGCGCACGCCCCATTGGCTCTGCTGAGGCACGCCTAGATATGGTGCGCACGGCACTGCATAGTCACCATGAATTTAGCGTGGATGTGCGCGAGGTATATCGAACCGATCCCTGCTACTCGGTGGACACGTTAAGTAGCCTGCGTGCCGAGTTCGGCGACGAACAACCGCTGTGTTTGTTGCTGGGCAGTGACGCCTTTTTGAATCTCTACACTTGGCACGAATGGCGTCGCGTGTTCGAGTTGGCACACCTCGTGGTGATGCAGCGCCACGGACGCCCGCTGGGCAATGCGATGGAAACTGCCAACGATGAGCTGAAAGAGGCGTATCGTGCGCGCCTTGCGCCTGCGCCGCGTCGTTTGCATGAGTCGGCCAGCGGTGCGATTGTGGCATTAGATATGCCTTTGCTCGACATCTCTGCCACTGACATTCGTCGTCGTTGTGCAGAAAATAAAAACATTCGTTACCTCACCACGGATACCGTTGCTCATTACATTTACTCTAAACATATCTACACGACATGCTAACTACCGAACAAAAAATCGCCGCCATCAAAGACGCTTTGGAAGATGTCAAAGCCGTCGATATCGAGATCATCGACACCAGCAAAAAGAGCCCGCTGTTCGAGTGCATGATTATTGCCAGCGCACAATCGACACGCCAGACCAAAGCACTTTCCGACAACGTCGAGAAAAAGCTCAAAGCCTTGGGCGAAGAAGCGTTGAGCACCGAAGGCGAAGGCAGCGGCGAATGGATCTTGGTGGATTTCGGCGAAGTGCTCGTCCACATCATGCAACCGCCCGTACGTGCTTATTACAACCTCGAAGAGTTGTGGGGTGTACAACCTAAGGCGCGCGTCCCA
>JAVHQF010000013.1:0-1116 GCA_036170995.1 Sideroxydans sp. | reverse complement strand
AGTTTGGGGAAAGTTTTATTGGAGCTGGGAACGTGCCATTTTTTACCCATGCCCAAATACTTGAACCGGAAAC
Organism: Sideroxydans sp.; assembly: GCA_036170995.1. Taxonomy (GTDB): domain Bacteria; phylum Pseudomonadota; class Gammaproteobacteria; order Burkholderiales; family Gallionellaceae; genus Sideroxyarcus. The sequence goes on along the minus strand of JAVHQF010000013.1, from coordinate 1,043 downwards.
ACCAATGCGTTCTGTGAGGTGAGGTAGTCGGTAGAATTGTCGCTGTGCTGCTTGTGTGCTTGCCATGATGTAAATCTCCGTAGAGGTTTATGCGCATCTAGCACCGTGCTAGCGCGTCATGGCTCACAATCTATGGTGGGCATAGAGTAGGCAGTCAACGTGGGCAGGTAGGCATTTTTACAGCCCACCTATCCACGCTTACGAATTTGAGTATTTTTCGTGGTTTTCGAGTTTGAACAGGCCAGCTTTTACACCAGCTTTCCACGCATGGTCAAAGCCGTCATCTGTGAATAAACGAGGGCGGGTTAAACAGATTTGCTTAATGGTCGCTTTTCCGGTGTCAGGGATTTGTTGTGGATTAAATTTCAGCGCCACAATTACCGCGAGGATAACTTCGTGCTGTTGCTCTCGACGGCCTGAAATTTCTGGTTCAATGCTCGATAGTTCGACGCATTCGGTATCGTCTAGGGTGTTTTCTATGACGATCTGCGCAGGCTGCGCGGCTTCCTGTTTTGGGGTATATAGGCCGCGCTCTATTGCCCAATCTAGCCATGCAGGGCGAATGCGTTTTGATAATGCCCAATCTATAAAAAATTTGGGCGAGTCTGAAGCACTGCCACGCTCTGCATTTATCCAAAACTTGCGAAGCCGATCAAGATTTTTTTCCATTTCGGATATTTCTTCTGATGCGTCCGTGAATACTTCAAAGTCTTCATATGCAAGGGCTAGGCGGTCATTGAGCGCACAGTTAATATTAACTTTGAAATCGCGGGTTGTTATTGCATAGTAGTGATAACCAGCTAAAACACACCATGCGGGATAGGGCTCCCAGCAATCGTAGAGCAAATAATCTTCTAATCCTGATTTTTCCCAGTCTTCCGAATTGGTGCTTTTCCATATTGCCATTACGCGCTCCTTTCACGCCCCCTGAAAGATGCCGCACCAGCAGGGCAAGGGTTTCCCTGTTTTCGTAATTAAGCACGGGCTGGGTGCGGAAAACTCGTTTATGCGCGCAGTTGCAACACTTCCGCACCCGCTTTTAA
>JAVHQF010000012.1:0-1116 GCA_036170995.1 Sideroxydans sp. | reverse complement strand
CGTAGTTGCGATATTCTGCAACTGAGGCTGGTCAACCGAGCTTCTTACTGCTATTCCAAGCTCCACCGAAGGGCGGGGTAGTTGACGTGAATCTCCAGAGCTGAATTCATCATGCCGAAATGGAAGCATTTCAAAAGCACTATTTATTCAGTCTGGATTTGCAGCAGCGTAGCGGGGTGGTTTGTTGGTGAGAAAATCAAGGAAGGTTCGGTTCGCTAATTAAAGCGGGTGATGTTGATGGCGCATTGATGGTTTCAGAGGCTGTTATGTTTGCTGCAGCTACGGCGGAAATAAAAGTTTCTGGCGAATACATGGGTTATGACATAGACGATGTTGTACGCATCGCGCAGAAATTTGCCGAGGATCATCCTGACGTAGATGGCTGACAACTGAACTAAGACCTCCAAAATAGACAAAGCCCCAATCCGGTAAGGAAAGGGGCTTTGTTTATTACGGTGCTGAATTGTATTGTAGCGTTTAGCCTTTAACCTTCACATAGATAGCTGAAATATCAAAAGGCCGTTGAGATTCGGTTGCCCAAATCTCGGTGTATTCGCCGTTATCAGCAACGACGACTGCACCAGTGATGTTATCACCCAGTGAGAAATCGTTTGCAACGGCACGAATGTCCTCATTGAACTGTACAAAGGAGTAATGCTGGCCCTGTAAGTCGAAAAGAGGGGCTTGGGGTGCGGTGGGAGGAATACCTTGATGGATATTCATCTTAGTGCACCGGGAAAGCGGCGCGTACAGCAAAAATGATATTTTCGTGAGAAAGCGTGAAAACATCAGAGAGCGCAAAGAAGCGTTCGCCATCACGGACATAAATTCCCGTAATAGCGCCACAAGTGAACTCACACATTTTGAATGATTCAGTGTTGCCACGACTGACCCATCCCATCGGGGGCAGGCAATACAGAGCGTCATTGAAGTCATCTTGAGTGATCTCTTTGGGAGCGCGTTTCATCATTGCTTGTTGACGGTCAACTACATCCTTCATTGAACTCATGACCACTCCAGGATACTCAGCATCGAGTTCTTGAAGCGTTTTGCGACTGAACATACCAACGAACACGCCATCATCACGGCGTACTGCCATGTCAACGATGCCGGGTT
>JAVHQF010000011.1:0-1120 GCA_036170995.1 Sideroxydans sp. | reverse complement strand
TAAGTACCCAATTATAAATTATCGTGGATACTAACGTAGTTTTTAGGTAAATAATTCTCGCCATTGATATGCAAATTCCGCCCAAGAAATAGCCATGAAATTTATCAAGCCCTTAACCGAAGTTGAGAAGTTAACGCTCAGCGAAGCGCACAAGCATCATCCGCAGTTCCGAGTTCGGCATCGGGCGCAAGCCTTGTTGTTGAGTGGGCGGGGCTACACGCTTGACCAGCTTCAACGCGTTTTTGAGGTCAAGCGGGACACCATCAGCGCATGGCTTGACCGCTGGGAGCGCGATGGGCTGGTGGGGTTGTTTGACCAAGCCCGCGCAGGTCGCCCCAATATTTTTACGCCTGAGGAGCAATACAAGTTCAAGGCGTACATTGATGAGAATCCGCATCAATTGAAAACAGCGGCAAATAAGTTGAGTGAAGAAGTAGGCAAACATGCCAGTCTCAACACTTATAAACGCGTTTTAAAAAAAATGACTACAGCTGGAAACGTTGCAGACACTCACTAAAAACCCTGCGTAATGAGTCCGATTTCCGTGCTGAGCAAGCAAATCAGGTCATTTTGCACCAACAGGAGGACGAGGGAAAAGTGAATATATACTACTTCGATGGCGCAGGTTTTAGCACTAAATCGAGCATTCCATATGGCTGGCAACCCGTGGCAAGCACTTACGAAATACCCTGTAAACGCAGTGAGGGGATTAACGTACTTGGGTTTATGAGCCGCAAAAACCAGTCGCACTTTCATTCGGTAGAAGGAAGCGTGACCTCCGCCGAGGTGATTACCGCATTCGATCAATTCGCCACCAAGTACGCCCTCGAACAACTCGAAACGCAAGTGCCGTGCCTCGTGATTCTCGATAACGCCTCAGTTCATCACAGCAAAGCGGTTAAAGCGCGCCTAAATGACTGGGCAAAACAAGGTGTTTCTTTGCATTTCTTGCCCGCCTACAGCCCAGAACTGAATCTTATCGAAATTCTGTGGCGCAAAATAAAATACCAATGGCTGCCAATGACTGCTTACAAAGACCGCCCAACCATGAAAGAAACTGTCCTTGAAATTCTACAAAACTTCGGTAAAAAATACACGATTACTTTTGGGTGAGCACTTA
>JAVHQF010000010.1:0-5270 GCA_036170995.1 Sideroxydans sp. | reverse complement strand
CAATTAGATGGCGTGCGACAGTCTCTTGCGCGTGAACTCGCTCAAGACCTGCAAGCCGAACGTCAGCAACTGCAAACTGCTTTTGCTGACAAAGATCGTGAGTTAGCTATTTATGCAGAAATCATCGCCACATGCCAAGAGTAAGCTTGTGAAGTCTCGCTAAAAGCTGATCTACCTAGGACGATAAAATTTATCCTGAAAATTATGAATATAGATTCTGACCCCAAAAATAATTGTCCTTACGAGCTGCGCGATGCCCGAATTACGTTGGAGAGCGAGGTGGTGCTCGCGCCAGAAACGCGTCGAATGTTTGATGAGGCTATCGGAGCAATGCGACATCACAAGACCATTTACACGGATTGGGGATTCGGTGCTGTAGATCCAATGGGGCGCAACATGATCCTTAATTTATATGGCCCACCTGGCACGGGAAAAACACTCGCTGCCGAGGCTCTGGCAGGAACGTTGAAGCGCAAATATATCCATATCGGCATTTCAGAATTGGAAAGCAAGTACGTGGGTGATACGGCAAAAAATATAACCAGTGCGTTTAAGGCTGCCACAGCTGAAAATGCACTTCTATTTTTTGACGAAGCTGATACTTTACTGGGTGCACGACTGTCGTCGGTAACCCAAGGCATTGATAACGAAATAAATGCCATGCGTTCAACGCTGCTCATTGAATTGGAACGCTTCGATGGCATCGTGGTTTTTGCCACCAACTTTGCCAAAAACTACGACAGTGCATTTGTTAGCCGAATTCGCTATCACATCGAATTCAAACTGCCTGATTTTGAAGGACGCAAGCAATTATGGAATCGCCTGCTGGTAATCGGTGTGCCCTTGGATGAAGAGCGGTCATTGATACTTGAGCGTGCGGCGGCAGAATCTCATGGTTTGTCAGGGCGTGAAATTCGTACCGTGCTGCGAACTGCCTTTCCGCGCGCTTTGGTGGAAAATCCGCAGCAACCTATAGTGCTGTGGGTACACTTGGAAACCGCAATTGCCGATGTGCGCACCGCCAATCGTAATGTAGGCAAGCAGCATAATCGCTCTAGCAGCGGAAGTAGTAACGGCAGTATAGATGCAGGGCGGCAGCTTCTGGGTGTTGGCGATTGAGTTTTTGTTGAAGTTTTATTAAATGGAGAAAAATCATGGGTTTTTGGAGTTCAGTTGGTAGTGCGGTTAGCTCTACAGTCAGTGCTGTTGGGCGGGGCGTTAGTGCAGCTTATAACGCGGTCAAAGACGTTGCAGGTCTTGCAGTGGGTTGGATGGCTGAAAAGGCTGAAGGATTTGTCAACGGTGTGAAAAAAGTCTGGGAGACAGTCAAACCGTATGTGGCAATGATTCAAGTAGCGTTGAAAGCCGCTGCGGTGGCGACTAAGGGGATTCCTTGGTTAAGTGGTGCCTTGACATTGCTTGATAAGGGTTTGGGTGCGCTGACGGCATTTGAAAATTCGCCCATTGCCAAGAAGGTGCCGCAGGCCATTGACTGGGCTATCAAACTTGCTCAACGCTGGCAAGGCAATAAGCAAGAAAAGAACAACGAAGCGGAGTTTGATCGCCTGAATGAAGATGAGCTGGAGCAAGCAAGGCGACACCAAGAAAACCTACGTTTTGCCGAACGTGAAATTGTCACAGAAGAACAACGACACCAACTTGAACTCGCTTCTGTATTCAATGACTTTGAAATTGCCAAGACAGACTTGGCAAACACAATCGAAAGTGAGCCAGAAAACTTCGAGCACTACCTACGCTTGCGTGCAACACAAAAACTGCTCGCTATGTCGGAGAAAAAATTTCGGGCGGCTAAAACTGTTGATGACATCAGTGCGGATGATATTTTTTTGGTGCGTATTGCATCCGATTTAATTAAGTCAAATCCAGAGCTTTCAAATGAAGCTGCGTTACGTCTTGATCGCTTGCTTACTGAACGTCATGGCAAAAAACTTTTGCCATTTGTCTTTGAAGAACTTATCGCGTCGTGGGCTAAACGTGCCGAGGTATTGGACAGTCAGTGGAAGCAGGATAACAAGAGTTACGCAAAAGATGCCACGCTGCACAAATATCTTTTGGGTGCCAAAGAAATTCAAAGCGAACTTTCGGCAGAGGAAACCAATCAGCTTGCCGCACTCGAAACAGCACTACCTAAGCAAAAAATTGCACTCGACAATTTGGCGGTTCGCCAGCGTGATCTTGAACGTTATGTTGGTGCAGCGGAAGGTCTCTTGCAAGTTCTGGAGAAAACCCCTGAGCAAATTGAAGCGGAAGATAGATCCTATCTTCTCGAAGAAGGCACGCATATTGGCAAAGTGCTGATTGATTGTGCACAAACTGATAAGCCCTTTAGTGAATTGGATGCAGAGAATCAGTCCTTGATGACGGACTATGCGAATATTTTCAAGAGCGAATCCAAAGCACGTATGAAAGGTTTGCTTGAGGTTGCAGCATGAACTTAACTGAGTTTTTGAATTTTATCTTCCCGCAATTAGAACTATTACAAATGAGTTTTTTTGCGCTCATTTTGGCAATGTTCTTGGGCATCATTATCTCTACACATTTGAATGCTAACGCGACTTCGTGGGAAAAAATTTGGCATAACAATACGCCAGATGATCGCAGTGATGATCTCGATATTGACCACGGAAGTGTTACAGATCTTTGGCACGCAGTAGCGACCAAATCCGAAAAATTGACTGAAATCATGCCAGGTATGTTGCTTGTGGTCGGATTATTAGGGACATTTTTAGGGCTTGGTTTGGCCTTAAATCACGCTTCGCATATTTTAGGGCAATCAAATGCGCTTAGTGCATCAGGGACTGCCAACAATATGCAAGACCTGATGAGCATGATGCAAGGTTTGGGGACAAAATTTAAAACCTCTACTTGGGGTATCACATTTTTCTTGCTGCTCAAGGTATGGAGCAGTTGGTTCGGTTTTGAAGAAAAACGCCTTGCTTGGGTAATCCGAAAAGTTAAAGACGAATTGGAACTACGCAAAAAGCAGGAGGAAGACTTGGCGGCAAGCAAACAGCAAGCACTGTTTGCACAAATCAATTTGGCATCTGAGCAAATCGTTCAGAGCCTCTCTCAAAATTTCACGCAACAGTCCAAAAATCAAGAAGCTCAATACGCACAGACGGTTCAATATATGCAATTTTTTCAAAAAGGGGCGCAAACATTACACCAAGATTTGGCTGAAATTAATACGTCTATGCAAAACGATAGCGCGGCGATAAAGTTGGAATTGAAACAAAGCACACAAGCTATTCGTGATGATTTGGCAAGCATCAATACGGCAACGAAAATTAGCAGCGAAGCAATGAGTGATTTTGTTAACAGTACCAAAGCTATCATCGAAGATATGTCGGCAGCCAGTAACAAAATGGCTGACGGTGCTCATCAAGTGGGGGTCGCGGGAAGTAGCTTGGTCAAAGCCGTCGATGATTTCAGTGCCCAGTTCACGCAAGTACTCGGTGACGTGAGGACTGACCTCAGTAAAGCAATTAATGACATGAGTGAACAAGCCGCACAAACTTTGGAGCAAGGAACTAGGGAGCTTGGCAAAGCGACACTTGAAATTTCGACTGCGCTGGGGATGCTCTCACAAGATGTAACTATGACAATGAACGGTGTAAAAGACTCTATTGAGAAATCACTGAAAATTCAGCAAGAGGGAGCGGTACTATTCCGACGGTCAAGCGACACGCTCAATGAAAACGTCGCAGCTACGACTGAGCTGGTTAATAAACTGGGTGACGACATCAGCAGCGGTCTAACAGCTGTTTCAGAGTCTGGTCGCCGAATGGTTTCAATAGGAAAATCTCTTGAAACTATTGTCCCCCAAATGGAAAACTTACTGCCTGCTCTTGAACCACTCAAAACACTGCACGTCCAGCAGCAAAACTTGATCAAGGAAATACAGGGAATGCGTCAAGACTTACAAGTCCAGTTACAGCCACCTACCACCTTACACATCCAGGGTGATGTTGGTAGTCAACCATGAAAGACAAACCCAGCGAATGGATCGCCATCTCTGATTTGATGGCAGGTGTAATGGCCGTAGTTATGTTGATGCTGGTGCTTTCTGTGCTTCAAAAGAATGCCAGTGAAATTGCCTATAAAGATCAACTTGAAAAGGCTAAGGGGGCAAAGAACAACCCAATAACAGATGTGATGCAAACTTTAGGCAAGATGATTAGTGCTCAAAGTTCTACTGAATTTATAGCTCTTGATGCACAAGCAAATAGACTGACATTGCGTGATGGTGTATTTGAACGAGGAAGTGCTTGCCTCAAACCAGAAGCACGTGCAGCAGTTGAGTCTATCCAGAAATACTTGGCAGACTTCTTAAGTAAAACACCTCAGGCACGCATTCTGGTGGAAGGCTATACAGATAATTTGGCTGTCAAAACTCCTGTGGTCGATTTCAAACGTTTTTGCACCGTATATGACGACAACTTCACTCTTTCGGCGGCACGTGCTCGTGAAGCACGGCGATACCTTATAGGTTCGCTGGATGCTGATTCTGCTCGACGCATCGTAGTCGCAGGCTATGGTGATTCCAAACCGCTTCCCAATATAAATCCAGCAGACTCTAAGAATCGTCGTGTCGAGGTTCTGTTCTTGATGGAGCAAGAAAATGTACGTTAATCACGCAAGATTTAATTTCTTGAATTCAAATTCGATATGAATTAAATGGGAGATGCCAAAAGCAGCATTTTACAATCGGTGCATGAAACCGCTCTGGATTTGCAGGAGCTGGGGTTTATCGACAAGCGCAAAATGCAGGAATATGACGCGTTGTGTTTAGATGCCGTACCCGTTTACGACAGCTTAAAAATTAAGGGGCTACGCGACCGTTACCGCATTAGCCAGGCGGTATTGGCCGCCATGCTCAATACCAGCTTATCTACTGTGCGCCAATGGGAAATTGGCGATAAACATCCCAGCGGCCCGTCACTAAAACTGCTTAATCTTCTAGATCGCAAGGGTATCGAGGTGCTGATTTAACCTGTAAAAACATCAACGCTATGACGCGCTTATTTTTCCCCGCTCCCTAAGCTGCGTACCGATGAACATCGTTCGCATCAAGTGTTGGGATTTAGGTTTACACATGAAGTATTTTTCGGCGCGCAATTAAACTTCATCACGCAAGCACAGGCTGTCGCACTTCGCGAGTTGAACCCGCTCGCTTCATAACGCGGTAATAAGCCGCAATCTAAAAGGCAGTTCTTGCTTAAAACGCAAGGGCTGCTTTTTTAATAGCT
>JAVHQF010000009.1:0-1126 GCA_036170995.1 Sideroxydans sp. | reverse complement strand
GCGCAACGATGCCACGCAGATCGTGAATCTGGAACAAGGCGCGCTCCACATCCGCTGTGCGGATCAGACCGCCTTCTTGCAACGAACCAAGATAGGACTCCAGCAGATAGCGCTTGATCGACACGTCTGGATCGACTTCGAGACGGACTTTGCCAAGACGCCCTTCGAGCACCCGCAACTCGACTATGCCGTCAACAATCTTTTGCTCGGGAACGATGACATCGGTAAGAAAATAGCCGCGCCCGGCAAGTTCGCGCTTGAGCGCCGCAGCCGCATCAAGCAAATCCTGGAAGCGCTTGTTAGGGCCGATAAAGGGCGCCAGTGCTTGCTTTACTTCGGCCTCTTGCACCACCGTCATGCCGGTGGTGCGAAACTGGTTGATGTCGAGCCGCATGCCTTCGACATCGGTAATTGCCTTGCCTGCGGAAATGCTGCTATCAATCTTGGGCCCTGGATCGGGGCGCACGACCGGCTCTGGCACCGTTTTCAGAACGTCCCCGGCACCAGGGACTGCCTGCCCGAAAGCGGCACCACAACACAACATCCATGCTGTACAGACGCCCCGAAAACGCCACGATCTTGCGCTCGGCAATTGTTCCATGTTCATTCCCTTATAAAACAGCAACTGGCCAATTCTGACAGACTATCACTTGGCGCGCCGACTTGATTAGCGCATTTTGACCTATTTAACGCTATTAAATCAATGTGTGTGTAAACGTGAAAGAACGTCGCCGACATTTGAAATTTGCCCGTCATTGCGAACGCAGTGAAGCAATCCATGCAGTTGGAAGTCATGGACTGCCGCGCTACGCTCGCAGTGACAAGGTCTCTGTTCAAGGTCCGTGTGCGGTATCAGAACGGATACGGGGGCTCGCAATGACGACCCTCTTTGATCATCCGGGACGTTGACTTGGATTCTTGACAGTTAGCCCATATTGTTGTTGTTATACCACGTGTTCATAGCCGACAACCTTATTTCTTACAACTGATCAATAGCCACGGTTGGGCAGCCGGGGCGGGGGCCGGTAACCAAGATCGAGCGCCTTTTTCTCGAATCGGGCGGCGTCTGCCATGAGGCCGTCGCGGTTGTAGATCTGCGCCAGTTCCCAACTAGCCACGCCACTGC
>JAVHQF010000008.1:0-5312 GCA_036170995.1 Sideroxydans sp. | reverse complement strand
CACATCTGCGGGCTGAAGATCTTGTGGGTGAACTGGATGCGGCTTTTCCACTTAAACGCTAAAATTTACACCTGTTACATTTTGTTACAATTAAATTGGGCGGCAAACCCAATTTCCAACCCATATATAAATCAATTAGTTACAAAATTCCAAAAATAGAAAATCGTTGCCAACTGTTAATTATGTGTTAATAATTAACAGTTTAGGCACGCGTGTCTATTTTGCCAGTCGCAGTTAAACGAATACAATCACATCCATCGGATATTAAAAACAAGATGGAGAAGTTGATGAGCACTGAGGCGTTTTTGTTGCAGAAGTTTGGTCCGCTGCTGTCCCTTGAGCAGCTTGCCGGCTTGCTTGATCGTTCAACTGACGGCTTGAGATTGAGCCTTGCTCACGATGGCGAAATTTCCAAAAAATTTGGGCCTGCGCGCAAAAAAATTGGCCGCCGCGTCTACTTTCGCTCAGCACTTGTTGCTTCAGTTTTGGATGCAGAATAATGGAAACTCTGGACGTTGCTGAGTTGGCTATACGCTTAAAAAGGCACAAGCGAACCATTGAAAGGTGGCTGGTAAAAATTGAAGCAGGAGAAATGGATAAAAATAAACTACCACACTGTGATCATAAGACTGGGAAGTGGCTTTGCCTAGAGGCCGACTTTCAATCGTGGTGGAGAATGCCACGACCTCAGCACTGTTCAAAATTTGTCAGGGGCTCACTCGCAGAGTTGGCAACACATCAACTCATCTCAACAAATAAGGTCAATTAGATGCAAAATCGAATTTTGCATTTAACGCGAAATATTATTCCGTATATTCGCGAATTACAGCCGCTAGCTGGGTCAACAAGCGGCTGCATTTTAATGCAGCAGCTAGACTTTTGGTTTCACCGCCACCCAAATGGATTTTGGAAATTCCTTGAGCCTTCAACTCACCAAAAATATAAACAGGGAGATAGCTGGACAGAGGAGCTGGGGATAAGCTGCGCTGAATTCAGAACCGCGTTCGACAGAATTGGAAACAGACACAAATCAAAGTCAGAATTTGATCTGGCGACAGACAAATTTGCTGGCAAATTTTATTGCAGCTATCTGGATAGGCGTGAAAACTTAACTTTCTACTTCAGAAATGACACTTTGCTTGACGCTGCCCTTGATAATCTTATCAATAATAAACAATGCAATACAGTATATAGAGAAAGTTCATTTACAGTAACTGAAGAAAGTGCATTTACAGCAAATGAAGAAACACAATCCCCTGAACTTAAGAAAGTTAATTCACAGGAAATTAAGAAAGTACATTTCGATATAACAAATACTACCTCTCAGATACTACAAACAAATACTACCTCTCAGATACTACAACAACAACTTGCTATTCCATCACAGCTGCAAAAAGAGGAAATCAAAACAGTTTTTATCCTACTCAAACAAGTGCCAGCTGCAAGACATCAGGAGTTGCTCGATGAGCTGGAGGGAGCAATTGTCACAAGCTCAATCAGAAAAGGAAAAATCCAATTCTTCAGGTCGCTGGTCAAGTCAGTGTTGTCAGGTGGGTTTGTACCAAGCGCTGGTATTTCAATCACGGTGGCGCGAAATCAAATAGCACAAAGAGAAAAAACAGATTTTGATAATAAATCAAAATTTTTGCTTGATCCAACACTTACAGCTAAAGGTTCTAAGTATTTCACGAATGGACAACCCCCAGCTGGGAGGTAACTTGTGCCAGCACATTTCAAACCGCGGAGCTTGGATATGAACACCAACATTGTAACAATTGATCCTGAGATTCTTGGTGGCACTCCGGTATTTACCGGCACTCGCGTTCCTATTGCCGTGCTTTTTGAAAATCTGGCAGATGGCTTGCCGCTTGATGAAATCCTCGACTCCTATCCAACCATTACTCGTGAACAGGCTCTTGCAGCACTTGAACAGGCAGGATGTCTCAGCTCTATAAATTTCCCGCTGCGCGGGGTTGGATGGAAGAGGCAATAGCCAGTTAGCTAGCAATAACTACTAGCACAGCTACTTGAAATTTTCAATCGAGGACGTTTATGGGGCAATAAGGACATCTATGGTTCAAAACGGGTGAATTCAATGGGTCGAAAAGCAATATGCAATTACTCAACCTATGAGCGTAAATAAATATATAGTTTAGTATCAATATGTTAAGAGTTTAACTCAATCGTTCAATTTTGACCTTGATGTGATTGAATATAGCCGACAGGCTGAATATTCCCCATAAACGTCCTCATTGAATGTTAGTGGGTACAAACATTTGGATTGATCATGATTTTTTGGGTATCCGATTTCCATGATTGATGTAAATATAGAGTGCATACACAATAATATTTGACATCAACTTGAAGCTCTTTATAATTGTGGGCATACACCTTAATTAATGCTGAACTAATAAAGTGTATGCCCGCAATTATTTAAAGCAGGGTCGAAATGAAAATCGAGAGCGCAATCAAATTAAGTATCGCCGAGCTTCGGGAAGATAAAGAACCTGAGCACGTTTTCGTCACGTTTGACAGTGATGGCAGGATCAATGGATTGAGATGGTTATACAACACCAGCGACGATGGCCTTTACTCAATGGTAAAGCGTCGAAAAGGTGTGTGGGATGGAAGCGCCAAAATGTGGGCATTTAATGATGAGTCAGCAGCCAAAGGAATGCTGGATGCGATCCGTAAGCGCAATCCTAGCTGGCTCATCCTGAGTAAAAGTGAAGATCAACCGCTAGCACTTGCAGGCGTGCATTTTTGCATAATTGATCAGGCTGACGGCAAGTCCGCATGCCTTCTCCCATTCCCGCTTCCGTATTACGCCAAAGTTGAAGCGCATGAAGAAGTTATCTGCACCAAGCTTATTGGAAAGCAAAAAGATGTCGTCACCATGCTTGTCGGCAAAAAAGTGCAAATCCAAGATTTTGTTTCCAAACTCGAAAAACAGGGGGCATTGGCGGACAACACCCTCGCAAAACGCTGGCAATTTGCCGCCACCAGCAAGATTAAAGTTAAGTTATCCGGTTGGGCCGTCCAGATTGTGTGCGACCTATCAAATCCTTTTCACTACCTCGCCATACCAGAACAACAACACAAATGGGAGGGTGCATTTCCTAATGGAGTAAAAGTTGCGGTGCCGTGGCATGGCATCATCAATACCACCCGCAAGTTGTGGCCAACCTGGAAGACCAGAATTGAGGCTGCGGGGCTTGAATACGAAGGGGACAATCCAGAGGCTGATATCGTCCTGCCTGTTAAATTCAAAACAGCGCAAATCCCCGGATGGAACTCACCGGCCAAAAATGGACACACTCTCCATGAATACCAAAAGGAAGGTGCAAGCTTCTGCGCCAAGCGCGGCATGAGGGCGTTGATCGGTGATGAAATGGGTGTCGGCAAAACCGCACAAGCAATTGCGGCAGCGGAGGCGGTGGGCGCACGCAAAGTGCTTGTGATTTGCCCTGCCAGCGCCCGCTACGTATGGGACAGGGAGATTAATGGGTGGGGAAGCGGTGGCACGGTGCAACACATTGCTAACCAGCTAGACAAGATAGACATGGAGGCCCGCTGGCATATCGCGACCTACGATCAGATGGTGTCCAGAACCGAAACTTGGCGATTGCAAGACGAGCAGGAAGAAAAGGCTTTTCTCGCGATATTCCCTGAACGTAAGAAGGAGGTTGCGACCGGTGACTATCCAAAAAGAGTGTCGCTAAGTCAGTCATCTTTACAAACCCCGGAATTCGCTGATGTAAAGCGTGTAGCAGCATGGAAAAAAATAATGCGTCGCCTGCAAGGTGAACTCGTGGAGCAAATAGTGTCCGCCGGGCCAATATTGGTAATTATTGACGAGGCGCATCGCATCAAAAACGGCGACGCAAAGCGTAGTAAAGCGATTCGCGGCATCACCTGCGCAAATCAGACACTGCTTCTCACCGGAACGCCGCTGCGCAACAACGAGCATGAGGCGGCAGTCTTGTTGAGCTACCTAGATGAAGAAGCAGAGCACGCTCTGGGCAAACAAAAAGGCTACACAATTCAAGACGTAAAAGACTACTTGGGTTATTTTATGATCCGTCGCACAAAGGCAGAAGTATTGCCTGAACTGCCCGAAAAGACTCGCCAACGCATCGACATCGACGGGCTTGACGCCGATGCGCTCGCCGATTACTACAAAGCTCTCGACTACGCGAACAAGTCATACCACGATGCGCTTGGTAATGGCGCGTCTGAGGCTCAGGCACGGAATGCGATGCAAGGGGGGGTCGCGCTTGCGCGGACTGCCCTCGGACTTTCAAAGATTCGGAGTAGTAAAGTTGCCGATCTCGTGGCTGATGTTGTTGAGAATAAGGAGTGCTGTGTTGTTTTTTGTGCTCACCACCAGGTCAGCGATGAGCTCACGGCGCAACTCCATAAAATGGGCCTTAAATCCGCCGTGGTCGACGGGCGAACATCTCAGATTGAACGCGGGCGAATCGAGATCGAATTCCAGAAGGGTGACCTACAAGTGTTTATCGGTGGCATCAATGCTGCTGGTGAGGCAATCACGCTAACACGAGCAGATACGGTTGTTTTCGTGGAGCTGGATTGGGTGCCTGCCGCATTGATGCAGGCGGAAGATCGCATTCATCGCATCGGACAGAAAAGTAATTGTCAGGTAATTCAATTAATTGCCAAGCTTGACGAGCCAAACCTGGACGAAGAAATGATCTCGATCATTGGATCGAAACTTGAACGGATCGGGCAAGTACTTGAAGAAAATACGAACAATATTATCGAAGCCGAAGGGGCAATTCGGATGGAGGTATTCAACAGGCTGCTAGGCAAGCAGCCGGGAAGTATTCAACAAGCCGCGCTCGAACCAATACCATCGCCCACACCTATTAGAAAAGATTCGGATGTGTTGGATGTGGTGGTAGATGTGGCGGCTACTGAGGATTTGAAACCAGCTGCAGAACCGACCAATCGCCAGCGTGGTAGGCCGAAAATTTACCTCGACCAACCGCCGCCATCGTCAACTGAACGATCGAAGCGATCAGTTCAGAGTCTCAAAGCTGCTGGAGGAAAAAGGCTCATGCTGCGGCTCACGCCCGAGGGCTTGGATGCATTGAGGACCATCATGGCCCTGAGTGGTCTCACGCAAGAAACAGAAGCGATCAATCAGGCCCTGGTAGAAAGAAAGCAGGATTTATTGCGTATATCCACGACAAAATAATCAAACACAAAAATCGGATACCCGATTTTATCTGTGGTTCTGGTTCATCCAACAAACCGGCACGAAGTGCCGCAGGGGTGCCGCGTCGCGG
>JAVHQF010000007.1:0-1132 GCA_036170995.1 Sideroxydans sp. | reverse complement strand
TAGCCCTGGCTCTCTCAAAAGTAAAGTGCAACACCCCTGAGACTAAACACAGTAAGGTGCGCACATGCAAACACAAACTCACTACCAGCAGATGGACTACCAGGAGCGCGAAACCATTTCGCTTGGCATCGAGACTGGATTGAGCATTCGGGCAATTGCCCGAATGCTCAATCGCGCACCATCCTCCATCAGCCGTGAAATTCGACGCAACGCACCCGGTGATCCCTACAGCTGCCGCATGGCCCAGCAACGCTGCGTTCGTCGGCGACGCTTTGCGCACCCAGCGCCGAAGTTGGTGGCAGGCAATGCGCTATTTGATGAGATTACGGCCTTGTTGCAACTGCATTGGTCGCCCCAACAAATTGCAGCTCACCTGGCTAAACTCCATCCGGGTGAGCCTGCCAAACGCGCCTCACACGAAACCATCTACAACGTCATCTACGCTCAACCAAGAGGGGAATTGCGCAAAGAGCTCATTGCCTGCTTGCGCATGGCGCGCGCCAAACGCTGGCCTCGCTCAAAGGGTGAGGATCGACGTGGCCAGATCGCCGATGCGCTCAGTATTCATGTGCGCCCACCCGAAGTTGAAGATCGGCAGTTCCCCGGTCACTGGGAAGGTGACTTGATCAAGGGCGCGCTCAACGCCAGCGCCGTGGGTACGTTGGTAGAGCGCAGTACGCGCTTGCTGATGCTGGTCAAGTTACCTCACCCGCAACCGGCCAGCGCGGTGCATGTGCTGCAGGCCTTCACTGACAAACTCATCAGCATTGCTCGGCCGATGCGAAAAACGTTGACGTACGACCGCGGCAAAGAGATGTCGCTTCATCGTGAGTTGGCACTGGCCACTGGCATGGCGGTGTACTTTTGTGACCCTCACAGCCCATGGCAGCGCGGTAGCAATGAAAACACCAATGGGCTGGTACGCCAGTACCTACCCAAGGGTACTGACCTCTCGGGCTACACCCAGGAGCAGCTTGATGCGATTGCCGATGAGATGAACAACCGACCGCGTAAAACGCTCGATTGGGCCACTCCGCTGGAGGTCTACAAGCAATGGTTGCTCAAGCTTGAGCAACCCGATGCGTCAATTCAATAAACTACCCAGTGTTGCACTTGGATTTGAGACCGCCCC
>JAVHQF010000006.1:15196-22398 GCA_036170995.1 Sideroxydans sp. | reverse complement strand
CTCATCTCGGCCACCCTGCGCGATTACGCCAAGCTGGACAAACGCGTGATGCTGGTGGGTCAGGGCAATAAATTCGAATTATGGGACGAAGCGCGTTGGCAAGCGCAGTACGAAAAGATGACGACCTTCTCAACTGACAACTTGCCGCCAGAGCTGGAGGGCTTCACGTTGTGAGCCAGAGTCTGGTTCACGCGACCGTCTTGTTGAACGAAGCAGTCGATGCCTTGCAGGTAAAGCCTGATGGCATCTATGTGGATGGCACTTTCGGGCGCGGCGGACACAGTCGCTTGATATTGAGCAAGCTGGGAGCATCTGGTCGTTTGATCGCATTCGATAAAGATCCGATGGCGATCGCGGCAGGGCAAGCGATACAGGATGCGCGCTTTCATATGGTGCATAGCGGTTTCGAGCATCTGAGCGAGAAGTTGCGCGAGTTGGGTGTAAGCAATGTGGATGGTGTGTTGCTGGACTTGGGGGTGTCGTCGCCGCAGTTGGACGACGCGCAACGTGGATTCAGTTTTCGCTTCGATGCGCCACTGGATATGCGTATGGATACCAGTCGCGGGCAGACGGCAGCGGAATGGTTGGCGCTAGCGGACGAAGGCGAACTGACGGAGGTGATACGTGATTACGGCGAAGAACGGTTTGCTAGGCAGGTTGCAAGGGCGATTGTTGCTGCGCGCCAAGAGCGAGCAATCGACACAACGAAACAGCTCTCCGACATCGTTGGGAAGACGGTACATACCCGCGAACCCGGCAAGAATCCGGCTACGCGTACCTTTCAAGCTATACGGATTTATATCAACCGCGAACTCGAGGAGCTCGAGAACGTGTTGCCGCAGTGTGTCGATAAGTTGAAGGCTGGCGGACGCATGTCGGTGATCAGCTTCCACTCGCTAGAAGACCGCATGGTGAAGCAGTTCATGCGCGACATGGCGCAGGGCGACAAGTTGCCGAAGAGCGTACCCATCCGCGCGGCGGATGTGCCGCAGGGAAAAGTGAAGTTAGTGGGCAAGCCCATCTACGCATCAGAAAAAGAATTGGCGGTGAATCCGCGTGCACGTAGCGCGTTGTTGCGAATAGCGGAGAGATTGGATGGCTAGATTCAACGCCTTCCTCCTCTTTGTGACTATCGCTTGCGCGTTAGGTGTTGTTACCTCTCAACACAAAGCGCGCAAGTTGTTTGTGGAACTGCAAAACGAGAAAGAGCTGGCGCAACAGATGGAAGTCGAATGGGGTAAGTTGCAGATCGAGCAGAGTACGTTGGCGATGCCCGCACGCGTGGAAAAACTCGCGCGTCAGCAATTGCAGATGCACATGCCGCCCAGTGATGAGATCCGTTACATCCGCGTCAATTCCAGCATGGTGGGGCAGCAATGAACTACGCCCACGTGCCGCAGACCTCCGCCCAGCAAGCCCTCCCGGCATGGCGTTCGCGCTTGCTGTTCCTGTTGCTATTGGCGGGGATGGCAGGGCTGTTGGTGCGCGCCATCTATCTGCAAGGCATTAATAACGACTTCCTGCAACAAAAGGGTGATGCGCGATATGGACGCGTCATCGAAGTGCCTGCGCATCGCGGCATGATCACTGACCGCAATGGTGAGCCGTTGGCTATCAGCACACCTGCCGATACAGTTTGGGCGAGTCCTCCCGACGTGGATGCCTCACCCAAACAAGTGCAACAACTGGCGCGCATCATCGGCATGACCGAGAGTGATCTCAAAGAACGCTTATTCAATACCTCCAAAGAGTTCGTCTATCTCAAGCGTCAATTGCCACCCGAGCAGGCACAGCAAGTCGTGCGTTTAGGTATCCCTGGCATCTCCCTGAAGCGCGAATATCGCCGCTACTACCCAGCTGGCGAGGTCACCTCGCATCTGCTCGGTTTCACCGATGTGGATGACAACGGGCGCGAGGGCATCGAACTGGTGCAGCAGGCCAAGTTGGGTGGCAAGGTGGGGAGTCAGCAAGTCATCAAAGACCGTCGCGGACACATCATCGAAGACGTCGCCAGTTTGCGTGCGCCCAAAGAAGGTGGAGATGTCGCGCTGAGTATCGACAGTAAGATCCAATCCATCGCCTTTCGCGAGATACAGCAGGCCGTCGAGAAGCATCAAGCCAAAGCGGGCTCTATCGTCGTGTTGGATGCCAAGACGGGCGAGGTGTTGGCGTTGGCGAACTGGCCGACATTCAATCCTAACAATCGTGTGCGTCCTGCGCTAAGCCTCTTGCGCAACCGCGCAGTCACCGACTTGTTTGAGCCAGGGTCAACCATGAAGCCGTTCACAGCAGCGGCGGTATTGGAATCTGGTAAGTTCAAACCGACGACGATGGTGAACACCGAGAACGGTAGGCTGACCATTGGCGGTCGCACCATTCACGACACGCATCCTTCGCACGCACTGAGTGTGGCGGAGATTATCCAGAAATCCAGCAACGTTGGCGCGGCCAAGATGGCTTTGTCGATGGCTCCACAAGACTTTTGGAGTAGTTTGAGCCAGAACGGATTCGGCGCCGCCACGGGAAGCGAATTTCCTGGTGAGGCGACAGGTCGTCTGCGCGACTTCAAAACGTGGCGTCCGATCGAACAGGCGACCATGTCCTACGGCAATGGTATCTCGGTGAATCTGTTGCAACTGGCACGTGCCTACACTGCCTTCGCTAACGACGGTGAGTTGAAGCAAGTCACGATGTTGAAGCAAGAGACGCCCACTGTTGGCACCAAAATATATTCCGATCAAACCGCCATCGCTGTGCGCGCCATGTTGGAAATGGTTGTCGGACCCGGCGGAACAGCACCTCTGGCACAGGTGGCAGGTTATCGTGTGGCAGGCAAGACCGGCACGGCACACAAACTGCAGAACGGTCGCTACGTAGATAAATATGTTGCCTCCTTCGTTGGCATGGCACCTGCGTCAAACCCACGATTGATTGTGGCGGTGATGGTGGATGAGCCAGGCGGTAAAGAATATTACGGTGGCTTGGTTGCTGCGCCGACATTCAGCAGTGTGATGAATGCGTCATTGCGTTCATTAGATGTTCCTTACGATGCTCCGCTCGACAATGTGATCGTCGCACCAGATGCGGCCATCGTCGAGGAGGATGTATGAGGAAAACCTCCAATAACCTACTGCGCGATTCGACTGCGGCGTTGCGTGGTGCTCACTCTCTCGCCTACTTACAAGGTATGTCTCGGTCGTTGCGCGCCACGCGCCTTGCATTCGAACCGCTCGCTATGGTTTTTGGAGGCTTTCAATATGTTTGATCTCAAACAATTGAAAAATCTCAATGTGACCATCGCGCGCTTGGTCTCCGATAGCCGCGCAGTGCAAGCGGGCGACACGTTCGTCGCTTACCCCGGCACGCACTCGGACGGTCGCCGCTTCATTGCGCAAGCCATCGCCAGCGGTGCGAACGCAGTCATCTGGGATGCACAAGATTTCAAATGGAACGACGAGTGGCAGTTGCCCAATCTTGCCGTGCATGACTTGCGTCATCAGGCAGGTGTGATCGCAGATTACGTGTACGCTCAGCCATCGCTGAAGTTATGGATGGTCGGCGTCACCGGTACCAACGGCAAGACTTCCATCAGTCATTGGCTGGCGAAGGCCTTCAGCGGCGTGGAGCGTAAATGCGCCATGCTCGGCACTTTAGGTAATGGCTTCACTGGTGTATTGCAGACGACGCTGAACACCACGCCAGATGCGCTGGTGTTGCATGGCTTGCTGGGTGAGTTCGTGGCACAGGGCGCGCAAGCGGCGGTGATGGAGGTTTCATCACACGCGCTCACACAAGGTCGCGTCAACGCAGTGCATTACGACGTGGCGCTGCTCACCAATCTCACGCGCGATCATCTCGATTATCACGGTGACATGCAGAGCTATGCCGCAGCGAAACGTCGCTTGTTCGATTGGGCTTCTCTAAAACATGCAGTGTTGAATCTGGATGATGCCTTCGGTGCAGAACTGGCTGAGTCGCTGAAAGATGCCAGTGTCGAAATCGTCGGTTACGGATTGAGCAACGCGTCATTGCAACTGGCCGAGCGTCTCGGCATCCGCATGGTGTACGGCAATGTGACGCAGATGGATGCGTATGGACTGAATCTGAGGCTTCATACAAGTTGGGGTGGCGCGGAGTTGCACAGCAAACTCATCGGGCGCTTCAATGCGGCCAATCTGTTGGGCGCATTGGCGGTACTGTTGGTGAGCCGTGTGACGCTGGAAGACGCAGTGCGCGAACTAAGTCTGCAAAAAGCCGTCGCGGGACGCATGCAGAACTTGGGGGGCAAAGCGGCACCTGCCGTTGTGGTTGATTACGCGCACACACCAGATGCTTTGGAGAAGGTGTTGGTCGCATTGCGTGAAGTGACAGCCGCATCGGGCGGCAAACTCATCTGCGTGTTCGGTTGCGGTGGAGATCGAGATAAAGGTAAGCGTCCGATGATGGGCACGGTCGCATCTAAGTTCGCCGATGTGCGCATCGTCACCAGCGACAACCCGCGTGGCGAGAACCCTAACGCCATCATCGAAGCCATCGTAGCGGGCATGTCAGGCGACTATCAGGTCATCGAAGACCGCGCCCGTGCCATTACCCACGCCATCGAAAAAGCCAAGCCGAACGACACCGTGTTGCTCGCAGGCAAGGGGCACGAGGATTACCAAGAGATCGCGGGTGTGCGCCATCCCTTCTCGGATAGCGAGATCGCCAGCCGTGCCTTGAGTGTGTGGAAACCCGAGGAGCGCTGGCTATGATGCTCCTCTCGCAAGCCGCACAAGCCTTACACGCTGCGATGAATGGGGCGGACGTGCGTTTTACTGCTGTCTCCACCGATACGCGCACCATCCAACAAGGTGACTTGTTCATCGCGCTCAAAGGTGAGAACTTCGATGGTGCGAAGTTCGTCGCACAAGCTGCACAAGCAGGTGCGGTTGCCGCTGTGGTGAATGCGGATAGCGCCCTCGACGGCGCACCCTGCCCGTTGATTCGTGTACCAGACACCCGCATCGCGCTGGGCAAACTCGCCGCACATTGGCGCGCTCAGTTCGCCATTCCGCTCGTTGCTATCACGGGTAGCAACGGCAAGACCACCGTCAAAGAGATGTTGTCGGCGATCTTGCGCCAGCAAACAAAGATTGATTCTCTCGATAGCTCCCTCTCCCAACGGGGGAGGGTTGGGGTGGGGGAACTCTATGAAGGTGATGATGAAGGCGTGTTGTCCACCCAAGGCAACTTCAACAACGACATCGGTATGCCGCTCACGCTGCTCAAGTTGCGCGCGCACCACCGTTATGCGGTGATCGAGATGGGCATGAACCATTTCGGCGAGATTGACTATCTCACGCATCTTGCACGTCCCAATGTGGCTGTGGTCAATAACGCCACGGGTGCACACCTGCAAGGATTGGGTTCAATCGAAGGCGTGGCGCGCGCCAAGGGGGAGATATTTGCCGGGCTTGTTAGCGAAGGAACGGCAGTCATCAATGCCGACGATACGCACGCGGCCTTGTGGCGCAGGTTGGCAGACCAACATCGTGTGTTCGATTTCGCTTTAGGTCATCCCGCGAACATTCAAGGTAAGTGGTCGGTGCAAGGTTTCGGTGGCGTCATACAAGCACGCACCCCAGCCGGTGAGTTGAAGTTCCAACTGCAAGTGCCAGGCGAACACAACGCACGCAACGCTTTGGCTGCGGCGACAGCAGCGCTCGCTTTGCAGGTGTCACTGACCACCATCGTCAAAGGTCTGGAAGGCTTCGGCGGAGTGGCGGGCCGTTTGCAACGCAAGCAAGCTGTGCACGGTGCGACCGTCATTGACGACACCTACAACGCCAATCCCGCTTCGATGCATGCAGCGCTGGAAGTGCTGGCGCAAGCCGCAGGCAAGCGCATCTTCGTATTGGGTGACATGGGTGAGTTGGGTGACGACGCGGTGCAGTTCCATCGCGAGATCGGTGTCGCCGCACGGGAGTTGGGTATCGAACGCCTATTCGCGCTGGGCGCGATGAGTGCAGGCGCGGTGAGCGAGTTCGGCGCAGGTGCGCAGCACTTCGCGGACATTGAATCCTTGCAGACAGCATTAGAAAAAGAGATGGATGCGCAGACTATGGTGTTGGTGAAGGGGTCGCGCTTTATGAAGATGGAACGAGTGGTGCGTTTCTGCGCACTACAAAAGGAGGAAGCATGCTACTCGCATTAGCCCAGTGGTTAGCAGAAGACGTTCGGACATTCGCCGTGTTCAATTACATCACCCTACGTGCGGTGATGGCGGCGATGACAGCACTGTTCATTTCCTTCCTGTTGGGGCCTGGGATGATTCGCAAGCTGACCGCGCTGAAGATTGGCCAGTCGGTGCGCACCGATGGTCCACAGACACATCTGGTGAAGGCAGGCACACCGACCATGGGCGGTGCACTCATCCTCGCTTCGGTCGCCATCACCACCTTGCTGTGGGGCGATTTACACAACGCTTACATCTGGGTGGTGTTGCTTACCACGCTGGGCGTGGGGGTGATCGGTTGGGTGGACGACTATCGCAAAGTGGTGCATCGCAATCCCGATGGCTTGTCCGCACGTGCCAAGATGTTCTGGCAATCGCTCATCGCGTTGGCGGTTGGCATTTTTTTGTGGACGCATGCCACGCTGCCTGTGCATACCGAACTCATCGTGCCGTTTTTCAAAACTTGGGTGTTCCCGCTGGGCATGGTCGGGTTCATCGTGCTGGTCTATCTCACCATCGTCGGCAGCAGCAATGCGGTGAACCTAACCGACGGACTGGATGGCTTGGCCATCATGCCGACGGTGATGGTGGCGAGTGCGCTGGCGATCTTCGCTTACGTCGCAGGTCATGCCGAGTTCTCCAAATATCTGGGCGAGCCATCTATCCCGGGTGCGGGTGAGCTGGCGGTGTTCTGTGCCGCCATCGCGGGTGCGGGTTTGGCTTTCCTATGGTTCAACGCCTATCCCGCCGAAGTGTTCATGGGCGATGTGGGTGCGTTGGCACTGGGCGCGGCATTGGGCGCGGTCGCCGTCATCATCCGCCAAGAGTTGGTGCTGTTCATCATGGGCGGCGTGTTCGTGGTGGAGGCAGTGTCGGTGATGTTGCAGGTGTCTTATTTCAAATACACCAAGTATCGAACGGGAACTGGCAAGCGCATCTTGTTGATGGCACCGCTGCATCACCACTTCGAACAAAAAGGTTGGAAAGA
>JAVHQF010000006.1:0-15096 GCA_036170995.1 Sideroxydans sp. | reverse complement strand
GCATCTTGTTGATGGCACCGCTGCATCACCACTTCGAACAAAAAGGTTGGAAAGAAACGCAAGTGGTCGTGCGCTTCTGGATCATAACGATGTTGCTAGTCCTGATTGGCCTAGCAACTCTCAAGCTGAGATGAGCGTTGATATGAAAAGGAAGAAGTGCGCCACGTTAGCGTTGGGGGAGACTCACATGAGTCTAGCGAATGTTATGGCGACACCAGACGCTAATGTCCGCTTCTGGATCATCACCATGTTGTTGGTGCTGATCGGTTTGGCGACGTTGAAGTTGAGATAAACAATGAACGAACTGCGCAATCAATCTGTGTTGGTGATCGGTCTCGGCGAGACTGGGCTGTCACTCGCACGCTGGTTGACGGCGCAAGGTGCACAAGTCTGCGTGGTGGACAGTCGCACCATTCCGCCAGGGGCGGACACACTGTACAAAGAAATGCCGCAAGTGGACGCGCATTTCGGCCCGTTCCGCGACGAGTCTCTCATCGGTATAGAACGTATCGCCATCAGCCCCGGTGTGCCATTAGCCGAACCCTTCGTGCAGCGCGCCATCGCGCGTGGCATCCCTGTAGTGGGTGATATTGAACTGCTGGCGCAAGAGATCAATGCGGCGCCACGCAAACCTAAAGTCATCGCAATAACCGGCGCCAACGGCAAGACCACCGTCACCAGCATGGTGGGGGCGATGTGTGCAGCTGCCAGTGTGGATACCCAGGTGGCGGGCAACATCTCGCCAGCGGTGTTGGATGCTTTGCGTGAGCGTGAAGAGAAACAACCGCAAGTGTGGGTGCTGGAATTGTCCAGCTTCCAACTGGAGACGACACACAGTTTGAATGCCGATGCCGCCGTGGTGCTCAACGTGACCGAAGACCATCTGGATCGTTATGACGGCAGCATGGATCGCTACGCAGCCGCCAAGTTGCGCATATTCCATGGGGATGGCGTGCAGATCGTGAATCGGGACGATGCGCGCAGTGCGGCGATGAGGATAGCGGGGCGCAAGCAGATCAGTTTCGGATTGAATCCACCGAGCAGTGATGCCGAATGGGGTATTAGCCGCGAAGGCGCTTTGGTGTGGTTGATGCACGGTTCGCACAAGATATTGCGTTCGGATGAGTTGCAGGTGAGTGGTTTGCACAACGTGGCGAATGCGCTCGCGGCATTGGCGTTGTGTCGTGCGCTTGAGCTGCCACTTGAGCCACTCGTGGAGGCGCTACGTACATTCAAAGGATTGCCGCATCGCGTGGAGAAAGTGGCTGAATTATTCGGTGTCACCTACTACGACGATTCCAAAGGCACTAATGTCGGTGCGACCGAAGCCGCGCTCAAAGGATTAGGCCGCCCCTCCGTGGTCATCTTGGGTGGCGATGGCAAGGGGCAGGATTTTTCGCGGTTGAAAGAGGCGGTGGCGCAACATGCGCGCGCTGCGGTGTTGATCGGGCGCGATGCGCAGCTCATCGAGAAGGCATTGCAAGGGTGTGGCAAGCCGATTGTGAATGCGCGCGACATGGATGAGGCGGTGCGACTCGCCACCGATCATGCACAAGCGGGTGACGCTGTGTTGATGTCACCCGCCTGCGCCAGTTTCGACATGTACAAGAACTATCTGCACCGCGCAGAGACATTCATCGCGGCGGTCAAAAAAGTGGAGGCGTCATGCTCAGTGCCGCACTGAACCCGCCGCGCCGTAACGTGGCCGAGTACGACAGCACGCTCACATGGATCGTCGCAGCTTTGCTCGCTATTGGACTGGTGATGGTCTATTCCGCCTCCATCGCAACGGCTGAGGCGGGTAAATTCACGAGCTATCAGGCGACATATTACTTGGTGCGGCATAGCCTCTTTATTTTAGTCGGGCTAGTCGCTGCGGTAATCGCGTTCCAAGTGCCAACGCAGACTTGGCAGAAATATGCGCCCTACCTGTTCTTGTTCGGTGTGGTGCTCCTGCTCATCGTATTGATTCCTGGTGTGGGCAAATCAGTCAATGGTAGCCGCCGCTGGTTGTCTTTGCTTGTCATCAATCTACAGCCATCTGAGATGATGAAGATGTTTGCTGTGCTGTACGCAGCTGATTACGCCGTGCGCAAAGGTGCGGTGAAAGACCATCTGCTCAAACCCTTTCTGCCGATGGCTGCCGTCATCGGGTTGGTGGGCGCGTTGCTGTTGCTGGAGCCTGACATGGGGGCATTCGTCGTGATCCTCTCCATCGCGATGTGCACGCTGTGGTTGGGCGGATTCAATCTCAAGATATTCGGCGGTCTGGTGGTGGTGCTGCCGATAGCCTTCGCCGCGCTCATCTTCTCTTCCGAATATCGTATGCAGCGCGTCATCGGCTTCATGGACCCGTGGGCAGACCCTTACGGTAAAGGCTATCAACTCAGTCATGCGCTCATCGCCTTCGGTCGCGGCGAATGGTTCGGCGTTGGGCTAGGCGGCAGCGTCGAAAAATTATTTTATTTACCCGAGGCGCACACCGACTTCTTGTTGGCAGTCACCGCAGAAGAGTTGGGTTTGGTGGGTGTCGCCGCCGTGCTGATCTTGTTCGCATGGCTCATCGTGCGCGCCTTCGCCATCGGTCGTCAGGCAGCGATGTCGGAGCGTCTGTTTGCCGCCTTGGTGGCACAAGGCATCGCCGTGTGGCTGGGCGTGCAAGCCATGATCAACATCGGCGTGAACATGGGCGTGTTGCCGACCAAAGGGTTGACCCTGCCGTTCTTGAGTTTCGGTGGCAGTGGCGTGGTGGTGAATTTGGTCGCGATCGCAGTGTTGCTCAGGATTGATTACGAGAACAGGCGAGTCGCTAAAGGACTGCCAATATGAAATTCAAAATCAAAATAGCCACAGAGAGCACAGAGAAACCCATCAATCTCTCTGTGTTCTCTGTGGCAAAAAGGTTTTTAGCATGAGTAGAACCATCCTCATCATGGCAGGCGGCACAGGTGGTCATATCTATCCAGGATTGGCGGTGGCTGATGCGCTGCGTGCGCAAGATTGGAACATCGTGTGGCTGGGCGCACCCCACAGTATGGAAGCGGAGCTGGTGCCCAAGCAGGGTTATCCCATCGCGTGGGTGAACTTCTCTGGCGTGCGTGGCAAAGGCATCGTGCGCTTGCTCACGTTGCCGTTCACTTTGTTGCGCGCGTTGTGGCAAAGCGCGGATGCCATCTTCCGTTACAGGCCCGACGTGGTGCTGGGTATGGGGGGTTACATCACTTTGCCCGGTGGATTGATGGCTGCCATCTTGCGTCGTCCATTGGTTATTCATGAACAGAACTCTATCGCGGGCATGAGCAACAAGGTGTTGGCGAAGTTATCTACGCGCGTGTTGAGCGGCTTTCCTGATGTATTGATGGGCACACAATGGTGCGGCAATCCCGTGCGTGCCGACATCGCGGCGGTGGCTGCACCGCAAGCGCGTTTCGCAAACCGCAGTGGCAAGTTGAACGTGCTGGTGGTGGGGGGCAGTTTGGGTGCGCAGGCGTTGAACGAAACGTTGCCGAAGGCACTGGCGCTGATGAGTAAGGCAGTGCGTCCCAACGTGTTGCATCAAACAGGAAAGAAACATTTAGACACCGTGCAAAAGTTGTACGAGCAGGCGGGTATGCAAGCAGACATTCGCGCGTTCCTCGATGACATGGCCAGCCAGTATGCGAATGCCGATGTGGTGATCTGTCGTGCGGGTGCTCTCACCATCGCCGAGTTGGCGGCAGCGGGTGTGGCAAGTGTCCTTGTGCCGTTCCCGCAAGCGGTGGACGACCACCAGACCTACAACGCGCGCTTCTTGAGCGAGCAGGGCGCGGCGGTGTTGTTGCCGCAATCAGAATTGAACGCAGAGAAATTGGCGCAACTGTTGCGTGAGATGACAAGAGAGAAATTGCTGGCAATGGCGCAAGCCGCACGTAGCTTGGCGAAACCGGATGCGACACAGCAAGTGGCGCAAGTATGTGCTGAGTTGGCGGGTTAAACATTAAAGGGAAAGGTGAAAAGTGAAACGTAAAAATACGCTCTCCGAAATTCACACGCAGCAATGCGCGCGAACACCTTTCACGTTTCTCCTTTCACGTTTCACGGAGTAAGCATGAAACACAAAATTAAAAACATCCACTTCGTTGGCATCGGCGGTTCTGGCATGAACGGTATCGCCGAGGTGTTGCTCAATTTGGGGTTCCAAGTGAGTGGCTCCGACTTGGCCGAGAGTGGTGTCACTCAACGCTTGCAGACTTTGGGGGCGACGATCCATTACGGTCATGACACCAACAACCTACAAGATGCCGATGCGGTGGTGACTTCGACTGCGGTGAAGGCGGATAACCCTGAGGTGGTCGCGGCGCGCGCGCGCCGCATCCCCATCGTGCCGCGTGCGGTGATGTTGGCGGAGTTGATGCGTTTGCGTCAGGGCATCGCGGTGGCGGGTACGCACGGTAAGACGACCACGACCTCACTGGTCACCAGCGTGTTGGCGAAGGGGGGGTACGACCCGACCTTCGTCATCGGCGGTCGTCTCAACAGCAGCGGTGCGAATGCGCGTCTAGGTACAGGTGAGTTCATCGTGGCGGAAGCGGACGAGTCGGATGCGTCTTTCCTCTACCTCACCCCCATCTTGGCGGTCATCACCAATATTGATGCCGACCACATGGAGACCTACGGCCATGACTTCAATAAACTGAAGCAAGCCTTCGTCGATTTCATTGAGCGTCTACCGTTCTACGGTCGCGCCATCTTGTGTGTGGATGACGAGAATGTGCGCGCCATCTTGCCGCGCATCAGCAAACCCATCACGACGTATGGCTTTAGCGAAGGTGCGCAGATCCGTGCCGTGAACGTGCGCCACGAAGGCGGCAAGATGCGCTTCACCGCGCTGTGCCGCCACAACACCATTCCCTTGGATTTGGACATCACACTCAATTTAGCGGGACTGCACAATGTGTTGAACTCACTCGCTGCCATCGCCGTCGCGTTGGAAGTGGGCGTAACGGAAGAAGCCATCGTGACCGGTTTGGCGGAATTCGAAGGCGTCGGACGACGTATGCAACGCTATGGCGAGATAGCGCTGGTATCGGGTGGCTCGTTCACCCTCATTGACGATTACGGCCATCACCCTGTGGAGATGAAGGCGACCTTAGCGGCAGTGCGCGGCGCATTCCCAGGCAAGCGTTTAGTGCTGGCATTCCAGCCGCATCGCTTCACTCGCACGCGCGACCTATTCGAAGATTTCGTGAAGGTGCTGAGTGGCGTGGATAGCTTGGCACTCGCTGAAGTGTATGCGGCGGGCGAGCAACCCATCGTTGCGGCGGATGGTCGCGCACTGATGCACGCCTTACGCGTAGCAGGGCAGAACGAAGCGGTGTTCGTCGAGCGCATCGCCGACATGCCGCAGACCATCCTGCAGATGGCGCGCGATGGTGATGTGGTGCTGACCATGGGCGCAGGCAGCATCGGCGGTGTGCCGAATCTGGTCAAGCAGATGAAATGAAGATGAGCGAACCGACACAGTTCATGGTAGACGGACTTCGCGGCGAATTGAGCTGCGATGTTGATATGCGCCGCCATACCAGTTGGCGTGCGGGCGGTGTCGCCAAGCGCATGTATCAAGCAGCGGACCTGGCTGACTTGCAACTCTTTTTGCAGCAATTGCCTGCTGATGAACCGCTGATTGCGGTCGGTCTGGGTAGCAACCTGTTGGTGCGCGATGGTGGCTATCGCGGCACGGTGGTGTTGATGTTGGGCGCGCTCACCGAACTGCGCTTGGACGGTGATCTGGTTTATGTGCAAGCGGGTGTGGCGGGTGCCAAGCTGGCACGCTTCGCGGCAAGCAACGAACTGTGCGGTGCGGAATTCTTCGTCGGCATCCCCGGCACGATGGGCGGTATGTTGGCGATGAACGCGGGTTGTTATGGCAGCGAGACATGGCAGAAGGTGGTGCGCGTGCAAGTGTGTACGCGCCGAGGTGAGTTGCTGGAGCGCATACCGCAGGAATATGAGATTGGGTATCGGCATGTGGTTAGGAATTCGGATTTAGGAATTGTGATTTGTGAGGCGACATCGAAATCTGGTTTGCCAAAATCCTCCGAAGAGTTTTTTGTAGGAGCATGGTTGAAGTTGGAAGCAGGCGATGTGGAAAAGGCGCGCCAAGATATCAAGGTATTGATGGAAAAGCGTAGCGCCAGCCAGCCCTTGCAATTGCCGAATTCGGGTTCGGTGTTTCGCAATCCACCAGGAAATCACGCGGCAAAGTTGATTGAGGGGTGCGGGCTGAAGGGCAAGACCGTTGGCGGAGCGCAAGTGTCGGATAAACATGCCAACTTCATCGTGAACATCGGTGATGCGACGGCGACGGACATTGAAGATTTGATTAACCAAGTACGAGTAACGGTGTTGCAGAAAACAGGTATTGAACTGCATCCCGAAGTAAAAATTATTGGTGAACCTTTGAATCATGGATAAGCGAAACCCTTCCCCCTTCCCTCTTTCTCCTTCCCCTTTTGGCAAGGTCGCGGTGCTGTTTGGCGGACGTTCGGCAGAGCGCGAAGTGTCGTTGAAAAGTGGCGCTGCGGTACTGGCGGCGTTGCAACGCAGTGGCGTGGATGCGCACGCATTCGACCCTGCGCAGCGAGACCTGCACGACCTGCTGGACGAGCGTTTTAATCGCGTGTTCATCGCGCTGCATGGGCGTTACGGCGAAGACGGCACGGTGCAAGGCGCGCTGGAATTGATGGACATTCCTTACACCGGCAGTGGCGTGATGGCTTCCTCTATTGCTATGGACAAGTGGCGCACCAAAATGATCTGGCAGGCGGCGGGCTTGCCTATCCCCGATTTCATGATGCTCAACGAGCACAGCGATTGGGAGGCGGTGGTGCAGCGCTTGGGCTTACCCCTGTTCGTGAAGCCGGCGAACGAAGGATCCAGTGTTGGCATCAGCAAAGTGAAGCAGGTGAGTGAATTGAAGGCGGCTTATGTCGAAGCTGCCAAGCACGACAAGCTGGTAATTGCGGAGCGCTTCATCGGTGGTGGTGAATACACGGCAGCCATCTTGAATGGTCGTGCGTTGCCAGTTATCA
Organism: Sideroxydans sp.; assembly: GCA_036170995.1. Classification (GTDB taxonomy): domain Bacteria; phylum Pseudomonadota; class Gammaproteobacteria; order Burkholderiales; family Gallionellaceae; genus Sideroxyarcus. Next base: position 8,026 of record JAVHQF010000006.1, on the reverse strand, counting down.
AGATCGAACCTGCGAACGAGTTCTATGACTACGAAGCGAAATATCTGCGCGATGACACGCGCTACCTGTGCCCTTGTGGATTGAGCACCGAGCAAGAAGCCGAGATGCAAACACTGGCACAGCAAGGGTTCGCCGTGATCGGTGGGCAAGGTTGGGGGCGTGTGGATTTCCTGCGTGGGACGGATGGCAAAGCGTATCTGTTGGAGGTGAATACTTCACCTGGCATGACCGACCACAGCTTGGTGCCGATGGCGGCACGTGAGGCGGGTATCAGTTTCGATCAACTCGTGGTGCAGGTGTTGGAGTCTGCGCATGTGGGATAACCACCACCTTCTGCGTTCTATCGCCAATCTGTTGTTCGGTGCGAGCGTGGTGTTGGTGTTGGTGGGGGCAGCGCGCTATGTATTGCGCTTGCCGGAGTTCCCGCTGAACACGGTGGAGTTGGTGGCAGCACCACAACATGTGTCGGAAGAGGCGTTGCAGAAGGTGGTGCGCGAGCAGGTGAGTGGAAATTTCTTCACCGTCGATCTGGAGCGTGCGCGCAAAGGTTTCGAAACCTTACCTTGGGTGCGCAGGGTGAGTGTGCGACGCAAGTTCCCGTGGGGCTTGCAGGTGGATATTGAGGAGCATGTGGCACTGGCGCGCTGGAACAAGTCGGCACTGGTTAATACGCACGGTGAAGTATTCGCAGCGCAAACGACAGAAGTTTTGCCCGACTTCATCGGTCAGCCGGAGTCGTCGACGCAAGTCACGATGTTGTTTGGGGAATTGAGCGAGACCGTGTCACCGATGCAGCAAAAGATCAGTCAGATTAGTCTGTCGCCGCGCTTTGCATGGCAGATCAAACTGGATGGTGGTATGGAGTTGGAGTTGGGGCGGGAAGAGATGCAAGCGCGCCTAGCGCGTTTTGTGAAGGTCTATCCGTATAGCTTGGCCGTTAGTGCACAGACAGTGCGACATGTAGATTTGCGCTATCGCAACGGGTTCTCGGCGTATATGCCTGGCAGCGAAGTTTAAGGGAGTAAAGATGAGCAAAGAAAGTAAGAATTTGATCGTTGGCTTGGACATTGGTACGTCGAAGATTGCGTGCATCGTGGCCGAGGTGACCGCCGAGGGAACGTTGGAAGTCATCGGTGCGGGTATGACCGAGTCGTCTGGCATGAAAAAGGGCATGGTGGTGAACATTGATGCCACGGTCGGCACTATCCAGCAGGCATTGCAAGAGGCCGAGTTGATGGCGGACTGCAAGATACAAGCCGTCTATACCGGCATCGCTGGCGGGCACATCCGCAGCTCAAACGCGCATGGCATGATCAAGATCAAAGACAAGGAAGTCGCACAAGCCGACATCGACCGCGCCATCGAGACAGCGAGTTCTATCAGTCTGCCCAGCGACCAGCAGATACTGCACATCTTGGAGCAGGAGTTCAGCATTGACGGACAAGAGGGCATCAAGAAGCCAAAGGGTATGAGCGGTATGCGTTTGGAAGTCGAGATCCACATCGTCACGGGCGCCGTGTCTGCGGTGCAGAACATCTTGAAGTGTATCCACCGCTGTGGCTTGGAAGTGAACGAGATGATCTTGCAGCCCTTGGCATCCAGCAAGGCGGTGTTGGCGGAGGACGAGAAGGAATTGGGTGTGTGTCTCATCGACATCGGTGGTGGTACGACCGATGTGGCAATTTTCACTGGTGGCGCAATCCGCCATACGGCAGTCATTCCTATTGCGGGCGACCAGATCACCAACGACATCGCGATGGCTTTGCGCACGCCGACCAAAGATGCAGAAGACATCAAGATCAAATACGGCTGCGCGCTACGTCAATTAGCACCCGATGCGCCTATCGAAGTGCCAGGTGTGGGTGAGCGCAGCTCGCGCATGTTGTCGCGCCAGACTTTGGCTGAGGTAATCGAGCCGCGCATCGAAGAACTCTATTCCTTGGTGCAGACCGAGTTGCGCCGCAGTGGATACGAAGACTTGCTGTCGTCTGGCATCGTCATCACTGGTGGCAGCAGCTCGATGCAGGGCATGGTGGAGTTGGCTGAAGAGATATTCCATCTGCCTGTTCGATTGGGACTGCCGCGCAACATCGGCGGCTTGTCGTCAGTGGTGAAGACGCCGCGTTATGCGACGGGAGTGGGTCTGTTGGTGTACGGCTTGGAGCGGTATCAGCGGAATGAAGTGTCGCGCGTGAATTCGGGTTCGTTCAAAGATGTGTTGGAAAAGATGAAGGATTGGTTCAAAGGAAATTTTTAATTTTGGTGCTTTGGATTTTTTGTATTTCGAAATTTTGTATTTTGTATCAGACGTTAACTAAAGGAGAAAATGATGGCTTTCGAACTCTTAGATGCACAACCTGAAGGAGCAGTAATCAAGGTGATTGGCGTGGGTGGTTGCGGTGGGAATGCGATCGACCACATGATCGAGCAAGGCGTGCAAGGTGTCGAATTCATCGCGATCAATACGGATGCGCAAGCCTTGAAACGTAGCAAGGCCGTAATCCAGTTGCAGATTGGTGCGACTTTGACTAAAGGTTTGGGCGCAGGTGCCAAACCTGCCGTCGGCCAAGCGGCAGCAGAAGAAGATCGTGAACGCATCGCCGACATGATCCGTGGCGCGAACATGGTGTTCATCACTGCTGGTATGGGCGGCGGCACAGGAACTGGTGCTGCACCTATCGTGGCGCAAGTGGCCAAAGAGATGGGCATCCTCACCGTCGCCGTGGTCACCAAGCCGTTCGTGTTTGAAGGCAAGCGCATGACCTTGGCGCAACAAGGCATCGAAGAATTGGCGGCTAACGTCGACTCGCTCATCATCGTGCCGAATGCAAAACTGATGGAAGTGCTGGGCGGCAAGACCACGCTAACAGAGGCCTTCAAGGCGGCGAACGGCGTGTTGCAAGGCGCAGTGGCGGGCATCGCCGAAGTCATCAATGTCCCAGGCATGGTGAACGTGGACTTCGCTGACGTATGCACCCTGATGTCCGAGAACGGCATGGCGATGATGGGCGCAGCTTCCGCTTCTGGCGAAGGTCGCGCGCAACGTGCCGCTGAGCAAGCGATCGCCAGCCCATTGCTGGAAGACATCGATCTTTCCGGCGCGCGCGGTGTGTTGGTCAACATCACTTCCAGCAGCAACCTGACTTTGGAAGAGTTGCACGAAGTGATGAACTGCTTCCAGTTCGCAGCGAGCGAAGCGACGGTCATCGTCGGCTCCGTGTTCGATGAAGCCATGGGCGACGAGATGCGCGTGACTATCGTGGCAACCGGTCTGGGTTCTGTGATGCGTAAGCAACAACCGAAGCCAGTGCTCGTAACGCAACAGCAATTGCGTACCGGCACGCACGATGCACCGACCATTGATTACAGCGAGTTGGACATGCCCGCCGTCATCCGCACCGGCCGTCATCGTGAAGCAGTGGAAGCAATGAGACAGTCTGGCGTGGATACGCTTGATATTCCGTCGTTCCTACGTAAACAGGCGGATTGAGCGAGGTTTCGTGGCTGAGGAGCGTTATCAGCCTGTGCTAAACTTCGAGCGATGATTCATCGAACGGAACAGATATGGTCAAGCAACGTACATTGAAGACGATGGTGCAGGCGACGGGTGTCGGTCTGCACACGGGCGAGAAGGTCTATCTGACCTTGCGTCCAGCTGCCGTGGATACGGGCATCGTGTTCCGTCGCTTGGACCTGGCGCATCCGGCCGATATCCGTGCCGAGGCGCATGCGGTGCATGACACGCGACTTTCCACTTGTCTGGAAGGAAATGGACAACGTATCGCGACGGTGGAGCATTTAATGTCGGCGCTAGCGGGGTTGGGCATCGACAATGCTATTGTTGAATTGAGTAGTTCCGAGTTGCCCATCATGGACGGCAGTGCAGGTACGTTCATTTTCCTGCTGCAATCGGCAGGTTTGGTCGAGCAATCGGCGGCGAAGAAGTTCATGCGCATTAAGAAGGTCGTGGAGGTAAAGGACGGCGACAAGTGGGTGCGCTTCGAGCCTTACAACGGCTACAAGCTCAACTTCACCATCAATTTCGCCCACCCTGTATTTGCTAATACCAAGCAGACCGTGACGGTCGATCTGGGCGAGCATTCGTATATCAAAGAAGTGAGCCGCGCACGTACCTTTGGCTTCATGCAGGACGTGGAGAACATGCGTGCGCAGGGCTTGGCACTAGGCGGCAATCTCGATAACGCCATCGTGATGGACGAATACCGCGTCATCAATCCAGATGGATTGCGTTTCGATGATGAGTTCGTCAAACACAAGGTATTGGATGCCATCGGTGACTTATATCTGTTGGGGCATCCCTTGATCGGGGCGTTCTCGGGCTACAAATCAGGCCATGCACTGAACAATGCCTTGTGCCGCGCTTTATTGGCAGATGAATCGGCTTGGGAGTTCGTCACTTTCGATAAGGCGGAAGAAGCGCCTGACTTCTTGCGTCTGCAACTACAAGTGGCTTAACTCGGGTTTATCGTGCTTATCCGTTTAGCATTCTTGATTTCGGGGCTACTCATCGTGGTTTCCTTCGGCGCCTATGTATTCACCGGTGATCAGCGTTACCTGCTCTTTGCTTGGCAGGTGGTGAGGTTCATCGTGTTTGCACTGTTGGTGTTCGGCGCGCTCTATCTGTTGGAGCGTTTTGGCTTGGTGGCTTGGCGGGTGCTGCTCTAGCTACGCTTGGCCAGACGTGTTAATGCCTCTTTGAGAGGACTATCTTTAAGCGCTACGGCAAACTCTTGCAGTGCTTTTTTCCCGTTTTGCCCGACTTTTCTGGGGCGAGGGGGCTTGATTTGGGGTTGGACTCGCACTTGCACCCTGATTTGAATTCCAGTAACCTCGCATCCCCTTGTTAAAAATGAGGAAATCAGCTCGTTGCTGATCTGGCGCAATTTGGCGGCTACCGCTCCATTGTCTGCCCCGAGGATCAGTGTCTGACCGTCTAGTTGCATCACGTGGCTGGAGATGGATAAAGAGGCAGGTGCGAGCTGTTGATAGTGACGTTGAAGCGTGGCGAGCCGATTGACTTGCTGAGAGAGTCGTCTCAGGTCTTGGTTGGAATCCAAGAAGGTGTTCAGGCGATGGGTCACATTAGTTCAGCGTCACATTAAAGGGAGTATCCAATTGAATATTATTCTAGTTTCGAATCGTTTTGCAAAAGCGCGCAGCATTTCGCTGACGGGAACGCACTTGGCTGTGGTGTCTGTTCTGGTCGTTGCCTTGTTCTTGGCCGCAGTGCTGATGGTGCAGTATGCCATCGTTCGATTCCAACCAGGTGCTGTGAGTAACGAGCTACATGCTTGGTTGGCCAGTGCACAAGAAGCTGAGCAGCAGAAACAACAGGCTTACTTGCGTAAGAGCTTGGATGCGATGGCGATGCGTCTGGGTCAGATGCAAGCCCAGGTGCAGCGTTTGGACGGCTTGGGCGCGCGCCTCGCCAAACTGACTGGCATGAAGCCGCAAGAATTTTCCTTCGATCAATCGCCAGCACAAGGCGGCCCGTATATTCCCGCTGTGCCACAACAAGATGTCTCGCTGGAGTCGATGGAGCAACAGATGACTGAACTGAGTGAGTTACTGCGAGACCGTAGTGACAAGATGGTCGCGCTAGAGACGTTATTACAGCAAGACCGATTGGACAAAAAGATGTTGCCATCCGTCGCGCCCATCACTTCGGCTTGGTATTCTTCCAACTTTGGTTGGCGCATAGATCCTTTCAGTGGACACAATGCGATGCATGAGGGGGTGGACTTTATGGTTCCTGAAGGCACTCCCATCTACGCTTCAGCCGGGGGGGTGGTGGTGTTCGCGGATACGCATCCTCAGTATGGTAATATGGTGGAGATAGATCACGGCAATGAAGTTATCACGCGTTATGCGCATGCGTCCAAGTTGTTGGTGAAGGTGGGTGATGTGGTCAGACGCGGCCATGAGATTGCCAAAGTGGGCAGTACGGGGCGCTCTACAGGTAACCATTTGCACTTTGAAGTGAGATACAAAGGCACCGCGCAGAATCCGGTACGCTTCCTGCAAAAAGCAGCCAGTTGATGCGTACGCTTTCGAAGCGGGGTGAGGTGCAAACCTCACCCTTTTTTATTTGTTTGTAACAGTCGATTAAGAAAATCACAGCATGATCTCCAAATTGTTGAAGTCCGTATTCGGAAGCCGTAACGACCGCTTGCTCAAGCAGTATCGTCAAACTGTCACTCGCATCAATGTACTTGAGACAGAGATGGCGGCATTGTCAGATGATGCTTTACGTGCGAAGACGGAGGAGTTCAAGCAGCGCGTACAGAACGGCATGGCACTGGATGACCTCCTGCCTGAGGCATTTGCTGTTGTGCGCGAAGGTAGCAAGCGTGCTTTGCAGATGCGCCACTTCGATGTGCAGTTGATCGGCGGCATGGTGTTGCACTACGGCAAGATCGCTGAGATGCGCACGGGTGAAGGTAAGACGCTGATGGCAACTTTGCCTGCCTACCTAAATGCGCTGTCGGGCAAGGGTGTGCATGTAGTGACGGTCAATGATTACTTGGCTTCCCGCGATGCCGATTGGATGGGGCGTCTATATCGCTTCTTGGGGTTGTCCGTCGGCGTCATCCTGTCCAATATGGATCATGCGGATAAGCAAGCGGCGTATGCGGCGGATATCACTTACGGAACGAACAATGAATTCGGCTTCGACTATCTGCGCGACAACATGGCTGCACAGGCGAACGAGCGCTTCCAGCGGGGTTTGAATTTTGCGGTGGTGGATGAGGTGGACTCCATCTTGATCGACGAGGCGCGGACTCCACTCATCATCTCGGGTCAGGCGGAAGACAATCTCGACATTTATACGCAAATGAATAAGCTCGCACCGAATTTGGTGAGGCAAGCGGATGAAAATGCACCTGGCGATTATCATGTGGATGAGAAAAACCACCAGATATTGCTCAGTGAAGTCGGGCATGAACATGCCGAGCAGCTATTGGCACATGCAGGGTTGTTGCCTGCGGGGGGCAGCGTGTATGACCCCGCAAATATCACATTGATTCATCATCTGTACGCCGCATTGCGTGCGCACAACCTATTTCACCTCGATCAACATTACGTCATCCAGAACGGCGAAGTGGTTATCGTGGATGAGTTCACCGGACGTCTGATGGCGGGGCGTCGTTGGTCAGATGGTTTGCATCAGGCAGTCGAAGCGAAAGAAGGTGTGGCGATTCAGAAAGAGAATCAGACGCTGGCTTCGATTACCTTCCAGAACTATTTCCGCATGTACAACCGGCTGTCAGGCATGACGGGTACGGCGGATACGGAGGCGTTCGAATTCCAATCCATCTACAACTTAGAGACTGTCATCATTCCGCCACATCGCCCGACCGTGCGCAAGGATCTGATGGACAAGGTGTTCCTGAGTGCGCAAGAAAAATACACGGCGGTCATTGTTGATGTGCGCGATTGTTATGAGCGTGGTCAGCCAGTGCTGGTAGGTACAACCTCCATCGAGACTTCCGAGTTGCTTTCCAGTTTGTTGGAAAAGGCGAAGCTGCCCCACCAAGTGCTGAATGCGAAACAACACGAACGCGAGGCGGAAATTATTGCGCAAGCGGGTAGCCCTAAGATGATCACCATCGCCACCAATATGGCAGGGCGCGGTACCGACATCGTGTTGGGCGGTAACGTCGAGAAGCCAATCGAGCTGGTGCGCATGGACGAGAGTATGGATGCGGCGGCACGTGAGCAACGCATCGCACAACTGCGCGCCGAATGGCAACCTATCCATGAGCGGGTCGTTGCAAGTGGTGGTCTGCACATCATCGGTACCGAGCGCCACGAATCGCGGCGTGTGGACAACCAGTTGCGCGGACGTTCAGGTCGTCAGGGTGATCCGGGTTCCAGCCGCTTCTACCTGTCGTTGGAAGATCCGCTGTTGCGCATCTTCGCGTCAGATCGCGTTGCAGCCATCATGACCAAGTTCAAGTTGCCCGAAGGTGAAGCCATCGAGCATACGTGGGTGACGCGGGCC
>JAVHQF010000005.1:0-1135 GCA_036170995.1 Sideroxydans sp. | reverse complement strand
ATCTGTGGCAATCCTCCGTATGTTTGGAGTAATGACCAAACACCGGAGCAGAAAAATGATCTTAAAACCCTATTTGAACAATATCTTAAATCATGGAAGACACTTAACTATATTTCTGGATGGCTTATTAAGGCGGCAGACTACATATCGATCACTGGCGCGACAAGCGCGCTCGTTAGTACCAATACAATTTGCCAAGGGCAACAGGTTTCGTTGTTGTGGCCTTTGATATTTCGGAAAGACTGCAAGATTGGATTTGCGCACACGTCTTTTAAATGGAAAAATCTTGCGGCAAAAAATGCTGGAGTAACTGTTGTTGTGATTGGGCTGCGAAAAGCTTCCAACGCCCCGTGCAGAATCTATTCACAAGAGCAAGATGGCAGCGATTTTGTAAAAGAAGTTTCCGAAATTGGTCCTTACTTGGTTCCTGGAAAAGCGATAATTGTAAGCAAACTTAGCAACTCGATGGCTAGCCTCCCCAGCATGAGCTTTGGGAATAAGCCAGTAGATGCTGGAAATCTTCTGCTATCAAGAAGTGATCTTCAAGAGCTTGGCCTCGATCAAGAACTGCAATTTAAGCTAACGCGACGGATTTTTGGCTCTGCCGAAGTTATCGACGGTTTAGACAGGCGATGTCTTTGGATAGAGAATGAAAATATTCAATTGGCGATGAGGAATTCGGCAATTGGGAAGAGAGTTGAGCGCGTTAGAGAACTGCGGATGACGAGTTCGGATTTTGGCCCGCAGGCTAAAGACTTGCGTCCGCATCAGTTTCGCGAAATGAGGTCGTCCAAGAGCATGACTATTGTCATGCCTGCCGTCTCGTCTGAAAATCGTGACTACTTGCCGGCGACTGTATTGCCAAATGATTGCGTAATTTCAAACCGGTGTTACGGGATTTACGATGGGCCGTTGTGGAGCTTTTCTCTGCTGACTTCCCGCGTTCATTGGGTCTGGATTGGCACCGTCTGCGGGCGTCTTGAAATGCGGTTCTCTTATACAAATACACTCGGCTGGAACACCTTCCCCGTCCCGCTGCTCACCGAGCAGAACAAAACCGACCTGACCGCCTGCGCCGAGGCCATCCTGCTGGCGCGCGAAGCGCATTTCCCCGCCACCATCGCCGACCTGTACG
>JAVHQF010000004.1:0-5350 GCA_036170995.1 Sideroxydans sp. | reverse complement strand
GCTACCACATGAAATCAATTTTGGATCTGTTCAAGCAAGTCACGCAAAAGGAAGAATTCGACGCGATCAAAATCGGTCTGGCCTCTCCCGAGAAGATCCGTTCTTGGTCTTACGGCGAAGTGAAGAAGCCAGAGACCATTAACTACCGCACCTTCAAGCCAGAGCGCGATGGCTTGTTCTGCGCCAAAATTTTTGGCCCAGTAAAAGACTACGAATGCTTGTGCGGCAAATACAAACGCCTGAAGCATCGCGGTGTGATCTGCGAAAAGTGCGGCGTTGAAGTTACTCTGTCCAAGGTACGCCGTGAACGCATGGGTCACATCGAGCTGGCATCCCCAGTTGCCCATATCTGGTTCTTGAAATCGCTGCCTTCCCGTTTGGGCATGGTGCTGGACATGACCTTGCGTGACATAGAGCGCGTGTTGTACTTTGAAGCCTATGTGGTCACAGAGCCAGGCATGACCCCGCTCAATCGCGGTCAACTGTTGACGGAAGATGACTACATCGCCAAGATCGAAGAGTACGGCGATGACTTCACCGCATTCATGGGTGCTGAAGGTGTGCGCGCTTTGCTGCGTGCGTTGGACGTACCTTCTGAAGTCGAGAAGATTCGCGCTGAATTGGAAGCCACCAGCTCCGAGACCAAGATCAAGAAATACGCAAAACGACTGAAGGTGTTGGAAGCGTTCATGCAGTCTGGCATCAAGCCTGACTGGATGGTGATGGAAGTGTTGCCCGTGTTGCCTCCTGAGTTGCGCCCATTGGTGCCGTTGGATGGTGGCCGTTTTGCGACCTCCGATTTGAACGATCTGTATCGTCGTGTCATCAACCGTAATAATCGTCTGCGTCGCCTGTTGGAACTGAAGGCACCAGACATCATTGTGCGCAACGAAAAACGTATGTTGCAAGAGTCTGTGGACTCCTTACTGGATAACGGTCGTCGCGGCAAAGCGATGACTGGCGCCAACAAGCGTCCGCTGAAGTCATTGGCTGACATGATTAAGGGTAAGAGTGGTCGTTTCCGTCAGAACTTGTTGGGTAAGCGAGTGGACTACTCTGGTCGTTCTGTGATTGTGGTGGGGCCGCAGTTGAAGCTACATCAGTGCGGTCTGCCCAAGAAGATGGCGCTGGAGCTATTCAAACCGTTCATATTTGAGCGACTGGAAAAGATGGGTCTTGCCACCACCATCAAAGCTGGCAAGCGCATGGTCGAGGCGGAAGAACCAATCGTGTGGGACATCCTCGAAGAAGTCATTCGCGAACATCCTGTGATGCTGAACCGTGCGCCTACGCTGCACCGTCTGGGCATCCAGGCGTTCGAGCCTATTCTTATCGAAGGTAAGGCGATTCAGTTGCATCCGCTGGTCTGCTCGGCATTCAACGCCGACTTCGACGGTGACCAAATGGCGGTTCACGTTCCGTTGTCGTTGGAAGCGCAGATGGAAGCACGCACTTTGATGTTGGCCTCCAACAACGTGCTATCCCCAGCCAACGGTGAGCCGATCATTGTTCCGTCGCAGGATATCGTGTTGGGTTTGTACTACATGACGCGCGCGAAAGAAGCGGCTTTGGGCGAAGGTTCCATGTTTGCTGACGTGTCCGAAGTGTTGCGTGCATACCGTTCTGGTCACGTCGATCTGCAAGCCAAGGTGCTGGTACGTATCAAGGAGGTGGTGACCAACGAAGCGGGCGAAAAAGAAGATAAGTTCACTCGTTATGAGACAACCTCAGGACGTGCAATCTTGTCTGAACTGTTGCCAGCGAATTTACCATTCAGCTTCGTCAACAAGGCACTCAAGAAGAAAGAAATCTCGCGCCTCATCAATGCCAGCTTCCGTCGTTGTGGTCTGCGCGACACGGTTATTATGGCTGACCAATTGATGTACACCGGTTTTGCTTACGCGACACGCGCAGGTATCTCTATCTGCGTGGATGACATGCTGGTGCCACAACAAAAGAACGAGTTGATCGGTGTGGCAGAAAAAGAAGTGCATGAGATTCAGGCGCAGTACACCTCGGGTCTAGTGACTCAGGGCGAGCGTTACAACAAAGTGGTGGACATTTGGGGTCGCACTGGTGACCAAGTGGCGAAGGCCATGATGGATCAACTAGGTGTTGAGCCAGTAAAAGATAGGCTGACTGGCGAACCGTTATTTGATAAGAAAGGTAAAGCGCTTACCCAAGAGTCGTTCAACTCCATCTACATGATGGCCGACTCCGGCGCACGCGGTTCTGCGGCGCAGATTCGTCAGTTGTCTGGTATGCGCGGCCTGATGGCGAAACCAGATGGCTCCATCATCGAGACGCCGATTACCGCGAACTTCCGCGAAGGTCTGAACATGTTGCAGTACTTCATCTCCACCCACGGCGCTCGTAAAGGCTTGGCGGATACGGCTTTGAAGACAGCGAACTCGGGTTATTTGACTCGTCGTTTGGTTGACGTGACACAAGACTTGGTGGTGATCGAAGATGATTGTGGTACCACCAATGGCCGTTCCATGAAGGCGTTGGTTGAAGGTGGTGAAGTCATCGAGGCGCTACGTGAGCGTATTTTAGGCCGCGTTGTGGCGGCTGATGTCGTGAATCCTGAAACGGGTGAAACGGTATACGAGGCAGGTACTTTGCTGAACGAAGATAAGGTCGAACTCATCGAATCTTTGGGTGTTGATGAGGTGCGCGTGCGCACACCATTGACCTGTGACACACGTTATGGTCTGTGCGCTAAGTGTTACGGACGCGACTTAGGGCGCGGTGGTCTGATTAACGTGGGCGAGGCAGTTGGTGTGATTGCTGCGCAATCCATCGGTGAACCAGGTACGCAGCTGACTATGCGTACCTTCCACATCGGTGGGGCTGCATCGCGTACCGTAGTGGCAAGTCAAGTTGAGAGCAAATCGAACGGCCTTATCAAGTACAGTCCAAACATGCGCACCGTTACCACGGCGCGTGGTGAATTGGTGGTTGTGGCGCGTTCTGGCGAGATTATGATAACCGACGATCACGGGCGCGAGCGCGAACGTCATAAAGTGCCTTACGGTGCCATCCTGACTGAGCGCGAAGGTGCGACTGTCAAGGCGGGTGTGGTGTTGGCGACTTGGGATCCGCATACGCGTCCTATCGTTACCGAATATGCAGGTAAGGTGCGTTTCGAGAATATCGAAGAAGGCTCGACTGTCGCTAAGCAGATCGATGAAGTGACGGGTCTGTCCACCCTAGTGGTTATCGACCCTAAACGGGCAACATCTGGCAAGGGCTTGCGTCCGTTAGTGCGCCTGTTGGATAACAAGGGGCAGGAGATCAAGATTGCAGGTACAGATACTGCCATCTCAGTGACCTTCCAAGTGGGCTCTATCATCACCGTGGAAGATGGTATGCAGGTTGGAGTGGGCGATGTTTTGGCGCGTATCCCGCAAGAAAGCTCCAAGACACGCGACATCACGGGTGGTCTGCCGCGCGTTGCCGAATTGTTCGAAGCACGCTCTCCCAAAGATGCGGGTATGTTGGCCGAAGTCACGGGTACAGCCTCGTTCGGTAAAGAAACGAAGGGCAAACAACGTCTGGTCATCACCGATACCAACGGCGAGCCGCATGAGTTCTTAATTCCAAAAGAAAAGCATGTGTTGGTACATGACGGTCAAGTGGTGAACCAAGGCGAGATGATTGTGGACGGTCCAGCTGATCCGCACGACATTTTACGTTTGCTGGGTATTGAAGCGTTGGCGCGTTACATCACCGATGAAGTGCAGGATGTGTATCGCTTGCAAGGTGTGAAGATCAACGACAAGCATATTGAAGTGATCGTGCGTCAGATGTTGCGCCGTGTGGCGATTGTGGACGAAGGTGATACGACCTTCATTCCAAAAGAGCAGGTCGAGCGTGCTGAACTGTTGCAAGAGAACGAGCGCGTCGTTGCTTTGGGCAAACAGCCAGCTACCTTCCAGTATATGTTACTGGGTATCACCAAGGCGTCCTTGTCTACGGACTCGTTCATCTCCGCTGCATCTTTCCAAGAGACGACTCGCGTGTTGACCGAAGCAGCCATCATGGGCAAGAAGGACGAGCTGCGCGGGCTGAAAGAGAACGTCATCGTGGGTCGTTTGATTCCAGCAGGTACTGGCTTGGCTTACCACGTGCTGCGTCGCAAGCAGCGTTTGGGTTTGGACGTGGCGGCAACTTCAGCGCCAGCAGCAGTGGAAAACACAACAGAAGCGTAAGAAGCCGTCTAGTTTTCTTGACAGGCATTGGCTACGTCAATAGAATGCGCGGTCTTTTTAGTCCGCGCATTTCTGATCAGCGCAGTCCGAATGCCAGATTTAGCGGTTTTGTATTTAAAAAGTAACGTTTTAATAACCAAGTTTTCAGGAAGCGAAGATAAATAATGCCAACCATTAACCAGTTAGTGCGCAAACCTCGTACGACGGAAGTCATCAAGAGCAAGGTTCCTGCGCTTGCAGGAAGCCCGCAAAAGCGCGGCGTTTGTACCCGTGTCTACACAACGACACCGAAAAAACCGAACTCTGCCTTGCGTAAGGTCGCGAAAGTGCGCCTGACTAACGGTTTTGAGGTCATTTCTTACATTGGCGGTGAAGGTCACAACTTGCAAGAGCACAGCGTGGTCCTGCTGCGTGGTGGTCGTGTTAAAGACTTGCCAGGTGTGCGTTACCACATGGTGCGCGGCAGCTTGGATACGGCTGGCGTGAAAGATCGTAAGCAGTCTCGCTCCAAGTACGGTGCGAAGCGCCCGAAAAAAGCGTAATTCCGAATTACAGATATAACTGAGGTATAGATATGCCAAGACGCAGAGAAGTCCCCAAGCGCGAAGTCCTTCCCGATCCTAAATTCGGCAACCAAGACCTGTCCAAGTTCGTCAACGTATTGATGACGGCGGGCAAGAAATCTGTAGCTGAGCGCATCCTTTATGGCGCGCTGGAGCAAGTTGCCAAGAAGAGTGGTAAAGACCCGATCGAGGTATTCAATCTGGCGATCAACAATGCCAAGCCTCAAGTCGAAGTGAAGAGCCGTCGTGTCGGTGGCGCTAACTATCAGGTGCCCGTCGAAGTGCGTCCTTCCCGTCGTATGGCTTTGGCGATGCGTTGGTTGAAAGAGTTCGCACGTAAACGTGGAGAGAAGTCGATGGGAATGCGTTTGGCGGGCGAGCTGATTGATGCGTCCGAAGGCCGCGGTGGTGCAGTTAAGAAGCGTGAAGAAGTTCACCGTATGGCTGACGCTAACAAGGCGTTCTCGCATTTCCGTTTCTAACACAAGAATACTCAATAGGTAATTTATCGTGGCACGCAAAACACCAATCGACCGCTATCGCAACATCGGCATCAGTGCGCACATTGATGCG
>JAVHQF010000003.1:10043-22579 GCA_036170995.1 Sideroxydans sp. | reverse complement strand
AGCCGCGATGGTGAACCACCGAACTACATCCATATCGTACTTTACTGGTGTCGCTTGAGTAGCTGCCACAGTAATCTCCTCCCTAGAGCAAGTTAAAAGAACCAATGCGTCCAACACTCCAATGAAACAGAATGCATGACACACCCTTTTTTTACTACCAAATTTCCAAAACGCGGCAAATTGTCGCAGTGCGACGGCGACAAGTAAAGCCAAAACTAGTTCCATACCCTACATACCCAACTAAAATCCTCGGGATGTCGTAGCAAAACTTGGTTGAATACTATGGGAATTCCAAAGGCAGGATTTGATGTAAGTCAAAAAGTGTGTGCTTTGACTGAATCGTTTGATGCGATTCAATAAATGGAGCGGGCGAAGGGGATCGAACCCTCGTATGCAGCTTGGGAAGCTGCCGTTCTACCATTGAACTACACCCGCATATAGTAGAATGCGGCGCGGATTCTAACACGAGCGATTTGAGTAAAGTGATCACCCTCATCATCAATGGCGCACCGCGCCAAATCCCTTCTGACACCACGGTCGCAGCACTCATCAAACAGATGGGCTTTGCGGGGAAGCGCATAGCCATCGAACGCAATGGGGATATCGTGCCGCGCAGCACCTTTGCCACCCAAGCACTGATTGAAGGCGACAAGCTGGAGATCGTCGTCGCTGTGGGCGGCGGCTAACACATCATCCTAGGAACTACCATGAACGATAAACTCATCATCGCAGGCAAAAGCTATTCGTCCAGACTATTGGTCGGTACGGGCAAATATAGGGACTTCACCGAAACTCGCGCCGCATTGGATGCTAGCGGAGCAGAGATCGTCACCGTCGCGATACGCCGCACCAATCTGGGCCAGAACGCGAATGAGCCTAATCTTCTCGACGCCGTACCGCCCTCGAAGTTCACCTACCTGCCCAATACTGCGGGTTGCTACACCGCAGAAGACGCGGTGCGCACCCTACGTCTAGCGCGCGAACTGTTAGATGGACACCGCTTGGTCAAACTCGAAGTATTGGGCGACCCGCAATCTCTCTATCCCAATGTGATCGAGACCCTCGCTGCCGCCAATACCTTGGTGGCCGAAGGTTTCCAAGTAATGGTGTACACCTCGGACGACCCCATCATCGCCAAACAACTGGAAGACATCGGCTGCGTCGCCATCATGCCGCTGGCTTCACTCATCGGTTCCGGCATGGGCATCCTCAATCCGTGGAACCTGCAACTCATCATGAATAGCGTGAGCGTACCTGTGATCGTCGATGCGGGCGTAGGCACTGCTTCGGATGCGGCCATCGCAATGGAACTGGGTTGCGCAGGTGTACTCATGAATACGGCCATCGCAGGCGCACAAAATCCCGTACTGATGGCATCCGCCATGAAGAAAGGCGTAGAAGCAGGACGTGAAGCTTACCTGGCAGGACGCATGCCTAAGAAGTTGTATAGCGCCAGCCCAAGTTCACCCACCACGGGCATTATCTCTTCGACTCGTACTTAAAAATGGACGAGTCAGAAGACCTGAGCAAGCGGCATATTCGGAGCTTCGTGCTGCGCCAAGGTCGCGTATCCGTGGCACAACAACGTGCAATCGACACGCTCTTACCACGTTACGGCATTCCCTATTCGGCGCACCCCCTCGACCTTGATGTGGCTTTCCGTAGCCGCGCTCCCAAGATCCTAGAGATCGGATTCGGCATGGGCGACAGCACTGCGACGATCGCTAAAGCAAATCCCGATACTGACTATCTGGCACTGGAAGTGCATACACCTGGTGTCGGCAACCTGCTCAAATTGATCGAGCAGGAGAACTTGGAGAACATCCGCATCATGCAACATGATGCAGTCGAGGTGCTGCGCGACATGATCGCCGATGCTAGCTTGGACGGAGTGCACATCTTCTTCCCCGACCCTTGGCATAAGGCACGCCACAACAAGCGGCGTCTTATCCAGTCGCCGTTCATCGCGCAACTCGTAAAGAAGATAAAGGTTGGCGGTTACATCCACGTCGCTACTGATTGGCAAGATTACGCCGAACAAATATTAAGAGTATTTGATGCCGAGGTCTTGCTGGAGAATACCGCGACCGATTACGCACCACGACCAGAATACCGCCCGCTCACCAAGTTCGAAAAGCGCGGACTTAATCTAGGACACGGTGTTTGGGATCTAGTCTTCCGTCGTAAGGAATAATTCCAACAAGTCGTTCAGGAATCGTTGCCCCAATTTGGTTGGCACGATACGTTGATGGTCACGCACCAATAATCCTCGTCGCTCCGCTTCTAGCAATTCATTCTGAATGGACAGTAGCGACAAGCTTGTTCGTTCTGCGAACAAACTGCTATCGAATCCTTCGTTCAACCGAAGCGCATTCATCATGAACTCGAACGGCAGCGCATCGACACCGACCTCGTTCTCAGATTGGATCGGCACGCCCGCTGCCACTTGCTGCATATATGCCTGCGGTTGCTTGTAGCGTGCTTGGCGCAGCACCTTGCCGGGAAAGCTCAGCTTGCTGTGCGCGCCCGCACCGATGCCTAGATAGTCACCGAACTGCCAGTAGTTGAGATTGTGCTTAGCTCGTCGCTTGGGTTGCGCGAAGGCCGAAGTCTCATAGTGCTCATAACCATGAGCTGCTAATAAATTTTCGATACTTTGCTGCATCTCCGCACTCGCATCATCATCGGGTAACACAGGGGGATTGTGGTGGAACTGCGTGTTCGGTTCTAACGTCAGGTGATAACAAGACAGATGTTGCGACTTGTATTGCAGTGCTGTCTGCACATCTGCTAGTGCCTCATCAAACGACTGCGAAGGCAACGCGTACATCAGATCGAGATTGATGTTGTTGAAATGCTGCTGTGCGATTTGAATTGCGCGCTTGGCTTCGTCTGCGGAGTGAATGCGCCCCAAGGCTTGTAGATGTTTGTCGTTGAAACTCTGGATACCCATCGATAGGCGATTCACGCCCGCGTCACGGAAGGCGGCGAACTTATCCGCCTCCACCGTGCCTGGATTCGCCTCCAAGGTGATCTCGGCATTCATATTTAATGGCAACAACATACGCACGTTGCGCAGAATCTCACCAACCGCTTCGCCACTCAGTAAGCTGGGCGTGCCACCGCCGAAGAACACCGTATAGACCTTGCGTCCCCATATCTGCGGTAACGCCATCTCTAAGTCGCGCACCAACGCCGCTACATATTCCTTTTCAGGGAATGCACCTCGCGCCTCATGCGAGTTGAAATCGCAGTAAGGACATTTACGCACACACCAAGGGATGTGGATATATAAGGACAGCGGAGGTAAGGCTTGGAAAGCGACGCCGCGAGCGCGCAACCCAACTGCTTGCAACGGTTGCATTGTCATTCGATGCCGTGCGCCTTCAACTTCTCCAACAAGACTTGCATCGCCTTGCCGCGATGGCTGATGGCGTGTTTCTCGTCGTGCGTCAGCTCCGCACTCATCTTGCCGAGATCGGGCAACCAGAAGTACGGGTCATAACCAAAACCACCCGCACCCCGCGCTTCACGTGCAATCTCACCATGCCATTCGCCCTCGGCGATGATGGGCTGGGCATCTCCCGCCCAACGCACCAACACTAACACGCAGTAGTAGTGTGCACGACGGTCATCGTGCGTCTTCATTGCTTCCAGTAATGCTTGGTTGTTACGTTCATCCGAGCGCGGCAGACCAGAAAAGCGTGCCGAGATGACGCCTGGCATTCCCTTGAGTGCATCCACGCAGATACCAGAATCATCCGCCAAGGCAGGCAACCCGCTCTCACGGCTCGCATGACGCGCCTTTGCCAAGGCATTCTCCACGAAGGTGATGTGCGGCTCTTCTGCTTCAGAGATACCCAATTGCGACTGCGTCACCACCTCAATACCAAGCGGTGCGAGCATCTGCTGGAACTCGCGTAACTTGCCCGGATTGTTGGAAGCGATGACCAGTTTTTTCATTGCTTCAGCGCCTCACCTTGCAAAGCGATCAATTCGGTGATGCCCTTGTGTGCCAGCCCCAGCAACACATCCATCTCTGCACGGGAAAAAGCATGACCTTCTGCTGTACCCTGCACCTCGACAAAATTACCGTTACCTAACATCACCACGTTCATATCTGTATCGCAGGCGGAATCTTCAACGTAGTCTAGATCGAGTACTGGTGTGCCCTCATAGATGCCGACCGAAATGGCGGCGATGGAATCTTTCAGTGGATTCTCTTTCACCAGCCCCTTTTGCATCAGGCTACTCACCGCATCGTGCAATGCCACGTATGCTCCCGTGATACTGGCGGTGCGCGTCCCCCCATCGGCTTGAATGACATCGCAATCCAAGGTGATGGTGCGTTCGCCCAATTTACCCAGATCGACCACGGCACGCAGGCTGCGACCGATCAGACGCTGAATCTCTTGTGTGCGCCCAGACTGCTTGCCCTTGGCGGCTTCGCGCCCCATGCGCTCACCCGTGGAGCGTGGCAACATGCCGTATTCCGCCGTGACCCACCCCTCGCCACTCCCCTTTTTGTGGGGTGGCACACGCTCTTCAACGCTGGCGGTGCAGATGACTTTGGTGTCGCCGCACTCGATGAGTACAGAGCCTTCCGCATGTTTAGTGTAGTGACGGGTGATGCCAATCGCGCGAAGTTGATTGGGCTGACGTTGACTAGGGCGCATAAAAAACCTCTCTTTCTAAAAACTTTTAGGTAGGCGTTGGACGCTCATCAAGGATGATGCAGACGGGGGACTCGGTCCAATGCTCTTGCTCGGCACTGCCCAAACGGGCGGCAACCGCTGTTGTATTGTCAGCACGTGCGCCTTCGCGGAATACGGCGACCTGGATCAATTCAACCAAAAAAGTGCCGAGTGATTGAGCAGAGATTAGTTTCGCCAATTCATCATGTTGCAACGGCCCCCAGAAACCATCACTGCACAACAGCAAGGTATCGCCGCTCAAGGTCTCCACACTAGGCGATACTTCGACATAGAACATGTCTTCCACGCCCCCCAAACAGTTTGTAATCTTGTTACGATCAGGATGGGTCTTCATTTCATCCACACTGATGATTCCCCAGTCAGCCCACTGTTGGACGACGGAGTGATCTTTTGTCACATTAGCGACACCCTCTCCACGCAATAGATAGAAGCGCGAATCTCCCGCATGGGCGAACCACACCCTACCATCTTGTACCAACGCCACGACACAGGTCGTGCCTGGATTGCCGCCTAATTGGTTCTCTTTCGCGTAGTCGATGATGGCATCGTGGCCCGCGCGCATGGTGGCACGCAAAAATACCTCAGGCTCTTTCACGCGCCCCTGTTCTAAACGGCCGAAAGCACGCATGAAGGTATAGACCGCAATCTGTGCGGCAATCTCGCCATGCAGATGCCCGCCCATACCATCTGCCAATACCAATAGCAAGGCATCATTGGTATAGGCGTATCCCACCCGATCCTGGTTATATTTACGACCGCCAATATGATTGGCTTGATGGACAGCAAACCTCATTGTTTTCCTGTTTATTTAGTCGTCAGCAATGCGGTGCTCAACGGTGATGGGGTGCAATCGTAATATAATGCACGCCATTCAGCCCGTGTTTTTTCCATCCTTTTGGAGTCCCAATGATTTACAGTATGACTGGCTTCGCTGTCGCCTCTGCCGAACTCGACAGCGGTTCACTGACACTCGAACTGCGTGCCGTCAACCATCGCTATCTGGATTTACAGCTACGCATGCCCGATGAGTTACGCTCGCAAGAATCCATCTTGCGTGAAGCGATTGCAGGCCAATTAACCCGTGGCAAGGTGGAATGCCGCATCAGCTACGCACCCCGCACCTCCATTCTAAATCCCTCTCATTTGAACCAAAACATGGTTCAGCAGTTGGCGGACTGGAGCACCCAAGTGCGCGCAGTGATGCCCGAAGCGCGTCTTTTATCCGTTGCGGATGTGTTGCATTGGAACGGCGTATTGGAAAGCCCTGCACTGTCAGCCGACACGATGCAAGCCCCATTGCAGAGCCTGATGCAGCAGGTGCTGCACGACTTCGCCGCCGCTCGCCAGCGCGAGGGAGAGAAGCTCAAAAATTTCCTGCTGGAACGCGTCACTCAGATCGGGGCATTACGCATCAGCATCGCTCCTCGCATCCCCAATGCGATAGCTGCTTACGAGACCAAATTGTGTACGAAATTGTTGGAAGCATTGGGTAGCGCGGATGACGAGCGCGTGCGACAAGAGATCACACTGTACGCCAGCAAGGTCGATGTGGACGAAGAGTTGTCACGCTTGCTGACTCATCTAGATGAGGTAAAGCGTGTATTGAGCAAAGGCGGCGCTGTCGGCAAACGCTTGGACTTTTTGATGCAGGAGCTTCACCGCGAGGCGAACACCTTGGGCTCAAAGTCTGTGGATGCCGAAGTTTCGCGCTGTGCGATGGAGATCAAGATACTCATCGAACAGATGCGCGAACAAGTCCAGAACATCGAATAAGGAGATAACCATGTCTGGCAGTCTTTTCGTCATCAGCGCGCCGTCTGGCGCAGGCAAGACCAGTTTGGTTCACGCCCTACTCAACATCAATCCACAGATTGACTTGTCAGTGTCCTACACCACACGCCAGCCACGCGCGGGCGAAGTCAACGGCAAGGACTACCACTTCGTGACACGCGAGGCATTCCTCAACATGGCGCAACGTGGAGAATTCTTAGAGAGCGCCGAGGTGTATGGCAATCTCTACGGCACATCACAGCGTTGGATCACACAGGAGAATGCCAAGGACAGGGACATCTTGCTGGAAATCGATTGGCAGGGCGCAGCACAAGTACGCAAGCTGTTTCCGCTGTGTGTCAGCATCTTCATCCTCCCCCCCTCGATAGAAGCGTTGGAACAACGCTTAAAAGGACGCGGCAAAGATGATGCCGCAGTTATCAAGAAGCGTTTATCCGCCGCACGCGAGGATGTATCCCATGTGTCTGAATTCGATTATGTTATTATCAACGACAACCTGAACGAGGCGTTACGCGAGCTCAATTCTGTTGTGCTTGCTGCCCGTTTGCGAGGGTCTAGCCAACTGGCGAGACATCAGCAACTTATCAACCAATTACAAACATCGGAGAAATAAACCATGGCACGCATCACTGTCGAAGATTGTATGAAGCACATCCCTAACCGTTTCGAACTGACGCTGGCCGCCGCTTATCGCGCACGTCAATTGGCGAACGGCGCAAACCATCTGGTCGAAACAAGCAAAGACAAACCCACCGTGGTCGCTTTGCGCGAGATCAGCGAAGGCAAGGTCGGCATCGAGATTCTGAATCGCGGTATGGCCTGACGCTTTTTCTTCTTTATGCCCACGAAGTACCTCGACAAACTGTCACCCAGTTCGCTCCCTAGCTGTGTTGGGGGTCTTCATGTCACAAACTGATGCCGATGCACTGATCCAAGAAGTCTCCGCCTACCTAAAGTCCGAAGACGTAGCGCTGATCCAATCTGCGCTTGATTTTAGCCGTACCGCCCATGCCGGTCAGTTGCGCGAATCAGGCGCACCCTATGTAACACACCCCATCGCCGTCGCCCGAATACTCACCCCATTACATCTAGATGCCCATGCCATCATGGCAGCCTTGTTGCATGATGTAGCGGAAGATACCGATGTGAGTATCGAGCAAATTGCCACGCAATACGGCAAACAAGTGGCAGACCTAGTGGATGGCCTGAGCAAGATCGACAAGCTTCAGTTCGAAACAAGAGTAGATGCACAAGCGGAAAATTTCCGCAAAATGTTGATGGCTATGGCGCGTGATGTTCGCGTCATTCTCATCAAACTCGCTGATCGCCTGCACAATATGCGCACTCTGGATTCAGTCTCAGAGCAAAAAAGCCAACGCATCGCACACGAGACGATGGACATTTATGCGCCTATTGCAAATCGCCTCGGCCTGAACAACGTCTATCAAGAATTGGAAGACCTCAGCTTCAAGTACATACATCCCAACCGCTATTCTGTGCTGTCAAAGGCGCTCAAGGTCGCACGTGGCAATCGGCGCGAAGTAGTCAGCAAGATTCTAGAGGCCATCGTCAAGCGCTTGGAAGAGAATCATCTCAAAGCAGAAGTTAAAGGTCGCGAGAAACATTTATACGGTATCTACCAAAAGATGCAGACAAAGTCGCTGGCCTTCGCGCAGGTCTTAGACATCTACGGCTTTCGTATTTTGGTGGAGGATGTGTCTTCTTGCTACCTCGCTTTGGGGATTCTTCATGGTTTATACAAGCCCTTCCCTGGCAGATTCAAGGACTACATCGCCATTCCTAAAGCCAATGGCTATCAGTCATTGCACACCGCTCTTTTCGGTCCATTTGGCACGCCAATCGAAGTGCAGATTCGTACACACGAAATGAACAGATTGGCTGAGGGGGGTGTCGCCTCTCACTGGCTGTACAAGACCTCGGAAACGCAAATCAACGAGTTGCACCAGAAGACCCACCAATGGTTGCAAAGCTTGCTCGAAAGCCTTTCGCAAAGTGGCGACTCGGTTGAGTTCTTGGAGCACCTTAAGGTTGATCTTTTCCCTGATGAGGTTTACGTTTTTTCTCCCAAAGGTAAGATTTTCGCCATGCCGCGCGGTGCGACTACAGTGGATTTTGCTTATGCAGTGCACACTGACATTGGCAATCGCTGCGTGGCTAGCAAAGTGAATTCGGAACTTGTGCCACTTCGTTCTGAATTGCGTAACGGAGATCGCGTTGAAATTGTCACCGCTCCGCTCGCACATCCCAATCCTGCATGGCTGAGTTATGTCGTTACCAGCCGAGCGCGTAGTGAGATTCGTCACGCACTGAAAACCATGCACCTAGACGAATCCTCTAAGCTGGGAGAGCGCTTGCTGAGCCAGGCGCTGTTTTCACTTAGCATCAAAATCCAAGATATTCCTGACCTTTGCTGGGAGAGAGTGCTGAAGGAAACTGGCAGTAAATCACGACAAGATTTATTGACTGACGTCGGCCTTGGTCGTCGTTTGAATATGGTTGTCGCCAAACAACTTGCCAAAATAAGTGATGGGGAAAATATTCGATCTGGTATGCACACAGGTGGCACCATCACTTTGCTTGGCAATGAGGGAATGGCAATTCAATACGCAAAATGTTGTCGCCCCATACCAGGAGATCCTATCATCGGAGTCATCAAAAGTGGCCAAGGGCTGGTCGTGCACACCCATGATTGTCCCACCCTGCGCAAAGGTCGAAGTGGTGATGAGTGGCTAGATGTGGTGTGGGACAAGAACATCACGCGTTCTTTCGATGTAAATCTCAAACTGTTCGTCGCGAATCGTCGCGGGGTATTGGCAAAGGTGGCCGCCGCTATCGCCGAGGCAGAATCGAACATTGAGAATGTGAACTTCAGCAATGAAGGTGAATACACTGCCCTCTATTTCACCCTGCAAGTGAATAATCGCCTGCATCTTGCTAACATCATGCGCAACTTGCGCAAATTACAGGAAGTGATTCGCATCCTTCGAGTAAAGAACGAAAACTAATCTTGCTAGATTCTTTGGGAGGCAAAATGAAAGGCAGTCTTAATCCTGGCATCCGCTATGTGCATAAATTCATTGTTCCGCATTCCAAAACTGTTCCCGCTTTGTACCCCGAGGCTGATGAATTTTTAATCATGCCCGAAGTGTTTGCGACTGGCTTCATGGTGGGTTTCTTAGAATGGGCGTGCATCAAATGTGTCAATCCATACCTCGATTGGCCCAAAGAGCAGACGGTCGGCACGCAGGTGAATGTGAGCCATCAAGCCGCGACCCCTCCTGGCTTAGCAGTGACTGCGACTGTCGAATTGATCGAAGTCGATGGTAAGCGACTGGTCTTTAATGTCGAAGCTCATGACGGCATTGACTTGATTTCAAAAGGCCGCCACGAGCGATTCATCATTAACAAAGAACAGTTTGACGCAAAGCTTGCAGAAAAGTTAAACCGCTGAGCCACCAAAGCGCTGCATGAGTTTCAACATGGTGTCGGCTTTATCAAGCGTTTCTTGATATTCCGCTTCACATTCCGAATCTGCCACGATGCCGCCCCCTGCCCAGCAGGATAACTCCCCTTCTTTGAGCGTCAAGGTTCGGATCGCAATATTGCAGTCCATATTTCCGTCGAAGCCGATATACCCTATCGTCCCGCAATAGATGCCGCGACGTTGTGGCTCTAATTCCTCGATGATCTGCATCGCTCTAAGCTTGGGCGCTCCCGTAATGGAACCCCCAGGAAAACAATCGCGCAAGACATCTAGGGCGACACGTCCTTTTGATAAATGACCTTGAACCGTACTCACCAAGTGATGCACTCTGGCAAAACTTTCCACCTCGAACAGCTTGAGTGTACGCACTGAACCTACTTCGCAACTTCTACTCAGGTCGTTGCGCAAGAGGTCAACAATCATCAGATTCTCTGCCCTGTCCTTTGGATGATGGCGCAATTCCTCTGACAAGCGGCCATCTTCAACTGCATCCTCACTGCGCGGTCGTGTTCCCTTGATGGGTTTCGTCTCCACACAGCCTTGCTGCACTTTAAGAAAACGCTCTGGGGAAGCACACAGTATCTTCAGCTCTGGATATTCCAAATAGGCCGAGTAGGGTGCAGGGTTCGCCTGCCGCATCGCTCGGTAAGCTTCAAATGCATCGCCTTTCGCTTGAACTGAGAATCTTTGCGCCAGATTGACTTGATAACAATCCCCCTCCTTTAAGTATGACTTGACTCTATCAAAGGCGGCACGATAACCATCAAAATCGATATCAGCGCGAATCTCACCCTCCACCTTGAACGCTTTTTTTTGTTGTTCTGTTTTTATGATTTCAGCTGTGATTCGCGCGCCAATCTGGGGCAGATGTCGCTCAGACTCTGCATAGCGCAACCGCGAAACCAATCGGGCGGTCGCCTGTTGATGGTCAACGACAATGGCCCAATCGTAGATGCCTACCCTCATTTCAGCCGCATCGTTTGCGGATGAAACAGCACCAGACAGAAGATGGTATCGACGTCCGAGGTCATAATTCCAATATCCCAATGCACCACCTGCAAAAGGTAGCCCTGGAATCTCATCCAGCTCGTGTCCCAAAATTGTCTGTAACGCAGTAAAAGGATCATCTGTCGTCTGGTTGGCTTGCGTACCGTGCTTAATTTTAGTGAAAAGCCCCCGTGTTTCCAAAGTTGTGACGGGTTGCGCAACGATGATGTCGTACCTATCTCTGCTGCCACTATCTAACCAAGCCGCCCACGGCAGGTCACGCACCGCCTCGAAGTAGACGCTACTATCAACCAGATAGGGTAAGGGAATGCTATAAAACATCGGTGATAGAATCTCGCACAGATTAAATTGGAATATTCGTTATGACCACGATCGTCGCTGTTAAAAAGAATGGTTCCGTCGCCATTGCCGCCGACACCTTAACCACCTTTGGCAATACACGACTACCTGCCGCCAAGGATGCTTCGCACGACAAAATCTTGCGTATCGGGGACAACTTCGTTGGTATATGCGGCAGTGCCGCCCACCATCTCGTCCTTGCCAACTTACTCGCGAAAATGCCTGAGGTACAGCTTAGCAGCAAGGAATCTATCTTTGAAACTTTCAAAAGGCTCCACCCCATTTTGAAAGAAGAATGCTTCCTAAACCCCAAGGAAGACGAAGAGGATCCTTATGAGTCAAGTCAGATTACCGCACTGATCGCCAATGCCAACGGCATCTTTGGAATCTATTCAATGCGCGAGGTATTCGAGTTCACCCAATTCTGGGCGATTGGCTCTGGACACGAGTTCGCTTTAGGTGCCATGCACCAAGCTTATCTGCGTGAGGAAAATGCAGCTGACATTGCACGAGCGGGTGTCGAAACAGGAATCGCTTTCGACAAGAACAGCGACACTCCGATCACTTCCTACGTCGTCAAGCTGAATTAATTCTAAGCAGTCGCAACAGGAACAAGCTGATATTTATTTAGTGGGCAAGAAGCTCTCCAAGTAATTGGATGCTTGTTCGCCACCTTATTTGCGGAGGACAGAACCCCCTCCACATCACGCGGTAAAAATTCAAAAACTGCCGTCAGATAGCGGTGCGAGCCTTAACGCAACGCAGACGAACTACGATACGCCAACCTAAAACAACACATTACCTATTTCAGGGGACACCACCCTACGCACTTTCTCAAGTACGAAAAAACAATTCCAAGCCTGTCCAGCCCGCCACCCGACAAACGTGAATCAGCCCCTAACTACGACATCTTAATCGGGGCCGCCTTCACAGCCTTTCAAACACCTTAGTTTGGCTTGCTGATGCCTGGTGTTGGGAAAGGCCAAGTCGCAGCTGGACGCACAGGAGCAGGTGCTGAAGGAGCAGGAGCGGCAGCCAGTGCTACTGCTGGCTTTGCAGCTACTGGTTTCTTCGCTACAGCTTTTTTCGCAGTTGGCTTCTTAGCCGCAGGTTTCGCTGCTGGCTTAGCTGCTACTTTTTTGGCTGCTGGCTTCTTAGCAACGGCTTTCTTAGCTGCT
>JAVHQF010000003.1:0-9943 GCA_036170995.1 Sideroxydans sp. | reverse complement strand
TTCTTTGCTGCTGGTTTAGCTTTCTTTGCTGCGACCATTTCAACCTCCTTAGTGGTGAAAGTTAACAAAAAAACAACAGTACAACAAGCTGCTACTACTCCTCAAACACACCGCGAACGGTATGATTGAAGCCTTTGCAACAAAGGCTGCCGAAGCAGCCTTTGTCATCAATTCAATCCCACGACAAAGCCCCGCCTGTTTGATATTCAGTCACACGGGTCTCAAAGAAATTCTTTTCTTTTTTCAGGTCGATCATCTCTGCCATCCACGGGAAGGGATTGGTCGCACCTTGGTACAAAATGTCCACACCGATCTGTTGACAACGACGGTTGGCGATGAAGCGGAGATATTCTTTGAACATACCCGCATTCAGGCCCAACACACCGCGCGGCATGGTGTCTTCGGCATAGCGATATTCCAGCTCGACTCCCTTCTGGAACAGGCCACGAATCTCTTCGCGGAACGCGGGTGTCCACAAATGTGGATTTTCTAACTTAATTTGATTAATGACATCCACGCCGAAATTGAGATGCATAGATTCGTCGCGTAAGATGTATTGATATTGTTCAGCTGCGCCAGTCATCTTGTTTTGCCGACCCAACGCCAATATCTGCACGAAACCGACGTAGAAGAACAAGCCCTCCATGATGCACGCAAATACAATCAGGCTACGCAACAATTTCTGGTCGTTCTCGGGCGTACCAGTCTTGAAGTCGGGATTGGTCAACACGTCGATGAAGGGCAACAAGAATTCATCCTTATCTCGAATGCTGGGTATCTCGTGGTACATGTTGAACACCTCTCCCTCGTCCAGCCCAAGACTTTCCACGATGTATTGATATGCATGGGTATGGATAGCCTCTTCAAACGCTTGGCGTAACAAATACTGCCTGCACTCTGGATTGGTGATGTGGCGGTAAGTGCCCAATGCGATGTTGTTTGCAGCTAAGCTATCCGCCGTGGTAAAAAACCCCAAATTACGCATAACCAAGCGACGCTCGTCATCCGTCAAACCATTCGGATTTTTCCACAATGCGATGTCCGCAGACATGTTGACCTCTTGTGGCATCCAATGGTTGGCGCAAGCCGCCAGATATTTCTCCCATGCCCATTTGTATTTGAACGGAACCAACTGGTTCACGTCAGCACTGCTATTGATGATGCGTTTATCTTCGACGCGGATGCGGCCCGTAGAAGTTGAAGCAATTGTGTAGCTATGCTCAACCACACTAGGCGTAGCCCCTATCGCAGGCATACGCGTCGCCGCAGTTGACGCCGTCGTTTTTACTTCATCATCAAAATTCAACATGGTATTCCTTTGTTTTTATTTTTCGCTGCACGCGTAGCGAAAGTATCCATCCACTATTGGCAGGCTTCGCATTCTGGATTGTCAATCGAACAGAACTTTGGCTCTTCAGCTGCTGGCGCAGCAGCGAATGCACCACCAGCACCTTCACCATTCGACACAGCATTCAGCGAACCTGCACGGGATGTTGATTTTTCCGCAGAAGTCGCACCCAAAGTGCGCAGATAATAGGTCGTCTTCAGACCACGCAACCATGCCAACTTGTAGGTGTCATCCAACTTACGGCCAGATACGCCAGACATATAGATGTTGAGCGATTGCGCTTGGTCTATCCATTTCTGACGACGCGATGCCGCTTCGATCAACCAAGTCGGCTCGACTTCGAAGGCAGTCGCATACAAGCTACGTAACTCCGCTGGGATGCGGTCGATCTTGGCCAAACTACCGTCGAAATATTTCAGATCAGCGATCATCACTGCATCCCACAATCCCATTCCCTTCAACTCCGCCACCAGATGCTCATTGATGACGGTGAACTCACCAGACAGGTTTGATTTGACGAAGATGTTTTGATAGGTCGGTTCGATACAGGCCGAGACACCGATGATGTTGGAGATAGTCGCCGTCGGCGCGATCGCCACACAATTGGAGTTGCGCATACCGTATTGCTTTATACGTGCGCGCAAAGCATCCCAATCCATGGTCGCAGACATGTCTACCTCGACATAACCTCCACGCTGTTCGCGCAACATATCCAAACTGTCTTGCGGCAGGATGCCCTTGTCCCACAAGCTTCCGCGGTAGCTTGCATAGCGGCCACGCTCTTCAGCCAACTCGGAAGATGCCCAATAGGCGTAGTAACAGACCGCCTCCATCGAGCGATCTGCAAACTCGACTGCCTCTTGTGAAGCGTAAGGTATGCGCAGGTCATGCAAGCAATCTTGGAAACCCATGATGCCCAATCCAACCGGTCGGTGTTTCAAGTTCGAGTTACGCGCCTTAGCTACGGCGTAGTAATTGATGTCGATGACGTTGTCCAGCATGCGCATCGCCGTCGTCACCGTGTGCTTCAATTTTTCATGGTCGATCTGACCTGCTTGCGCGTGACCTTTGGGGAATAGGTGCGCTTCCAGATTGACGGAGCCCAAGTTGCACACGGCAATCTCGCTATCCGATGTGTTCAGTGTGATCTCTGTGCATAGATTAGAGCTATGTACCACCCCCACATGCTGCTGTGGAGAGCGGATATTACATGGGTCTTTGAAAGTTACCCAAGGATGGCCAGTTTCGAACAGCATCGTCAACATCTTGCGCCACAGGCTTTGTGCCGCCACCTTTTTGAATAACTTCAATTCACCACTGGCAACTTTCGCCTCGTAACCGAGGTAAGCCTTCTCAAATTCCACACCAAACTTGTCATGCAGATCAGGGCAGGTGGAGGGAGAAAACAATGTCCACTCTGCCCCTTCCATCACGCGCTTCATAAACAAATCAGGAATCCAGTTCGAGGTATTCATGTCATGCGTACGACGACGGTCATCGCCCGTGTTCTTGCGCAATTCCAAGAATTCCTCGACATCCAGATGCCATGTCTCCAAGTATGCACACACCGCACCCTTGCGCTTACCACCTTGATTCACGGCGACCGCAGTGTCGTTCACTACCTTCAAGAAAGGCACGACACCTTGCGACTTACCATTGGTACCCTTGATGTGGCTACCGAGCGCACGCACGTTGCTCCAGTCGTTACCCAGGCCACCGGCAAATTTTGACAGCAAGGCGTTCTCTTTCAATGCCTCATAGATACCGTCCAGATCATCCTCCACCGTTGTCAGGTAGCACGATGACAATTGCGAACGACGAGTACCCGAATTGAACAAGGTCGGCGTGGAGCTCATGAAATCGAAACTGGAGAGCAAACGATAGAACTCGATGGCACGCTCTTCACGGTTGATTTCATTCAAGCTCAAACCCATCGCGACACGCATGAAGAATGCTTGCGGCAATTCGATACGCTTGTCCTCAACGTGCAAGAAGTAGCGGTCATACAAGGTTTGCAGACCGAGGTAGTTGAATTTCAAATCGCAACTTGCATCCAGCGCCTTACCAAGACGCACCAAGTCAAAATGCCCCATGTCCTCATTCAGCAATTCAGCTGCGATACCACGCTTGATGAACTTGGGAAAATACTCGGCATAGCGCTCGGTCATTTCAGCGGGCGCAATTTCCTCGCCAATAATTTCGCAGCAGATGTTGTTCAACAACAGACGAGCTGTGACGAAACTATAGGCAGGGTCTTGCTCAATCAGGGTACGCGCGGAAAGGATGGCACATTTGCGCACTTCTTCAATCGCAACGCCATCGTATAAATCCTTCAATGTGCTTTTGAGTATCTTGTTGGCATCAACCGCAGACCCCAAGCCCTCGCACGCCGACTCGATACGCGCAGTCAGCGCCGCCACATCAAGCGGACGCAAGATGTTGCCATCTTTGACATTTAGGACGTGTTCGGCGACTTCGACTTTTGCCTTGGCTCGCTCCAACATGCGCTTCTCACGATACAACACATAAGAACGCGCGACATCGTGCTCACCCGAACGCATCAACGACAGTTCGACTTGATCTTGAATATCTTCGATATGGAATGTCCCGCCGTGAGGTTGGCGACGTACCAAGGCATTCACCACACCTGCAGTCAATTGCTCGACCATCTCGCGTACACGCGCTGACGCCGCACCCTGCCCCCCATTCACCGCAATGAACGCTTTGGTCAACGCGATAGATATCTTGCTAGGCTCAAATGCCGCGACCGAGCCATTACGACGGATGGTCTTATATTGATCCAAAGGCAAACTAGACGATGAAGCGACGGAATCAGATTCTTTGTGCGCGAACACAGGGTTGGAAGCAGATGGCAAAACGTTTTCTGAAGCTTGCAGCATGTAACTCCCCCTTGGATTGCTCGGCATAATTCGACCTCCCAGCCTGAATCACCCGAAAAACAAAAAACACTAGATGTAGTGGTCAAAACGATGAATTGGGGCTAATTCTAGTGGCTGTTCAAATTTATGCAAGCGGAATTTTGGCCTATATATTTTCTGTATTAGCCCTTCCTGATTCCCCCTACCGCCCCCCGTTATCACGTCTGAGAAAGGTAGCGATGCCAGTCGAAAAATGGGCCTGGATCAGTTTTGCGGCTAGGTGCAATATTGGAATGCCCAGTGATGTCACGAATAGGATAGCTGCGCTTGAGCAAACGCGTGAGTTTGGCTAGGGCTTGGTATTGTGCGGACTCAAACGGGACGAAGTCGCTTCCCTCCAGCTCGATACCGATGGAGAAATCATTACAACGAGTCCTTCCCCGCCATTCAGACACCCCCGCATGCCACGCCCGCCGATTGCAAGGCACGAACTGGATGATGCATCCGTCCCGCCGCACCAAGAAATGTGACGACACCTCGACTCCCTTTAGCTGCTCATAGTATGGATGGGCAGTGCTATCTAGGGTGTTGGTGAAAAACTCACAGACAGCCGCGCCGCCAAACTCATTTGGCGGCAGACTAATATTGTGGATAACCAAGAGCGTAATCGGGGTGCAAACAGGGCGAGCATCATGATTAGGCGAGGGGATGCGTGCGACACCGCTCAACCAACCTTGGGCATCAGCCTTCATTCTTGCCAATCCCGAGTTTGCCGAAGCGGCTTATCGTCTTCCCTAATGGAAAGGCGCTCCATGCGGTAGCGCAACGCACGGAAAGTCACCCCCAATATCTTGGCGGCAGCCGTGCGATTGAAATCAGTCTGAGCCAACGCCTCCAAGATCGCATCGCGTTCGATGCGATCAAGGTAGTCGGGGAGCGGGTACTTGCCGCCACCCATCGCCTTGTGACCCGTCGAGTTAAATTCAACGGGTGACAGCTGCAAGTCCCTAGGCGTGATAACAGCGTCAGCGCACAACGCCACTGCGCGTTCGATGATGTTCTCCAGCTCGCGCACGTTACCAGGGAAGTCGTAGCTCGCAAGTGCCTTCAACGCTTCTTTCGAGAACTGTGCCTTGGAATCGCCTCGCAAGCGCTCTAACAACTTCTTGGCAATGAGAGGAACATCCTCACCCATTTCGCGTAAAGCTGGCATCTGAAGATGAATGACATTCAATCGGTAATATAGGTCTTGGCGAAACTTACCTTCCTGCACACGTTTAGCCAAATCATGATGCGTGGCACTCAATATACGTACGTCGATGGACTCTTCGTCCGTCGCTCCCACGCGACGCACCTTCTTCTCCTGGATGACGCGCAACAATTTCACTTGCATCACCAAAGGCAAATCAGCCACCTCATCTAACAGCAAAGTGCCTTGATTTGCCGCTTGGAAGAACCCTTCCTTGTCTTTTTCCGCGCCAGTGAACGCTCCTTTGCGATAGCCAAAAAATTCACTTTCCATTAGATTTTCGGGAATCGCTCCGCAATTCACTGGAACGAAGGGTTGCCCGCGACGAGCGCTCTGCTGCACCAACATTCTTGCCGCCAACTCTTTGCCACTGCCAGATTCCCCACTGATGTGCACTGGGGCTTGGCTACGCGCGACACGGCTCACCATGTCGCGCACTAGCTGCATTGCTGGAGAATCACCCAATAGCAGCCCCCCCCCCTTACCTGATTTACCCCCACCTTGCGGCAAACGCAAGGCGGAACTCACCAAGGAACGCAGCTGATCCAATGCCACTGGCTTGGAAAGATAATCGAACGCGCCCGCCTTCAGCGCAGCAATCGCATTCTCCAAATTGCCATGTGCCGTAATGACGGCCACAGGCAAGTCGAGTCCGTTTTCGCTGATATGGCGCACCACTTCGAGTCCGTCACCATCAGGCATGCGCATATCGGTCAAGCAAAGATCAAAATGGGTAGCACCTAAGCGCTGCAACGCCTGCTGTACCCCATTAGCACACTCCACCTCCAAGCCCATCCGTACCAACGCCAAATCTAGCAACTCCAGGATATCTGGCTCATCGTCCACGATCAGAACGCGCGCAATCTTCGTCCCCACCTCAGCCACCCCTTTCGTCATTTATGCGCTTCCCGAACGAGATACGGAAACACGCTCCACCTTGCTCGGCAGCAAGATACTCGATGCGCGCACCATTGGCTTCACACAACTCGCGGGCAATATACAAACCCAATCCTGTGCCGCTCGCGTCCGTTGTATTAAAGGGCTCGAATAATTTTTGCACAGTCTCAGGCATTACACCTTGTCCGTCATCCGAAACATCTAGTATCACTTGCCCCGCATCACTTTGCGCCACGCGAATAGTGACACTCCCCTTTTGCTTCTGACTATAACGTAAAGTATTACGACATAGATTCCACAAGACCTGCTCTAAATGTCCCCGATCAAAGCTCACCATACAATTTTCGGGAATCTCCGTTCTAAAAATATCCCTATTAACACACTCGACATGGCACAAATTTTCAACGAAAGCGGGTAAGTGCAAAGCAAGATTAATGTCTTCTGCTTGTACACGATCACGGCGGTTCACCTGCATTACATCCTGCACGATGCGATTAAGCCGTAAGGTATTGTCTAAAATGATTTGTAGCAAACGGTCTTGGGCGGGATCGTGGCTTCCATCCTTCAATAATTCGGTCGCATAACTTATAGAAGACAAAGGATTGCGCACCTCGTGAGCAATGTTCGCCGTGAGACGCCCCAGCGCCGCCAGCTTTACCTGCTGCGCCTGTTCCTGTGCACGCTGGACATCCTCAAGCACTATCACCGCCCCCCAAAAACCTTCACGTTCAACTGACAAAAAGCGAATGCGCGCCATCTGGTTACTAGCTGGCAAGCGCAACACCTCGTGTCCAAGCGTCTTATTCTGACGCCATGCTGCGAACAGCGCCTCCAGTAAAGGTGAACAATCAGCCAGCCTTGTCAGCACACCCACTGGAAAGGCATATCCCAACATGCGTTCTGCACCCAAGTTGTATTGGCGCACCACGCCACGCTCATCCACCACCAGCACACCGTCTGGCATATTTTGGATCATCAGGCGATTCGCCTCAGCCATGTTCGACAAATCAACCCCACGCAGAAATGCCAAACGCTCACTCGCTACAGCGTATTTGGATAAGGTATGCGCCAACCACGCCACTGCAAAATAAGAAGTACTGAGGATGCCAACCTGCAAGAATTGTGTGGCCAATGCATCGCTTCTCAACACGGCATAACCATGTTCTAAGAGTATGGCGATACTGGCCAGCGCAGCAAACAACAGTGTGATGCGCCCGCCGCGCGCAATCATGCCGCCCAACGCCAATGAGACCAGCAACAACATGCCCAAATTGCTTTGTATGCCACCACCAAAATAGGTCAGTGCGGTCAGCCCCGCGATGTCCGCGCCAATTTGAAATGCCAATTGCAGCGTCGGACGTGGTTTACGCGCCAACACCGCCAAACCTGACACACATACCAATACGACATAGAAAACCGAGACCCAGAAGAATCGGCGCTGATCAATGACATTGAGGGCGAACATCTCGCCAAATAAGGTAGGAATCAATATCAGCACGCCGCCTAGGATTAGCCGATAAAGATTGAAGAGCCCCAGAGAACGCCACAGCCTTGCTTGCGAGAGCGTATCGGCCACTTGCGAGGTGAAAACAGTCGAAGCCGCAGGGGATGCACTATCCCACATAGGTATTATTTAACTTGATATTCGCGACGATGTTCTTCGCCACAAAAGAATTTTCCATTAGAGAGCGTTGCCTCACTTTTAGGTAGGTGCACTCCACATTGCGCGCAACGCACCATATCCTCGCTAGAGGCGGTTGGAACATCCTGCTTGGGTGATGGCTTGCGATATGATTTCAACAACCAATAGACGACTGCGATGACGGCGACAAAAAACAATAAGCGACTCATGCGCATTCTCCGAAAAAATTGGTCGGGGTGAGAGGATTCGAACCTCCGACTCCTGCGTCCCGAACGCAGTACTCTACCAGGCTGAGCTACACCCCGAATTGATTAACTTAAAATTGC
Organism: Sideroxydans sp.; assembly: GCA_036170995.1. GTDB lineage: Bacteria > Pseudomonadota > Gammaproteobacteria > Burkholderiales > Gallionellaceae > Sideroxyarcus. The sequence goes on along the minus strand of JAVHQF010000003.1, from coordinate 1,602 downwards.
CGCGTGGCAGCAAAGTGAGCCAATTCTAGCAAACACTGCTTATGCTTTGAATCGGCGAGACCTGTAATACACGCGCGTGCCGCTTCCGCTTCCTGCAAAGCCTGCTGTCGGGTGAAATCAAGCGCGCCAGTGACGCGAATGATGTCCAGCACTTCTGCAAACTTGCTCACATCGCCTTGCTCGATGGCTTCACGCACCACCGCCGCTTGTTGCGGCGTACCGTGCTGCATGGCATAGATCAAAGGCAGCGTCGGCTTCCCTTCGGCCAGATCATCGCCCAGATGCTTGCCCGTCTGCGCCTCATCGGCCGAATAATCCAGCACATCGTCAATCAACTGGAACGCCGTGCCCAGATGCATGCCGTACTTGGAAGCTGTTTCCTCATCAGCAACGGAAGTCTTACCCAAAATCGCCCCCAGACGCATCGCCGCTTCGAACAACTGAGCCGTCTTGCAGTGGATGACGCGCATGTAGTTCGGCACACTCACATCTGCATTATTGCAATTGAGCAACTGCAACACCTCGCCCTCGGCAATGATGTTGGTGGCATCAGCCAATATCTGCATCACGCGCATCTCGCCCACATCCACCATCATCTGGAACGCACGCGAGTAAAGGAAATCCCCCACCAACACGCTGGCCGCATTACCGAACAGCGCATTCGCCGTCTCGCGCCCACGCCGCAGGTCAGATTCATCCACCACATCGTCGTGCAACAAGGTCGCGGTATGGATGAACTCCACCACCGCCGCCAAGTCGTGATGATGCTTCCCAGTGTAACCGAACGCCTGCGCAGAAAGCAGCACCAACGCTGGGCGCAAGCGCTTGCCGCCGCTATTAATGATGTATTCGCCGATCTGATTGACCAACGCCACTTCGGAGTGCAAGCGGGTACGAATCACCGCATCTACTGCATCCATATCAGATGCAATCAACTGTTTGAGTGTATCCAAAGAAATTCCTATTCTGAATCGTCGCTATTGCCTGGCGCGTGGTCGCGCTCTTTTGAGGGGGCGCATTGTCGCATAAAGCCCACTAGCTGATAACCGCCCCAAATCGGTGGGACTTATTGTTTGAATCTAATTTGAAGATTGAGTTTAAAAAATTGCTCACCCGCTTCGCTATAGATTTTCCCAAATCCATGTTTGGAGCTACTCGCGGTATCGAGCTTGGTCTTGTTGAGTAAATAATTCTCAAAAAATTACGATTGTAAATGTGATACGCAAGAATATCGCCGTCTTCTTTCACCACTAAATAGCCGCCTGTTGCATCCAGCTCGCCCGTCCACATCGTCGCGGGCATCATGCCTAGTGCGATGTCGGTTAAAAAACGTCTAATTTTGTAGCTGTAAAAAGGATGCTGAGCAGACTGGTCAAATTTGAGAGGATTACGCTGTGTAACCTCATCCACCAGGTCAATCAGATTGGAATGCGACGAGCTATAAAATACCTGCAAAATATCCGCGAGTATGGCAGGCAAGTTGCTATCTATCAGCGTCAAATTATTGGCAAAAGTCGCGTTCTCGGTTTTGTAAAATTTCAGCCGCCCATGCTGTGCTTGAATCTGCGTCAAACGGTCTTTGATTTTGCTGCGCGTATCAAT
>JAVHQF010000002.1:0-5372 GCA_036170995.1 Sideroxydans sp. | reverse complement strand
CTTTCAACAGGTCATCCTGATCTTGCAGAATTTTTGGGACAAGCAAGGCTGCGCGCTGTTGCAACCCTATGACATCGAGATCGGTGCGGGCACCTTCCATACAGCGACTTTCTTGCGTGCTATCGGCCCCGAGCCTTGGCGTGCCGCTTATGTGCAACCTTCGCGCCGCCCCAAGGACGGGCGTTATGGTGAAAATCCGAATCGTTTGCAGCATTACTACCAATACCAAGTGGTGCTGAAGCCTTCCCCTGACAACATCCAAGAGTTGTACCTCGACAGCTTGCGTGCCTTGGGCATCAACACCAGCGAGCATGACATCCGCTTCGTCGAGGACGATTGGGAATCGCCGACGCTGGGCGCTTGGGGGCTGGGTTGGGAGGTGTGGCTGGATGGTATGGAAGTCACTCAGTTCACGTATTTCCAAGAAGTCGGCTCGCTCACCTGCAAACCGGTGCTGGGCGAGATCACTTATGGTCTGGAACGTCTGGCCATGTACCTGCAAGGTGTGGAGAACGTGTTCGATTTGGTGTGGGCGAAGAATGGCGACAGCGTCGTGACTTACGGTGACGTGTACCACCAGAACGAGGTGGAGCAATCCAAATACAATTTCGAGTATTCCAATGTGGAGATGCTGTTCCGTCACTTCAACGAATACGAAAGTGAAGCCAAGCGCCTGATGGATGCGGGCTTGCCCTTGCCGGGATTTGAGATGGTGATGAAGTGCTCGCATACCTTCAATCTTTTGGATGCGCGTGGTGCGATCTCGGTGACCGAGCGCGCGGCCTACATCGGCAGGGTGCGTGCGCTGGCACGCCAAGTGGCGCAAGCCTATTACGATTCGCGCGAAGCATTGGGTTTCCCCATGGCCAAACAATTGGAGAAATCCGTATGACTACCGAAACACTCTTGATCGAATTGCTCACCGAGGAGTTGCCTCCGAAGGTGTTGGAAAAACTATCTACGACGTTCGCTGACGAAGTGTTCGCTGCGCTCAAAGAACAAGCGCTGACCAGTGCGGATAGCGTATGCACGCCGTATTGCACGCCGCGTCGTTTGGCGGTGAGCATCAGCAATGTCGCCGCGCTTCAGGCTGATCGCATCATCGAGCGTAAAGGTCCCGCCGTTGGGGCAGGGCTGGATGCGGAAGGTAAGCCCACCAAAGCGCTGGAAGGTTTCATGCGCTCAGCCAATGTCACGTTGGCGCAGTTGAGTCGTGCGGGCGAGGGCAAGGCAGAATGTTTCGTGGCGCGCATCGAGCAGAAGGGCAAAGCGCTGGATGAATACTTGCAGGACATTATTATCCAAGCCTTGAAGAAACTGCCTGTGCCTAAGGTGATGCGCTGGGGTGATTCCGAACACCAGTTCGTGCGCCCTGTTCACGGCCTCACCATCCTGCATGGCAAACGTGTCGTGATGGCGGATGTGTTGGGGTTGCAAAGTGGCAACGTCACCAGTGGTCACCGCTTCATGTGCAGCGAGCCGCGTATCACCATCGAACACGCTGACGATTACGAAGCCACGCTGGCACGTGACGGTCGTGTGGTAGCGAGTTTCACCAATCGTCGCGACAGCATAGTGGCGCGTTTGGATCAACTGGCAGAAGACAACGATGCGATCTGGATTGGACATGCCAACTTCGATCTGTCGAAGCTGTTGAGCATGTCGAATGAAGAGCGCAGTGTGTTGAGCGGCCTACTGGACGAAGTGACTGCGCTAGTGGAGTGGCCCGAGGTCTACGTAGGTGAGTTTGAGAAAGAATTCCTCGAAGTGCCGCAGGAATGTCTCATCCTCACCATGCAGCAGAACCAAAAGTATTTCCCCTTGTTGGACAGCACTGGCAAGTTGCTGAACAAGTTCCTCATCGTCTCCAACATGCAGGTGAGTGATCCGCATCACATCATCGAGGGTAACCAACGCGTGGTGCGTCCGCGTCTGTCCGATGCGCGTTTCTTCTTCAATCAAGACCGCAAGCAGAAGTTGGAATCTCGCGTCGAGAAATTGGACAACGTGGTGTACCACAACAAGTTGGGTTCGCAGTTACAACGTGTCGAGCGCATCACCACGCTGGCGGGCATCATCGCGCGTCTGTTGGGCGCGGAGAAGGCTGATGCGGAATTGGCGGCACGCCTGAGCAAGGCCGATCTCATCACCGACATGGTGGGTGAGTTCCCCGAACTGCAAGGCATCATCGGACGCTACTATGCGTTCCACGATGGTGAAAAACTGGAAGTGGCGAACGCCATCGAAGCACATTACCACCCCCGTTTCGCGGGCGATACCTTGCCGCAGGGCGCGTTGGCCTGTGCCGTGGCGCTGGCGGATAAGTTGGAGACCATCATTGGTATCTACGGCATCGGCCAAGTGCCAACGGGCGATAAAGACCCGTTCGGTCTGCGCCGTCAGGCCTTGGGCATCTTGCGTATCCTCATTGAGACGCCGCTCGACCTGAATCTACCAGCCTTGCTTAAAGCCGCCGCTGACAACTTCCCCGCGGGCATGTTGAGTGCCACGGTGGCGGCAGATGTCGAAGCTTTTATGTTGGACAGGCTGCGTGGCTATCTGCGTGAGCGTGGCTTTGACGTTGCACAAATCGAAGCTGTGCTGGCTGTGTTGAATGGTCGCTTGCACGAGGTGATGCCGCGCTTGCAGGGTGTACGCACCTTTGCAGCTTTGGAAGTGGCTAAGGACCTTGCAGCCGCAAACAAACGTGTGCAAAACATCATGCGCAAGAACCAAGAAGAGCTGGGCGATCTGTCGAACACAGCCATCAAGCTCGACTTGCTCAAAGACGATGCAGAGCGCGAATTGTATCAAGCCATCCAAGACATCACCCCAATGGCGCGCAGCTACTTTGAGCGTGGCGATTACGCCAACAACTTGAAGACGCTGGTCACGTTGAAGCCGTTCATTGATGACTTCTTCGACAAGGTGATGGTTATGGCGGAAGACAAGGCGCTACGGCTGAACCGCGCTGTGTTGTTGCAACAACTTGGCAAACTGATGAACCAATCGGCAGATATTTCCAAGCTGGCGGCATAAAACTGTGAAACGTGAAATGAAAAAAACCGCCGCGCTCCGCTTCTCGCGTTTCACTTTTCACTTTTTTCCTTTCACGGTTGCAAAATGAAACTCATCATCCTAGACCGCGACGGCGTTATCAATTTTGACTCCGACCAATTCATCAAGAGCCCGGAAGAATGGAAGCCCATCCCAGGTAGTTTGGAAGCGATTGCGCGCTTGAACCAAGCAGGTTATCGCGTGGCCGTGGCGACCAATCAATCTGGAATCGGGCGCGGGCTGTTTGATATGCCGATGCTGAACGCTATCCATAACAAGATGCATAAATCACTGGCGCAAGTCGGCGGTCGTATTGATGCCATCTTTTTCTGCCCGCATACCAATGATGCAAACTGCGATTGCCGCAAACCGAAGAGCGGCATGATTGAAGAGATTGCCGCCCGTTTCGATGTGAGCTTGCAAGGCGTGCCTGCTGTGGGTGATTCCTTGCGTGACTTAGAAGCCGCCGCTGGTTTGGGCGCGCAACCCTATCTGGTGCTGACTGGCAAAGGCGCTAAGACGCAAGCCAAAGGGGGATTGCCCGCTGGCACGTTGACCTACCCCGATCTCGCGTCTGTTGTTTCGAGTTTGCTATGACACTGATCCGCTCCATCCTCTTTCTGATTGCGCAATGGACGTTCACGCTTTGTTACGCGCTGTTTTCACCCGTCATGTTCTTCTTCAATCAGCACATGCGTTTCCGTCTGTTGTCGGGTTATGCGCCAGGAACTTTGTGGTTGCTTAAAATCATCTGTGGCATTCGCATGGAGGTGCGAGGTGCAGAGAATATTCCCACGCAACCGTGCGTAGTGTTGAGCAAGCACCAGTCAGCTTGGGAGACTGTCTCGTTACAGCTTGTGTTGCCTCCGCATGCTTGGGTGGCCAAGCGTTCTTTGTTGTGGATACCCTTCTTTGGCTGGCTACTTGCTTTGTCGAACCCCATCGCGCTCGACCGTAGCAAAGGCAAAGAGTCTATGCGTCAGATATTGGAAAAAGGTAAGAAGAAGCTAGACGATGGATTCAGTGTGGTGATCTTCCCTGAAGGTACGCGCATCCCCTTCGGGCAACGCGGTAAATACAAGATCGGCGGCGCGATGTTGGCGGCACATACAGGCGCACTGGTGTTGCCCGTGGCGCATAACGCCGGGAAATACTGGGGTAGGAACTCCGTTCTCAAACATTCTGGCACCATCATTATGTCAATCGGTAAGCCTATTGTCACCACAGGTTTGAAAGCTGACGAGATCAATCGCCTGACGGAAGAGTGGATCGAAGGCGAGATGACCAAGCTGGGTTGATGTTTTCTTCTTCAAGCAAATTCTCCGCGCCTATCTGCGTCGAGCAACGCACACTTCAGTTGCTCGACCAACACATCCCCTACACTTTGAAACGCAGTAAGCGCCGTACCATAGGCTTACGCATAGACGACCGTGGTTTGACCGTCAGCGTGCCGCTACGCGCGTCTGAGAAATGGTTGCACAACGTGCTGTTGGAAAAAGCCGAATGGGTTGTGCAGAAATTAAACGGCTGGCAATCCAAGAAAGCACCGCTAATCGAATGGCGTGATAGGGCGAGTATCTCCTTCCGCGCGGAGACCTTTGTCTTACAACTCGTGCCCAAGGTGCGCGGGACTACGCCGAGATTGCAGGATGATGTTTTACTCGTTCCCGTAGGTGAAGAGGCTGATGCGGCACGTATCGAAAAAGCGGTGACTGCGTGGTATCGCATCGAGGCACTACGGGTGTTCGAAGAGTGTGTGGAGCACTTTGCGCCACTGATGCACGTGTCGCCTAGTGCCATCAAGCTATCCTCGGCGCGAACCCAGTGGGGGAGCTGTACGGTGCGCGGCGTGGTGCGTCTGAACTGGCAGTTGGTGAAGATGCCGCTACATCTCATCGACTACGTGGTGGTACACGAGTTGGCACACTTGGTCGAGATGAATCACTCAGCCGCATTCTGGCGCGTGGTGGAAAGTGCCTGCCCCGACTACCAGCAATGCCGTAAGGAGCTTCATCACTACGGCATTGCGGAGTAGGCGGTCAGTGCGGTATCTGTTTGAGTGCGAGTGCGACTTGTTCGAAGTCGGAATGTGACAGCAGCACTTGTTGTATCTGAGCTGGACTGAGTACGCGTTCCGGTAATTCAGCGACCAGTTGTTCGATCTCCTGCTGCTTATCCGTATGGAAGCGCAACAACATCATGGCGACCTGCTCGCGCGAGGCGAGATCGAGTTTGAACTCCACATCAATTCGCCCCGGACGGATGAGTGCGGCATCGAGTCGTTCGCGATGGTTGGTGGTGAGCAAGATGATGCG
>JAVHQF010000001.1:0-22593 GCA_036170995.1 Sideroxydans sp. | reverse complement strand
ATCTGGCAGCATATCTTGGATATTTTCAGGTAACAACCAATTCATCATTTGATCCAATAAATCAACAACAGCCCACTTAGCATCAATGTGAGCCCAAGAAAACGTACTTGCCCATCTTGGAATTGCGCGACTTTGTGCAATGTTTCACGCCACTCCGCAGGAAACAGAAACGGCATAATCCCTTCCAGCACCAACACCAGCCCAAAGGCAATTAGCCAATAATCCCCCATCCTTCAGGCTACTTGCCGCCACCCTTGTTTGAACTTTTTAGATACTTGAAAAAGGCCGAACTCGGATCGAGCACCATCACATCGCTCTTGTTCTTAAAGGTCTGTTTATAGGCATCCAAACTACGGTAAAAGGCATAGAACTCTGAGTTGCGACCGAAAGCGCCCGCATACAGTGAAGAAGCCTTGGCGTCGCCTTCACCTTTGATCTTCTGGGCGTCACGATAGGCTTGCGCCAAAATGACCTGACGCTGACGATCTGCATCCGCACGAATCTTTTCGCTTTCGGCGTTACCCGTCGCACGCAACTCGTTCGCTACACGCTTACGTTCCGCTTCCATGCGACGATAAACAGAATCGCTGATTTCGACAGGGAAGTCGACACGCTTCAAGCGCACATCCAGCACTTCGACACCGATCTTGCGTGCGTCACCATCAGTCTTCTCTTGCACGACACGCATCAGTTCGTCACGCTTACCAGACACCACGTCATGTATAGTCAACTTACCAAACTCTTCTCGCATCGCTGAATTAACAGTCTGCATCAAACGAGTCTGCGCACGTGCTTCATCACCACCGACGCTGATGTAGTACTGCTTCACATCAAAGATGCGCCATTTGACGAAAGAATCCACTAGCACGTTTTTCTTCTCTGCCGTGATGAAACGCTCAGGCTCAGCCGCATCGAACGTCAAGATACGCGAATCGAAATAACGCACGTTCTGCACTAACGGCACTTTGAATTTCAAACCAGGCGTTGTTTCCACACGAACCACTTCACCCAATTGGAACACGATAGCGGTCTGACGCTGATCCACCACGAAGGCGCTCATGCCCGCAAGCACCAACAGTACGACAAAGCCAACCAATATGTTTTTCATTTTTTGATTCATTTAGCGAGCCTCCCGATCACGACCTAAGCCAGTCGTACGTGGTTGCGCGAATTCACTCACTGGTGTCACCCCTTGTTCAGCCACCTTCGCCACTTGAGCTGCTTGCACAGCCTCTGGAGTGGGGGTCGCGTTGGTACTCTGGATCAACTTATCCAAAGGCAGATAGAGCAAGTTACCATTTCCCGCTTTTTGATCGATCAACACTTTGCTACTGCTGGTGAGTATCTGCTGCATCATGTCGATGTACATACGCTCACGCGTCACGCTCGGGGCTTTTTCGTATTCAACAAGAATCTGCTTGAAGCGACTCGCATCACCTTCTGCATTGGCAATTACGCTCTGTTTGTAACCGTCCGCTTCTTGCATCAGACGTGCCGCCGCACCTTTAGCTTTCGGTACCACGTCGTTAGCGTAAGCTTGGCCTTCGTTCTTTTGACGCTCTCGGTCTTGACCCGCTTTTACCGCATCATCGAAAGCCGCTTGAACTTGCTCCGGCGGTTGAGCGTTCTGCATTGTCACCTTGCTAATGATGATGCCTGACTTGTATTTATCCAAGATACCTTGCATTAAGTTGGTAGTCGATGCGGCAACTTGTTCTCGCCCTTCATACAACACGAAGTCCATCTTGCTCCTGCCGACCACTTCGCGAATGGCTGTCTCAGCGGCCTGACGCACGTTTTCATCTGGCGCGCGGTTATTGAATAAATATTCACCTGGGTCTTTAAGGAAATATTGCACTGCGAACTGGATATCGATGATATTTTCGTCATCTGTCAACATCAGCGACTCTTTCAACATCTTGTTCTTCACGTTCTCGCGATAACCCACCTCGACCGTACGCACCTGACTCAGGTTGACCACTTCAACCGTTTCAATTGGATAAGGCAGATGCCAACGCGGCCCCGCATCAGTCACCTCCACTTGCTTGCCGAAGCGCAATACAACACCACGCTGACTCGCATCAACGATATAAAAACCACTACCGATCCAGATGAGCGCGACGATAACCACTATGAGTCCAGCTCCGCCGAACCTGCTACCATTCGTGCCCCCCGTCTTGTTGGGAGAACCCCCAGCAAAACCTCCAAACAACGACTGTATCTTTTTGTTGATGTTACGCATCACCTCCTCAAGATCAGGAGGTCCGCCACTGTTGTTCTTACCCCATTGTGGGTCATTCAGTCCCATATTCTCTACCTTCTTCTACTTAATGATCGTTAAGGGGATGCCACTCTGCCGCCTGTTTTTCGACTCTAGGACAATCTCGAACCTCGACCAGCGCAGCCCGCAGATCAGACAGTCCATCGCCTGTTTTTGCGCTTAAATTAACAGAGGCGATATTACCATATTCATCACGCCTCACCCCTGCCGCCAAAGCTTGCAAATCTATCTTGTTATACACCACAATCTGCGGAATATTGTTCGCCCCGATTTCAACCAAAACCTTGTTCACCTCGGCCACTTGATCGTGCCGTTCTGGGCTGTTCACATCCACAACATGCAGCAACAGATGGGCTTGCGCCGTCTCTTCCAGCGTACTTCTAAAAGCCGCCACCAAGCCATGCGGCAGATGCCGGATGAAACCCACTGTGTCGGACAAAATGACCTGTTGGGGACTATCCCCCTCAAGAAATATCTTGCGCGCCGTGGTATCCAATGTGGCAAATAATTGGTTGGCGGCGTACACATTGGAATTGGTTAGACGATTAAATAGGGTGGATTTACCCGCATTGGTATAACCCACGATGGATACAGACATCACATCTGAACGATCTCGCGCCTTGCGTTGTAACTCGCGATGACGCTTGAGCTGCTTCAGCCGTTCATTCAAAAGAAGGACGCGCCTGTCCAGTTTGCGCCTATCCAATTCAAGTTGTGTCTCTCCAGGGCCGCGCGCGCCAACAGCAAATTTCTGCTGCCCCATGTCCTGGTTCATTCCTGACAAGCGTGTCGAAAGATATTTCAACTGAGCAAGCTCAACCTGCACCTTGCCCTCGTGACTTTGCGCACGCAAGGCGAAGATGTCCAATATCAACATAGTGCGATCAATAACGCGCGTTTGTATCTTAGTGGTCAGATTGCGCATCTGCGCAGGCGAGAGGTCGTGATTGAAGATAACCAACGGCGCTTGCAACTCCTCAACCAAAGCAACAATCTCATCAACCTTGCCACTCCCCGCGTAAGTGGCTGGATCAGGCCGTTGACGCTTACCCTCGACCAAGGCGAGCGTCCTCACGCCAGCACTTTCAGCAAGGAGACGTAACTCTTCTAGGCTTTCTGCGTAATCGGGAGCGCCAAAGTCGAGACTGACCAATACCGCCGTATTGGCGACGGTGGTTGCCTCTGACATCACTCAGCGTCGAATGGGATGGTGACAGCGCGCGCAGGTACGATGGTCGAGATGGCGTGTTTATAAACCATCTGGGTGACCGTATTCTTCAGAAGCACCACATATTGATCGAATGACTCGACCTGTCCTTGCAACTTGATGCCGTTGACGAGGTAGATAGCGACCTGCACATGTTCCTTGCGCAACGCATTCAGGAACGGGTCTTGTAGTTGTTGCCCTTTTGTACTCATGGTGTCGACTCTTTGGGTGGTTAAGACGGTGGCACTGTAATGGATAACACGAAAATTAGAAAGTAGTTGCCTATTTACCCATATTTCTTACGCCCACGGATGCGAGAGCGATGAGCGGCTCGTTCTTCACTCTCAGTTAGCGGCCGAGGGGCTTTATCTGCAAATGGATTGTTTCCAGATTTGAATTCGATGCGCAATGGTGTTCCTTCAAGTTTGAATGCATCGCTGAAACAGGATTCCAGATAGCGACGGTAGGTTTCTGGTACTTTATCCAATGCGCTGCCGTGAATAACTATGAGCGGTGGATTGCTTCCCCCTTGATGGGCGTAACGCATCTTGGGACGGAAGATGCTACCGCGTGGCGGTTGTTGTTTTTCGACAGCGGCTAGCAGCACGCGTGTCAATTGCGGCGTAGGCAATTTTCTCATTGCCGCCTCATACGCTTGATTCACTGACTTGAGTAATGCATCAACACCTGTTCCAATAAGTGCAGAGATGAAATGCCGTTTTGCAAAACTTAAGAAATGTAGCTTGCGCTCGATATCGCGCTTGGTCGTATCGCGCTTGTATTCGTCCAGACCGTCCCACTTATTCACAGCCAGCACCAAGGCGCGCCCCGTTTGCAATACGAAGTCGGCGAGATGCGCATCCTGCTCGGTGATTTGGTCGCGTGCATCCACCACCAGCACGACGACATTCGCATCTTCAACCGCTTGCAAGGTCTTCACCACCGAGAACTTTTCAATGGCTTCATCAATCTTGCCACGGCGACGCACACCCGCTGTATCAATAATGGTGTACTGCTTTCCACCACGTTCGAAGTCGATATAGATGGAATCGCGTGTCGTTCCTGGTTGGTCAAATGCAATGACGCGTTCTTCACCCAAGACAGCATTGACCAAAGTTGATTTGCCTACATTGGGACGACCAACAATTGCGAGCTTCGGATGATCCAACTTCACTTCACCATCTTCTTCAGAAGCAGGCAACTCGTCTAGTGCGAGGTCAATCATCTCGGTAACGTTATCCCCGTGTGCGGATGAGATAGGGATAGGTACGCCCAAAGCGAGTTCGTGAAACTCAGCGATGGCGCGTGCGCTTTGCATGCCCTCTGATTTATTCACCAACAACATCAACGGGCGTCCTGTCTTACGCAGTTGCGTTGCAATGATACGGTCTTGCGGCGTCAGCCCTGCGCGTCCATCCACAATGAACAGCACAAGGTCTGCCTCGTCGATGGCTTGTCTTGTCTGGCGTGCCATCTCGTGCAGTATCCCGTCTTTGGCGACTGGCTCTAAGCCCCCCGTGTCCACCACGAGATAAGGGCGCTCACCAACACGACCTTTGCCGTAGTGGCGATCACGCGTCAGTCCAGGTTGATCGGCCACCAAAGCATCACGACTGCGCGTGAGACGATTGAATAAAGTGGATTTGCCGACGTTGGGACGACCGACGAGTACGAGTGTAGGTAACATGAATTCTTTATTTAATAGCGATGGAATACAACTCGCCGTTACTAGTTTGCAACAACGCCCCCTCACCCAATGTGACTGGTGCTGCTTTGATGGAGCTACCATCGGTCTTCTGGCGTGCCACGAAGCGCCCATCTTCGCGCTTCATCACATGGATATAACCCTCATAGTCCCCCACCAACAGTGAATCATCCAAAGGGAAAGCGGCTGTCGCGACGCGGAAAGATAACTTATCGTTCTTCCATAAAGAACTACCCGTTGTCTTATCTACGGCAATAACATTACTGTCAGCATCCGTGATATATAGGTTGCCCCCGAAGAGGGATAGTCCCTTGTCGCTGGAGAACTCGCGCGACCATAGTGTGCCACCTTGAATCGCATCGAAACATGCGACGCGTCCTTGGAATGCTACGGCACACACTTGGGTGTCATCCACCGCAGGCAGACTGGTGATATCACTAATGCGCTCAAGTTCAGTATTTCCCTTGGGCTGGGAGACGGCGGATTCCCAGATGACAACTCCCTTGGTCAAACCCATCGCCACCAACTTACCTGCCGCAAATCCAGCGTACACCATGCCATTACGAATCACGACTCCTGCATGGTTTCGCACTACCAAAGTCGGGGTGGAACGTTCGTACAGCCAAATACGTTTTCCATCTTTGGCATCTAGGCCTGCGATACGCCCATTGCCTGTGCGCACCACCACCACGCCATCGGCAATCTTGGGCGCGCTCAAGACCTCGCTGGAAGCTTTAGTCTTCCAACGCAAATTACCCGTCTCATCTTCAAAGGCTGCAACTTCACCTTTATCACCGCCAACCAGCACCAGCCCATCTCCTGCGCCAACGCCACCTGTGATAGTAAAACCAGGCTCAATACGCCACACTTTTTTGCCGTTGTCGCGATTAAAACGGTGAACATACTGAGTGTCGGCGGCAAACACACCTTCGCGGGTGACTGCTGGAGTTAGTACGCTAAAACCAGCTTCACCCACACGCTGTTTCCAGCGCACGTCAACTTTAGCGCTTGCTGAAAAGGAAACCAACTTTGCGGGTTCAACTGCCGCCTTATCGCTGCTACAAGCAACGAGGGCAGTCGTAATTGCGAGGGATAGAAGACGAGAAAATCTCATTTTGCAACGCCCAGACCATCCATCTTCAATTGAATTAGATTACGGTACATACTCTTGGCATCCGTCTTATCCAATGCTTCTTGATAGGCTTTATGCGCCTCTGTTATTTTACCCATCGCGCTCAACACATCCCCTTTTAAGTCGGAATAGAGACCAGTAAAGGATTCTGGATGTGCCGCATCTAGTTGTTTCATAGCCTCGTCATACTTTTTCTCATCCAGTAGCACGCTGGCTAACTTCAAACGAGCCGCATCTTGTAACCCTGCTTCTTTTGCGTGTTCGATAACCCAAAATAATTGGGCTTTGGCGTGTGGAATATCTTTAGCTTGCAAACTCGCTTGTGATGCCAGCAGTTGCGCGCGCGGGGCATAAGCACTACTCCCGTATTTGCTCGCAAGCACATCTGCTGCATCACCGATGCGCTTCGCATCATTAGTCGACACTTGCTTCATCACTTCCACATACAGTTTTGCTGCCTCTTCAGCCTGTGTTGCTTGGTGCTTTTTCCAGAACTGAGAGCCAGCGAAGGCTAAAAGCGAAATCACCAATAGGCCTACCACCCACTTCCCATTGTCTTTCCACCACGCCTTCAATGCGTCCACTTGTTCTTGTTCATGCAAATCCAACTCTGACATTTTTCTTTCCTTTATTTAATCAATTCACAAATCTTTACTTGCAACGCTTCCACATCAATCTTTTGTTGCTCACCGCCACCGCGCAACGGCTTAAAGGTCACCACGTTGGCAGCCACTTCATCTTCGCCGATGATAACCGCGCAAGCAGCGGCACTACCGTCTGCCTTCTTCATTTGCGACTTGAAACTACCACCACCGCAATGCAACACCACGCGCAATCCTGCATCGCGCAATTCTTCTGCCACCTGCCAAGCCAAGGATTGCGCTTGCTCACCTTGATGCACCACGTACACATCCAAAGGTGCAGCTGGATTCTGCATTCCATCGTCCTGCAACAACGCCAGCAACCGCTCCACCCCCATCGCAAAACCGCACGCTGGCGCTGGCTTGCCACCCATCTGTTCGATTAGGCCGTCATAACGACCGCCCGCGCAGATTGTGCCTTGCGCGCCCAGACGGGTGGTTACCCATTCGAACACGTTGCGGTTGTAATAATCCAAGCCGCGCACCAAACGTGTGTTGATCTCGTAGGGGATGCCATGTTGTTGCAAGATGACCTGCACCGCTTCAAAATGTTTGAGCGCATCTTCGTCCAGTTCGTCCATCAGCTCCGGTGCTGCGTTCACCAAGTCCTGCATCGCAGGATTCTTGGTATCGAGAATACGAAGCGGATTGCTGTATAGACGGCGCTGTGCCTCGGCATCCAGCACTGCTTTGTGTTGTTCGAAATAAGCGATAAGTTTTTCACGATGACGTTGGCGCGAAGCGACATCGCCCAGCGTATTGATCTGCAACGCCACATCACGGATACCTAGCTTCTTCCACAAGCGCGCGCACATCACAATCTGTTCGGCATCAATGTCTGGCCCCGCAAAACCCAATGCCTCGACACCAACTTGATGGAATTGGCGATAACGCCCTTTCTGTGGGCGCTCGTGACGGAACATCTGACCTTGGTAAAACAAACGCTGCGGCGCGTTATACAGCAGATTGTGCTGCAACACAGCACGCACACAGGACGCAGTTCCCTCAGGACGCAAGGTGAGCTGGTCACCGTTGAGACTGTCCTCGAAGCTATACATCTCCTTCTCGACGATATCGGTGACCTCACCGATGGCGCGTTTGAACAGCGCAGTCGGCTCCACCAAGGGCATACGGATATTGCGATAACCGTAGCCTTCCAGCCAGTCGCGCACTGTATCCTCAAACCACAGCCACAGCCGCACCTCGTCTGGCAGAATATCGTTCATGCCTTTTACGGCTTGTAATGTTTTGTTGTCGCTCATAAAGTCAAAATCTGTTATCCACGAAAGACACAAAACTGGATATTTATTTTGTTCGTGTATTTCGTGGACTACGTTTATATGGTTTTTATTTCAATACGCTTCTTGGGTTTATCACACGCCGCGCGCTTGGAATATTTATTAGCAACGTAATCGTTGACGATCTTCTGGAATTCCTCGGCAATGTGCTCACCGCGCAGCGTCACTGTCTTTTCACCATCAACATATACGGGTGCTGAAGGGGTCTCGCCGGTACCTGGCAGGCTAATGCCGATGTTGGCCAATTTGCTCTCGCCAGGCCCATTGACGATGCAGCCCATCACGGCCACATCCATCTCTTCCACGCCCACATACTGCTCACGCCAGACCAACATCTGCGCACGCAAGTACCGCTGGATGTCCTGCGCCAGTTCTTGAAACACGGTACTGGTGGTACGTCCACAACCAGGACAAGCCGTCACCATCGGCGCGAACGAACGCAAGCCCATGGTTTGCAATATCTCCTGCCCCACCATTACTTCTTGTGTGCGGTCACCGTTCGGTTCTGGCGTCAGTGAGATGCGGATAGTGTCGCCAATGCCGCGTTGCAACAGAACGGACAGTGCTGCGGTCGAGGCGACGATTCCTTTTGACCCCATCCCCGCTTCGGTCAACCCTAGATGCAATGGATAGTCACTACGCTTGGACAGCTCGGTATAGACAGCGATCAAGTCCTGCACCGCACTCACTTTGCACGACAGCACGATATGATCATGCGGCAAGCCCAATTCCTCGGCACGTTGCGCACTTTGTAGTGCAGAAACGATGAGCGCCTCACGCGTCACCTCGTTCGCCTCTTTCGGCTGCGCCAGTTTGGAGTTCTCATCCATCATGCGCACCACCAAATCCTGATCCAGACTGCCCCAGTTGACGCCGATACGTACTGGCTTGTCATACTGCTTGGCCACCGCAATCATCATGGCGAATTGGTCTTCACCTTTGCGGTTCTTGCCTACGTTGCCAGGATTGATTCGATATTTCGCCAACGCTTGGGCGCACTCGGGATACTCGGTGAGCAAGCGATGGCCGTTGTAATGAAAGTCGCCGATGAGCGGCACATCGCACCCCATGTCATCCAGCATCTTGCGGATGACGGGCACTTGAATGGCCGCTTCGGTCGTGTTCACCGTGATGCGCACCAACTCGGAACCCGCTTGCGCTAACTCGTACACCTGCTTTGCCGTACCAACCGCATCCGCTGTATCGGTGTTGGTCATAGATTGAATGACGATGGGCGCATCACCACCGATGTGGATATCGCCAACATGTACTGAACTCGTCTTACAACGCATGATATGGAGATGACTCATTGCTTTATTCCAACACTAGACGCACAACCCCTGATTGGCTGTACTTAGACAGATCGACTTCGCGACCTTTGTAGAAGACTTTGACCGCACCGACCTTGCCGATGGCAACTTGGTACGGTGCCCGTCGATTGCCGCCAATCCATTTCTCTGTACCAGCTTCATTCATGCGCGACAACAACAGTTCGCCATTGGTATCTTTGATCTCCATCCAAGAATCTTGTGAAAAGACAATATGGATGGGGCGCTTCTTCAACTGCTCAAAAGGAACCGTTGGCTTTTCAATGCTCGCATTAGGAGTCGCCACGAAAGATGGAGGCTCAACTAACTTTGGCTTAGCCACCACTGCAATCTCAGCAGGGGTTGTTACTTTTGGAGCGGCAACCATCAATTTAGCTGGTTCGACAACCTTAGTTGCTAGTGGAACGCGTACTGACTCAGACTCGGTGGTAACGACTGCAGAAGCGGCACTGACTGCGGAAAAAGCATCCACCACAGCGGAAACTGATACCAGCAGCGGTAATTTCACCTCTTGCACGACTACCTTTTCGATGATTGCTTCGTTCTTTTGTTTCCAAATAAATAGCGCCAGAACGAATGCCCCCATCAAAGCAGCTGCCATCAAATAGATGCTCTTCTTATTGAAACCCTGTGCAGGGATAAGCTCAAGCCCGTCTGTCTGCAAGTCACTCACGACTCCATGTTGTTCCTGAACGGACGACATACTTGCCAACAACGGCGTTTCGTCGAGATGTAAAGTACGCGCGTAACTCCTTACGAAACCACGTAAAAAAGCACCTTCTGGCAGACCTTCGCGCTTGCCGTCTTCTAGCGCTTCCAACTGCTTGACGCTGAATTTGATGCGCTCAGCCACATCGGCCACGCTCAGCCCTTGAGCTTCTCTAGCCGCACGCAAGGCCGCGCCAACACTGGATGTTGCGTTTGATTCAGTAGCGCTAGAAGTTTCTGCTACGTTATTCATTACTCACCCATTTGCAGAAGTTGTGCTTCGCGTGATTCTGGGAAGCGCTTATTGAGCTGTAATGCATAGCTCGCTTCGGAATTGCGGTCGCGCATCTTGCGCTCGATACGAATAGCCAACCACAATTGCTCGGCATTCATATCCTGAATGACTTGCTGAAAGCGTAAGAGGTAGGATTTAGCTGAAGCAAAATCACCCTTCGCAAAATTGACATCAGCCAAACCAAACAGCGCCTCAGGCATACCTGGACGCAAGATCAATGCACGTTGCAGATAAGTGTCGGCACTGACTAAATCGCCTGCCCTGTGTGCACACAACCCAGCATTGGCGTAGGCGACTTCAGGAGTGGCGTAAAGTGGGTTCTTCAATGCTTCCAAGAACTGCGGCACGGATTCCTGATTACGCCCGCGCTGGCACAAGAACCAGCCAAAATTGTTATAGGCATCTGAATAATTCTTATCGAGCTTAATACTATGTTTGAAATCTGCCTCCGCTTGCTCATCCTCATGCAAAGCCATACGAATCAAAGCGCGCACATTATAGCTAGGGGCGTAGGTCGGGTCAGCTTGCAGGGCGACACCCGACTCTTGCAAAGCGATGGCATATTGCGTACGACTGTAATAGGCAGCCGCTAATTCGGTATGGATAGTAGCGATACCGCGTGCGCGCTGAAAAGTCGTTTGTTCACCCTCCCCTTTGGAGGTGCAGCCCACCAATAAAATGACGGCGAGTAAAACGAACAGAGCCCTCATTGACCCACCTCCACTAAACGATGCATCGTTCGCTTGGTCTTGTCTTGCACTTGACCTGCCAATTGACCACAGGCTGCGGCGATGTCGTCACCGCGCACCTTACGGATGGTGGTGACGATGTTCGCTTGCATCAACACATCACGAAAACGTTTCACTACTTCCATATCAGAACGTTGATAAGGGGCTTGCGGGAATGGGTTGAACGGGATCAGATTGAACTTGCATGGAACGTCTCGCACCAGTTCGATCAACTCGCGTGCGTGTTGCACACTGTCATTCACTCCAGCCAACATCACGTACTCGAAGGTGACAAAGTCACGCGGCGCTTTCACCAGATAACGCTGGCAGGCCGCCATCAACTCACACAGAGGATATTTCTGATTGATGGGCACCAGCACGTTGCGCAAGGCATCGTTAGGTGCATGTAGCGAGATAGCCAATGCCACGGGACACTCATCGCGCAATCTATCCATCGCTGGTACAACACCTGAAGTAGATACCGTCACACGGCGGCGCGACAAACCATAGGCATTATCGTCCAGCATGAGATTCAACGCGCTTACCGTGCTGTTGAAGTTCAACAACGGCTCGCCCATGCCCATCAGCACCACATTGGTGATCGGCCAATTCCCGTCTACGTTCTTGCCTAGCTGGCGATTGGCCCACCACACCTGACCGATAATCTCAGCCGTAGATAGGTTGCGGTTGAAACCTTGCTTACCCGTCGAACAGAATGCGCAATCCAGTGCACAACCTGCTTGGGTAGAGACACACAACGTACCGCGATCTTCTTCGGGAATGAACACGGTCTCGATCGCATTGCCCGTCCCCACATCCAACAGCCATTTGTGCGTACCGTCGGAGGCGGTCTCTTCACGCATTACATTCGGTGCTTGGATACAGGCTTTTTGCTTCAGCATCTCGCGCAGTGACTTTGCCAAGTCACTCATCGCATCGAAATTGGACTCCCCGCTTTTGTAAATCCAGCGCAACACCTGCTTGGCGCGGAAAGGTTTTTCACCTTGTTCCGCGAACCAAGCAGTCATCTGCTGCGCATCAAAATCGAGGAGGTTCTGCTTCATTGAATCAACGTGAATGCACGTTCTTTGCTGCGAAGAAATAAGCGATCTCGATCGCTGCGTTCTCAGCAGAATCAGAACCGTGAACGGCGTTAGCGTCGATGCTGTCAGCAAAATCAGCACGGATGGTACCCTTGTCTGCCTTCTTAGGATCAGTGGCGCCCATCAGGTCACGGTGTTTAGCGACTGCGTTATCGCCTTCCAAAACTTGGATCGCAACGGGGCCAGAAATCATGAAATCGACCAGATCCTTGAAGAAAGGGCGTGCTTTGTGCACAGCGTAGAAACCTTCAGCTTCAGTGCGGTTCAGATGACGCATCTGAGCCGCGACAATCTTCAGCCCAGCTCCTTCGAAGCGGGAATAGATTTGACCAATGACATTCTTAGCGACTGCATCGGGTTTGATGATTGAAAGTGTACGTTCGACAGCCATGCTTCTCTCCAAATGATTAATGTGATTCAGAAAATTCTGAGGGGCGCGATTCTAACAGGCTTTGCACGCGCTGTCGCAGGGCGGGCACGCCCAAATCACATTAAATCAATGGGCTCGAAGGCTTTGTTGCGTAAAATTACTGGACCATGCCCAGCATGCGTGGTAGCCAGAGGGACAGGCTAGGCCAATAGGTGATCATCATCAAGAAACCCAGCATAGACAGCAACCATGGCCAGACAGCAATGGTGAGTTCGGTAATCCCCATCTTGGTGATGCCTGATGCTACGTAGAGATTGAGTCCGACGGGTGGGTGACACATGCCCACCTCCATATTCACCACCATGATGATGCCGAAGTGGACGGGATCAATCCCCAACTTCATCGCCACTGGAAACAGGATAGGAGCAAATATCAAAACAATGGAAGATGGCTCCATGAAGTTACCCGCGAGCAATAGAATGATGTTGCAAGCAAGTAAAAACGTGATTACACCAAGTCCGTTCCCCAACATCCAACTAGCTAGCGCTTGCGGGATGTTTTCATTGGTCATAATAAACGAGAACAACATTGCATTAGTGATGATGTAGAGCAACATCGCCGACATGTTGGCTGAGTTGAGCAACACTCTAGGAACATCCTTAAATCTCAAGTCTTTATAGACAAACACCGCGATGATAAAGGCGTACACCGCGCTCATCGCTGCAGCTTCAGTTGGTGTGAACAGCCCCGTATAAATCCCCCCCATCACGATCATAATAAGTAGCAAGCCCCAGATCGATTCGCGGAAGGTTTTCCAGCGTTCACCCCAGCTCGCCTTAGGCAGGCGCGGATAATCGAACTTGCGTGCTCGATAGTAGGTCACCCCCCCCAACACCAAAGCCAACGTGATGCCAGGGACGACACCTGCCATAAACAATGCGCCGACCGAAGTACTCGTCGCCACTGAATACATCACCATCACGATAGAAGGCGGGATGAGAATGCCTAGCGCTCCCGAGGTGGTGATAATGCCCGCGCCGAATTTTTTGGGGAAACCCGCCTTCATCATCGCGGGTAGCAAGATGGAACCAATGGCCACAACGGTGGCAGGTGAAGATCCCGAGATAGCTGCAAACAAAGCACACGCCAGTACGCCAGATAGTCCAAGTCCGCCATACATGTGACCCACCATGGCAGAAGCGAAGCGAATCATGCGTTTTGCCACCCCACCATGCGTCAAGAAGTTACCCGCAAGAATAAAGAAGGGAATCGCCATAATCTCGAACTTCTCGATGCCAGTAAAAAGCTTAAGTGCGACAGATTCCAAAGGGACATGGGTGAACAAGAACAGGAAGCCGAGTACGGTCAGCCCCAAGGAAATAGAGATGGGCATGCCAGTGAGCATGAGTGCCAGCAACAGAATAAAAATGAAGGAAGCACTCATTTGATGCCTTCCTTCATACCCCTATTACTTTCGGATGGATGAAGATTGTCATCATCCAGACCATCAACGTGACCGTGGTCGTGATGCGGCAATTCACCTGTCTTGATAAAGCTCACCAACACTTGCAGGAAACGAAAACACATTAGACTCGAGCCAAGCGGAATAGCTAAATACACAATCCATGTTGGCCACTCTAAATCGGGGGTGGTCGGACCTTCTGGCACATCGCCAACTGGAGTACCCATCAATTGAAGGAAGGCGTGATTAGCACCATTCTCCCACACGAAGTAGCCACCTAAAGAAGCCACGATGAAAGTGAACAACGCACCAGCGAACAAACCAAACACGATGAACTTGCTACGTAACTTCTCATCGAGTCGATTAATCAATACATCGACCCCCACGTGAATGCCAGTGCGTACGCCGTAAGCTGCACCGAATTTGGCCATCCACACAAACATAATGATGGTGAGTTCCTGCGCCCAAGTGAAATTTAGCGTCAACAACCAATCCTGCAAGGCGGGGATGCTGCCAGTATTGCTAGCCGCATAACGGTGAACGACAGCGACAAAGATGATTAATGTCGCGCCAGCCATCAGGAATGTAATCAACCATTCCTCAAGATGATCGAGAAATTTCACGAAGGGAACTCCCTAATCAGCGACAAACTTATTATTTTTCGGGGAATCACTTGCTGGCGCTATTACGCCAGCAAGTAATCATCAATCACAACTTGCTGGGGTCAAAACCCGTTTCTTTGTAGATAGATTGCAATAAATCTTTGCCTACACGATCAGCCATCTTGATATGCACGGATGCCATAGCCTTCTTGAAGGCCATACGTTCTTCTTTGGTTGGCGTATAGACTTCGGTCTTGCCACTCTTCCTCACTTCTGCGAGTGCATTATCGTTCTCTTCCTGCGCAATCTTATTGGCATAGGCAGTGGCTTCTTTCATGGCCTGCTCCAACTTGCCTCTCACGTCAGCAGGCAATGAATCCCAGAACTTCTTGTTCACAATGACCGCATAGCCTAGATAGCCATGATTGGTCAGCGTCAGATTCTTCTGAACCTCATGCATCTTCTGTGTATAGAGATTGGAGATTGGATTCTCAGTACCATCCACCACCCCTGTGGACAGGGCTTGATACACCTCAGAGAAGGCCAACACTTGTGGCAAAGCCCCTACAGAACGCATCTGCTCTTCCAACACCTTGGAAGACTGGATACGCATCTTCTTACCTTTCAAGTCGGCTGGCGATTTTATTGGCGTATTCGCTGAAAACGATTTGAAACCGTTATCCCAGAAAGACAGCCCCTTGATGCCTTTGGGCTCCAATTTGGCCAACATACTCGCGCCGATGGGTCCTTGAGTGATTTTGTGAAGATCTGCGTAATCATCAAAGATGAATGGAAAATCGAATGCTTCGAATTCTTTGACACCCAGCGGTCCAAACTTCGCCAGAGATGGTGCCAACATCTGCACAGCGCCTATCTGCAATGCCTCTAGCTCTTCCTTATCCTTATATAAGGAGCTGTTCGAATAAACTTCTACTTTTACTTTGCCCTTGGTCAATTCGTCCACGCGTTTAGCAAAGAAATCCGCAGCTTTTCCCTTGGGAGTGCCGTTTGCGACGACGTGACTGAATTTGATGACAATGGGTTCGGCGGAGACAGCTAGAGAAAGACTTAACAACAAGGCACTACACAACACGCTTAATAGCTTCATTTTTTCTCTCCCTATAGTGGATTAGCGACACGGTTGCTACTACTTATTGTCGGCGCATCATAGCCCTATTTTTCCCAAGATATCAACAGACTTTTTTCATTTTCTTGGGCTTGATATTCTTCACGAATAGCCACCCCGATGATAGCCACCAGTTCATCCCCGCGATACAGCAAAGGCAGACGTGCGCGCTGCCAAGATGGAACGTGCTTCTCTTGCAAAATGTTCTTCAAACTACGCTTGGAGCCGTTGCGATGGAGACACATATATTCCCCCCCCAAACGCAAACGCAGAGCGATTTTCTCGCCCTTCAATCTGTTAAGACTGATGCCCTCTCCTGATGTCTCACTGAACAACATGCGCCCCGCTAATGCAGGCCATGGAAGTTCGGCTTCTCCCGACCATGTCACGATAGCAGTTGAATCGAAATCACCAAGCGCTGTAATCACATGAACCCTGCCTTGATAGCGCCGCACTTCCCAATCACCGAAAGCGACACACACTGCGGCATCTGCGCGTGCCTCACATAGCTGCCTTAACATATCTTCGATCTGCACCGACTGCGGCATCGCAGCACTCTTCACATGCAAAAAATAACGCAGCAGATTCTTGGCTCTTGCATGACTCAGCGCGCGCAATGAATCAACGCTGAGCGTCTCTCCATCGCACGCTTGCAAAGCATCCAATTGCGCCAACTCTTCCATCAACTGACTCGCTTCGGCGAAGTGGTGTGCACTGCGCGCCAGCGTCTCTCTGTATCGCGGGAAACAGGATTTCAAATTGGGCAGAATTTGATGCCGTAAGAAATTACGCAGATAACGCACATCTGCATTGCTTTCGTCTTCGACCCAAGGCAAGCTGTTCTCGGCAGCATAGGTGTACAACTGTTCACGCGACACATCCAACAAAGGACGTACCGTGGCATGCATCTGATGATTCGCAGGTTTCAGCAAGGGCATCGCCGACACACCTTTCACACCCGCACCGCGTAACAACTGCAATAACAAGGTCTCAGCCTGATCGTCCGCATGATGAGCCAATGCAACAAAGTCACAAACATGGTTCATAAAAGCTTTGTGTCGCAGTTTGCGTGCGGCAGCTTCGACCCCATGTGCATCGCGCAAGAATGCAATATTCACCCGCTCGACTAGCAAAGGAATGGCGTACTGGTGGCACAGCTTGGCGCAAGATTCAGCCCACGCATCCGCGTTGGGGCTGATGCCGTGATGAACATGAAGTGCTGACAGTCGCCACTGAAAACGAGGCGCGATTGACTGCAACAGATGCAGCAGAACGACGGAATCCATTCCGCCGCTCAAACCGATGAGGATGTTGCTGTAGGATGGGAGAAGCGGCGCTAGACGAGCCGCAACAGACTCAGCTAAGCTCGATTTCCTTGAACTTGCCATAACCCATCAAGCGATTGAAACGCTCTTGCAGTAGCTCACCTGTAGGCTTGCTCTGAGCTTGTTTGAGGGCATCAACTAGCGCTTTCTTGACGTTAGACATAGTCGTCTCGTAGTCACGATGAGCGCCCCCCAAGGGTTCACTGATGATTTTATCCACCAAGCCCAAGGCTTTCAGGCGGGTCGCCGTAATCGCCAAGGTGTCTGCTGCCTCTTCTGCTTTGGAAGCACTCTTCCACAAAATAGATGCACATCCTTCTGGAGAAATAACTGCATAGGTGGAGTATTGCAACATCAGCAGCGCATCCCCCACTGCCACTGCCAACGCCCCACCCGAGCCACCCTCACCAATGATGGTGCAAATAATGGGGGTACGCAGTTCTGACATCACATACAGATTTCTACCAATAGCTTCGGATTGACCACGCTCTTCCGCGCCCACGCCGGGATAAGCACCTGGTGTGTCAATGAATGTCAGTATAGGAATGCCGAACTTCTCTGCCAAACGCATCAAGCGCATCGCCTTACGGTAACCCTCTGGACGTGGCATACCAAAATTGCGATATTGACGCTCCTTGGTATCCCGCCCTTTTTGATGGCCGATGACCATCACGCTTTGACCATTGAATCGTGCTAGGCCGCCTACGATAGCGGCATCATCGGCATAAGCGCGGTCACCGTGTAATTCTTCGAAGTCGGTGAACAGGTGTTCGATGTAGTCCAAGGTGTATGGACGCTGCGGATGGCGCGACACTTGGGAAATCTGCCATGGCGTAAGCTTGGCGTAGATGTCTTTGGTCAGCGTCTGGCTCTTCTTGCTTAGGCGTTCTATCTCGTCGGAGATGTCCAACGCAGAGTCATCTTGTACATAGCGCAATTGCTCGATCTTGTTTTCCAACTCAGAAACGGATTGTTCAAAATCGAGGAAGGTTATTTTCATATTCAGTGTCTCTAGGTTTCAAAGGCAGGCCGCATGATACAACATGCCGCTCCCGTCTCTAAATATTGAGCGAAAAAAAGCGTTTAATCGTTGCCAATATCTCGCCCCGACTTTGTGATAGATTGCGCCGAGCGTTCACCCCCATCTCCTGTGCCGCGCTATCCAACTGCACTGTGCGCTCTGCCAAAATGTGCGACATCTCTTCGGCAATACTAGGTCGCGCCAACAATATCTCTTCAAAAGCTTCTTTATCCAAGCGATAGCACTCCACATCAGTCTTTGCCATCACCGTGGCGCGACGCGGCGCGCCCGTCAGCAGCGCCATCTCTCCAAAGAAACTGCCTTTACCCAATACATTGAGTTGACGCTTACTTCCATCCGCCGCAATCAAAAATACTTCCGCTTCACCGTTGATGATGATGTATAGCCAGTGCGAGCGCTCATCCCCTTGTTGCGTGATGATATTGCCACGCGCAAATGGGGAATAGCGTAGTCGTTCCGCCAACGCCTTTAACTCGGCATCCGTCATTGCGGCGAATAATTCCACGCGACGCAGCGTTTTGATGCGTAGCAATACTTCGCGCTGATGGATCGCCTCGTCGTATTTTTCATTCTCTTTGGTGATGTGAATACTTTTCTCTTCCAAAGCCAACTTGAGTTCCGCGCGTTGCAGTGCAGTGATGATATGCCAACGAATCGCGCCATCTGTCGGATCGTCGGGCGCCAGATCGGTCAGCCAGTAACGCAATGCATAACGGGCATAGCCTTTGTTGTCCATATCCATCAGCACGCAATTTGGCTGCGGGTTCTTCGCTACGTTGGCAATGTCGGTGTTGAGGATAGCTGTCTCGACCACGCTAATTACACGTGAGGGCGAGGCATCCAGCCCCACGTTGAACCATACCCAGCGCCGCCATTGCACAGGCTCATCGGTGCGCCTGCCCAACACGAGAAACTTGTTCTTCATCAATTGGCTATTGGGAAACACCACCGTCTCCCAATTGCGCGTCTCCACCAAAGTCGAGCGCCAACGAATATCCATCACTTTGCCCGAGATGTCGTCCACCTTGATCCAGTCACCCACCTCGATGGAGTTATCGAGTTGCAGCGCCAATCCGCCCAAGATGTTGCCCAAGGTGTCTTGCATGGCAAAAGCAATCACTGCTGTAATCACAGCAGATGTTGCCAAGATGCTACTTAGGTCAAGGCCTGCGTAACGCAGACGTACCATGAACCATGCAACGTAAGCAACGATGACGAACAGGTCTTCAGTAATTCGCGGCGGTGTCAGCTTGACCGCTGGCAAGATTAAGCGAAAAACTAACTGTCCCAATAATCGGATGGTGGCGATACCCGAGCCGATGATGAAAACCTCGTGCATGATGTCTGCCGCACGCATGAATTCCATCGCATGTAGGATACCGCTGATAAAGAGTCCAAACAGGCAAGCGAAATAAAAGCCCAAAGTATTCAGCAGACTGATGCGATCTTCCGTGCGGAAGTAGAACAACAAGGTGAAGACACCCAGCACCATCACCATCAAGCTGAATGACTCTTGCCCCCAGAAGAAATTCGTCGCTTTGTTCCAGAAATCCATAGCTGACACCCTATCGTTTTGTCGCGATTCTACACAACATGCGGAAGCGCAACCAACAACCAAGGATTAGATAGTTGGCATATCGAAGATTGAACAGGCGCTATCAAGGAAATGCTAACTGACTATTTCGTCATTAACCTTCAACCCTGACCTTGGCTTCTATCTTATTGCGACGCCTCGATTTATTTGTGTTCAATACGTTGATTTAATTGAGTAGAGAAAGACAATCATTTTACATACGCAACAGCTGGCTGTGCCCTACGCCAAAGCTTCCAACTTGCCGCGCGATTAAACACGAAGCGGTGCGTCTCGGTTTCGGCGGGTATCTCCAGCGTTACAGTCTGCAAGCGACCTTGCTCGATGGCATTCCATAACGGTCTCGCCAATTCACGATCCATCCACACCATCGCATCTCGCCAAGCGTAAAGATCACCGCGTTGCCACGCTGTCGCCAATGCGCTCTCCACCCATATTCCCGTCTCGCCTTCAGTCAACAATATCTGCTCTAGGGAAGCGTAATATGGGAGACCAGCAGCCTTGGCAAAAGGTGAACACAATGCTTCATCACCGCCAAGCGCACCCACGGTCGTGTTTATAGTCTGTGCGGTGCCGCCTCCCCACAACCACAGACTATTGATTGCCCGCATTCCACGCGCCTCTCGGCTTTGGTTGATAGCGTGTCCGTGCAACAGCATCTGTATCTCATTGGAGAGGCTGTGCCAACGCAATGCGTCGGTGCCCTGTGGTTGATAGGGCTTCACATCGCGCCATGACGCGACACGCAAAGATGTTGTCACCACATCACTAGGCGACTCCATGCGGATGTACCAACGCTGCGGATGCGGCGCGAAGAAGATGATGCCATCTTGCGCAAAGTGTTCATTCAACGCAGCACACAAAGCGGCGGACTCTTCTGAACCACATTTAACCTCGGGCTGCAAGATCGCTTGTGATTGTTGCAGATCGATATGAACAGAATCGGCACACATCCAATAGGCATCGCCGACTTCCAAACCATCTGCTACCGCACGGATTGGCGCAAACGCGCGCGCACCGAATGCCTTACACAAAAAATCTTCTGCTACATAACGCTCTGCAATTGTTTTATCACTGCGCGCTAATATCTTGCTCAGATAAGGCAACTGCAATCCCGCACTGATGTTGCGCATCGCATCGCGTGGCAAAAATAGATCAGGGATGATTAGATGCAGGTGTTTCATCGCATCACTGCCCCGCCAAGGCGAAGCTGAAGATACCGGGCGTCAACTCAGGGCCGATGTGATGCAACAAATCAGAGAGTATCTCCTTCTGATCGGGCGCTGCTTGCGCCGTGCCGTTGAAGGTGAGTACACGTCCGATCTGAATCTGACCATTGCCTACCAATTGCAACTTGCCCGCCACCGTGGTTAGTGAAACTTTCATATCCGCACCCGCGCCGCGCAAGAGGATGCGGTAATCGCCCAAAGGCGCAATGTCGGTCAACCCCGAAGTCGCTTGTTTCCAGTCCAGCATGACCGAGCCCGTATTCGCATCCGGTGTAATTTGAAAATGTTCTGTCGTCAACGCCAACTCGCCGCTCAAGCGATAAGGAAGTAACTGCGGTGCGAACACCGACAACAACTGCGCGGGCAAAGACACCTGTGCCTGCGACACCTCCATCTCATTGCGCCAAGGCGAAATGCGTAGCTGCGAAGGTTGGTCCGCTCCTGTATCCACTGAGACTGCAATTTGACTCAGGTTCGGTGCAGGACTGATGCGCCAAGCGTAATGCCCCAAGGGGAGGAATTTGTTGTCGTGCGCAAGGAGCAAAACGCCACTCCCACGCCACAAAGTGCCTTTGGTCTGCGCCATCGACAAGCGGCCTGTCGTTGCGCGTTCCAAAAATCCAGTGACCAAAGAAGCAGGCGCTAGAACGATAATGACCGTTAGGAAGACGATCCAGAACAGGATGAACTGCACCCAATGCGGACGCGTCACTCCGTTGCTCCATTCGTCAGTGTCGCGCCGACCTTGACCATGCCGCTCGAAGGCTGCGGCGTGACCGTCAGTGAATCGGCGCGGATGTGATGCGCGCTATCCAGTTCACGCAGTAATTTTATCCAGCTTGCGAATTCGATGCTCTCAGCAGTGACACGCACCGCTTGTTTGTCAGCTTGTTCAATTACGAACATAGGCGCTGCCCACCCTGCCGCTTCCGCCGCAGCCGCAACGATGTGGCGCAAGGCATCCCCCTCCAACACTGCTGGATGAGCGCCTTGTCGCAGGGTCTGTACCTCCACCGCTTGCGCCTGTATCTGCGCTAGTTGAGCGCGCAGCTGGGGCACGCTCGTTTGCAGTTTTGCCACATTGGTATGCGCGGGTTGCCACAAAATCAGGTAGAACAAACTGGGCAGGACGATGGCCGTGCCCGACTTCACCCAATTTTGCTCACTGGCAGTCAAAGCCGCCCAGCGGGACTTCATCTGCATCATGACTTCCAACTTCATCGCGCACCTCCCGTGGAGATTCGCAGATGTGCTTCGACACCCTCACCGCTTTCATTCACCTCTAACACCAGCGCAGTTAAACCTTGTTCACGCAAACGCCGTTCAAGTGCCTCAATTTCAGCACGTCCTGCCAATCTCACTTCGATATCGAGTTGCCCCTCGGCATAACGCAAGCCCTTCACCTGTCCACCCGCTTGGG